>CAYHMS010000078.1:0-1025 GCA_964357805.1 uncultured Candidatus Saccharibacteria bacterium | reverse complement strand
CCTAAATTCAGCCCAGAATTAGGACACTCGATTTTCTAATAATACTCAACCTCGCTGCCTCTGCAAGCGAGGAACGATAGCCGAGAATTCTTCTTGGCTTCTCGTTAATCAGCCGAACTGCCCAATCAACTTCAGATTGTGTCACCTCACTGAAGTCGGTTCCTTTCGGAAAGAATCCTCGCAGCATCTTGTTCGCATTCTCAATGCCGCCCTTTTGCCATGACGAGTACGGGTCACAAAAGAAAGAAGGGATGCCGAGCTCTTCATGCGCTCTGTTTTCGATACCGTTGTCGCGCGTGATGCTCAAGGTCTTCATGTCTTTGAACAACAGACGATCGGCATCAAGATGCTCCGTGCTTCTCATGCTTTCCACTTTGTGCGCCACAACCAGGCGGGTCTTCCGCTCTTGCGCCGTGGCAAGTCCTCCGGGCGTTCCTTTGCGTCCCACCACGGTGTCCCGCTCCCAGTGTCCGCCCCGAGTGCGATGATCGGCGCTCGCAGAACGTTCAGCAATACCAACGCGGTTTGGAATCAAGGCCTTCTTCGCTTTTAGTTTCTGCTTCTTCACCCGCTTCCGTTTTGAATACAGAAATTCGCAGTATCGCTCGCCCCGAGAAGTACGGAGCCAGAGGTATATGGCGGTCTTCGAGACGTACGATTTCGCTTTAGTGCGCTTCAAATATCCAGCGAGTTCGTCAGGATTCCATCCCCTCTTGAGTTTCCTCACCACCAGTCTTTTCAAAATTGGATTGGCTTCAATCTTCGACCACTCTAGTTTTCGATAGTGCTTTCGTACTCGAGCTTTGGCATCCGCTTTGCGAGGGTCATATACGCCAAGCGTGCTGTTTGTTCGTATCTCATACGAGATGGTGTTCGGACTGCGCCCGAGGGCTCTAGCGATGGGTCGTTGTTTGTATTTCTTCTCTAGCAGAATGCCTATTTCAAGACGCTCGGCACGCGTCAGGTCTCCTTTGTGATTCATTCTCGTATCTTAACGAGTGTCCTAACTGAGTACGGAATGCACG
>CAYHMS010000077.1:0-1041 GCA_964357805.1 uncultured Candidatus Saccharibacteria bacterium | reverse complement strand
AGTTTACTGGCGTAGATGAGGCAATTAGCCTTAATAAGGTTCACTTGCAATTAACTAACACTGCGTCATCTTCAGCAAGCGATATCACACAATTAACTTTGTGGGATGGAGCAACGCAAGTTGGTTCAGCTGTATTCACAGGAACAAATACAACTGCCACTGGAACAATTACAGGATTTATAATTCCTAAAGATGGAAGTAAGAAAATGACAATTAAGGCGGAATTTCCTCAAATTGGAACAGGCAAGCCAGTAACAGTTGGCGGTCACTTTATCTCTGTTGATTATGATGGAGGTGAATTGACAGAAACAAACGGCACTGGACAGCAATCAGGTGATTCAATCAATTCAACCACAGCAGCTGATTCTGCGTCATCTGGAGTAAGATTGTTCAAGTCATTACCAACAATTCAGAAAGTTGCATTAAGTAGTTCAACATTGAGCAATGGTTCATCAAAGGTTTTAGCAAGATGGAAAGTAAGCGCTGATTCAGCAGGCGATGTTGGAGTGTCTAAGTTTACCCTTTCTTTCGCGACAACAACAGCTGTATTGTCAGATGTTAATGTGTATGCTTACTATAGTTCTGGCTTTGGCGACCCTGTAACAGGTCTTTATGATGGTACAGGCGCTTTCCTTCCAACAACTGTTAGCATGGCCACAAACTGGGTAGATTCAACAACTCAGTTTGACTTTACCGCAAATAACTCGTCTTCAGCATCAACAACAATTCAGGTTCCTGCTGGAAGCACGATTTACTTTGAGGCAAAGGGCACTGTGGCAGGTTCTGCCGCAGGAGCGTCAATCACATCAACGCTTAATGGCGACTCAGCATACCCGACATGGGCTGCATATTCAGGAGGCGCGTTATATACAGCAGGAGCGGCAATGCTTGATGAGGATACGCACGATGACTTTATCTGGTCAAGTAATGCCACGCAAACACCTTCAGGTATTGAAGATGGCGACTTTGCAAACGGTTACGGTATTATGACATCAGATTCTATTACAGAGACATTGTCTCAGTAATCTTAAGAGTTTTCTT
>CAYHMS010000076.1:0-1089 GCA_964357805.1 uncultured Candidatus Saccharibacteria bacterium | reverse complement strand
TGTACTAGTTCAGTACATCCCGTACACATCCTCCTTGTTGTTTCCACTGAGTAATATACTCGAGTGGAGTTAAATATCCAATAGCCTGATGCGGACGCACTGTATTGTAGATGGTTTGCCATTCACGAAGTTCTTCATTGAGTACCTTGATATCAAACGAAAAATCATTGAGCTCATAAAATTCTTCTGTATGGGTGCGGTTACTTCTCTCCACACAGCCATTGAGTTTTGGACTTCTGGGTGGAAGTACATAGAGAATGATACCTCGTTGTTTACAGGCTTCTTCAAATGCTCCTTTAAACTCACTGCCTCCATCAATCTGGATAGCTCGAATGGGAAATGGCGTACTCTCCATGAGCATATCAAGAAATTTAGCAGCCAGGAGTGCTGTTGCATGTCCAAACACATGGAGGGTATCCCACTTGGACACAATGTCTCTTGAGGTAAACTGTTTCCTAACGACTCCAGGGACAGGACGGATATCCATGGTGTCCACCTGTACCAGATCTCCGGGAATATGCGCATGAAATGTGTCTGGTTTCCTCACTCCCCAGGCACGTTTCAGATATCGTTTCTTGGAGGAAATGAAATTCGCAATGGGCTCCCGGAGCACTCCTCTTTCTTTTAATCGTCCAATAGTTCTCCCTACTGAGGAGACGGAAATCTGATAGCCTTTTTTCCAGATTAACCGGGCAATCTTTTCTTTCCCCCAACGCGGGTATTGTTCCCTCAATGATTGAATCAAAGAAACAACATGAGACGGTGTGACAGGTGTTCTCACTGTATGTGGTCGTTTTGTTTTTGGATCAGCCTCCAAAGACTTGAGGTTCTTTGGTTTGTATCGAGCTTTCCATCGACAGAATGTATCCGGGGATATCCCGAAATGACGACACGTCAGACGGGCGTTGCCCGTCTTTTCATAAAAATCCATCCATGCCAGCCGTTGGTGTGCTTTTTTGGTAATGTCACCCCGAAGGATACGGCTGATATATCTCCTTCTAGGGACAAGAAATCCTTTGTAGCGCATAGGAACGCCAATTGTACCTTTCATAGCTTCCTATGTGTACGGTATGTATGTGAACTAGAACA
>CAYHMS010000075.1:0-1155 GCA_964357805.1 uncultured Candidatus Saccharibacteria bacterium | reverse complement strand
CCCAGATACGGAAAGAACTGATGCCGGACTCGTCGTCCCGATGCCGACGTTGCCGCTTGAATTCCAAATACCAGAACCGGGGAAATACGCGGTGTTTGAGACCGACAACTGCGTAGTGCTTGCGTTGCCGAGGGTGGTGAGGCCGGTAACATTCAGAGTTGATGTTGCCGTTATCGCGCCACCGACAAACAGCGAACTTGAAATGTATCCCGCGCCGTGCACGCTCAATAATGAAGCAGGACTCGTCGTCCCGATGCCGACGTTGCCTAGATTATCTATTTTCATAGTATCAATCCACGTTAGAGCCGCATCGGCGGTACCCGCCACTGCGCGTTCAAAAGTGAAAGCACCGTTATATAGATTAAGATTCATCGCTGGACTAGATTGTCGGTATTTCCAGCCATTGTTGTAATAAGCATTGTGACCAAAGTCAGATTCACCATTCAAATCCGATTGTCCTGCGAAGTATCCGCCTCCAGCGAAAAGGAAGGAGAGGGCAGAAACGGTTGGGACATTGACCATGACGCCATTAGCCGCCATAACAAATTGACTGTTGGAGCCACTACGAAACTGCCCAGATACGGAAAGAACTGATGCCGGACTCGTCGTCCCGATGCCGACGTTGCTATTGCTTAGGATTGTCATATCCTCTGCAGTCCCAGCAACTGTGTTAAAGCCCATAAATGGACTGCCACTATTGTAGTTGCTGTAAATAAAGCTATGGTCGTTGTCTGATGGAGAACCGAAAATCAAATATCCGGCAGATATGTCAGGAGTTAATATTGAAATTCCGCCATCCGTATTACTTTCAACAACAAGGTTTGCACCAGCGATTGCCGCGGTTACAGTTCCCGCGCTTGCTGTCATAACATGCAATCTGCCATCAGGACTCACCGTCCCAATCCCCACATTCCCGCTCGGGTTGATGTAGAGAGAATTAGCGGTGGCCGCCTGATTCACCACCAGCGCGGCGTTGTTGCCCGCCGAGAAGCCGCCCGAGAAGGTACTCGTCGCCGTTGTGCTTGTCGCGAGGAAGTACGAGGCGCGGGCGTAGTCGCCGAAGTGCCCGATACCTTCTACCGAGAGTTTGTATGCGGGCGTCGTCGTCCCGATGCCGACGTTGCCGCTGCTATCAATCCTCACTCGTTCCGTTAG
>CAYHMS010000074.1:0-1186 GCA_964357805.1 uncultured Candidatus Saccharibacteria bacterium | reverse complement strand
GCAAGAAGGAAATAAAACTACTTGATGCGGGGGCGGGAACTGGAAGGTGGACGATGTTTTTTTATCAGTTGTTTAATGGAAATTACATAATTAGCGGAGAATTAATTGACATATCGCAAAAAATGCTTGATGAAGCTAAAATAAAAATAGCAAAAAATAATTTGAATTATAAATTTAAATGTTTGCTGGGGAATATTGAAAAAATGGATGAAATAAAAAATGAACATTACGATATTTCGTTGTCTTTTTATAATGTGATCAGTTTTACAAAAGAACCAAAAAAGGCGCTAAAGGAGATTGCTAAAAAGTTAAAGAGTGGAGGATCACACATCAGTATTGTGGCTAATAAATATCATTCTTACTATTTTTCTATTTTAACCAATCAGATGGTGGAATTAAGGTTCATAAAAGATAGATCAAAGACACGTTTTAATAAATTGATGCCGTATGTTTATTGTTATACTCCAGATGAGCTAAAAAGATTATATTTAGATAGTGGGTTTAGCGATGTAAAAATTATTGGTGGTCCAAACTTTTTTTATCCTGGAATGGAAGAAACTTATACACACGGAAGCACAAGTAGTATCAAAAATAAATTGTCTAATAATAAAATATTTAAAAAAATACTCAAAATTGAATTAGATAATTATAATAAAAAAGATGTAGTTGGTAGGGGTAACGTATTAATGGCCATTGCAACAAAATAAATTAGTATAAAAAATTATGAAGAATTTACGAAAAGGGGATACCGTTGGTATTGTGGCACCGTCTGCGCCAGTGAGTTTTTTTTGTCCGCAAAGAATGCGAAGAGGCATTGAAGCGATTGAAAGAATGGGATATAAGATTAAATTGGGAAACACAGTTGATAAAGTAGAAGATTATTCTGCTGGAACTATGGCAGAGCGCGTCGATGATATTCACAATATGTTTCTTGACTCTAAAGTAAAAGCTATAATAGCGACCATCGGTGGATATACCGCGAATGATCTTTTAGATAAACTTGATTATAATTTGATAAGAAAAAATAACAGCAAATTATTTATCGGGTATAGCGACATTACCGTGCTTCTTTTCGCTTTAATGAAAAAATCAGGCGTTCAAACCGTGATGGGACCAATGGTATTGCCTCAATTTGGAGAATTTCCAGATATTCTAAATTTCACAAAAAAATCATTTGAGTTTGTGG
>CAYHMS010000073.1:0-1195 GCA_964357805.1 uncultured Candidatus Saccharibacteria bacterium | reverse complement strand
ATTGTTTTATTGGTTCAGGAGTTGTTTTAACTGATTTTCGTCTTGATAATAAAAATATAACAGTTATGAAAGATGGATTAAAAGTTGATACAGAGAATGTATTTCTTGGTTGTTGTTTAGGTAATAATGTTTATTTGGGATCCGGATGCGTTGTTGCACCGGGTAGAGCAATACTTAATAATCTTCATATATCTTTAGATAGAGAAAAAATTATCACGAAAATTGAACAAGACAATAAAATATTAGGTTTCCAAATAATATAATATTATGAATATTTTTTCTGTAGTAGGTTTAATTATTGCGATAGCGTCTTTTATATTGGCTCTTTATACTTTTGTAAATACAAAAAGAAAGATGCATTTTATTTGGGGTCTTTTTTCTCTTTCTGTGGCAATATGGGGATTGGGTATTTTTAAATTTACCACAGCTCTTAATATTGAAAAATCAGTTTTCTGGTGGCGTATTGCAGAAATTGGCGTAATATTCATTCCTGTTCTGTTGGTTCATTTCGTTTTAGAGTTTTTAGAAAAACGTAAAAATAAATTTTTAATAATTTTTTATACACTATCGTTTATTTTTTTCTTTTTCAATATATTCACTGATTATTTTTTTGGCCAATTGCGTTTTGCTTTTGACCAGTTTTATTATATTACCCCAACCAGTCTTTATTCTTTGTTTATATTGATATTTTTAGGCAGCGCAATTTATAGCATAGCCATACTTTTTAAAGAATATAGAAAAAAAGATGATATTATCAAACATCAAATAAAATATCTGATAATTGCTTTTGCTGTTGGTTTTATCGGAGGTGCGACATCTTTTTTACCGGTCTATAACATAGATATATATCCTGTTTTTAATATTACGATTGTTGTATCTGCGTTGACGGTTGTTTATTCAATGTTTAAATATCAACTTCTTGAAATTAAAGTCATTACTACTCAGTTTTTGATTTTTACAATTTGGTTTTTTTTGTTCGGAAGAATATTATTAGCTGAAGAATGGAAAGAGAGAATAATTGACGGTATTTTATTAATAATGGTAATTTTTTTCGGCACCCTGCTTATTCGTAGCGTTCTTAAGGAGATTAAAACCCGCGAACAAATGGAGAAATTGGCCGGGGAATTGGGCGTGGCTAACGAGAAACTGAAGCAGTTAGACCAGGCCAAGACCGAATTCCTTTCCATTGCTTCGC
>CAYHMS010000072.1:0-1210 GCA_964357805.1 uncultured Candidatus Saccharibacteria bacterium | reverse complement strand
GCCGAGTCTATCCGTTCGTGAATGCCGTCCCCGGACTGCGTGACTGGCTAGAGGTCAATGAACACAAAGATAAAAGCGGAAATGTCAGCTATCGAGCAAACGCTTATAAGCTTCACTTCCTGAACACCGCTCTTGGTCGCTTCTACACCACGGCCGGAAAACTCTCTGATAACAACACATCGGGTGTCGTGAAGTTCCTCTACGGACTCGTTGGTGCAAAAGCAAAGTCAGTCGACATGGAAAAAGAAAAGTTCTGGCGTGATCGGGACGTTCAAGACCGACTCGAGGAGGAACTGGAAAGCAGAGGTCTCATCAACAGATTCGACTCGGTATACGTACCGAAATAATCACATGGAAAGAACAAAGTACCAAAACAAAATACAGGATGAGCGTCTCGACCGTGTAGAAAAGGCAGTGAATGAAATCAAAGACAATCATCTCGTACACCTGCAGACCGACATGACTAGGGTCGGAACTGACGTTGATTGGCTCAAACGTTTCTTTTGGATTATTGCCACGGCATCGATCGGTGGGCTCATTACAGCGATCATCAACTTACTACTAACCATTAATAAATAACGATATGAACATCATTCAAAAAAAGTCACCAAACTTCTGGAGTGGTCGCAAAGGTTACAGGCCGGAGGGCGTTGTCATTCACATTATGGATGGCACGCTGATCGGCACCGACGCATGGTTCGCAAACCCGTCTTCGCAAGTAAGCGCACACTACGGCATCGGAAAGACTGGTGAAGTCCACCAGTACGTGCAAGAAAACGATGCCGCCTGGCACGCCGGTCGTGTCGATGCACCACTCTGGAAGCTCATAAAGCCGAACGTCAATCCAAACCTGTACACGGTAGGCATCGAACACGAGGGAAAGCCAAACGACGTCTGGACTGACGCAATGAAGCAATCGAGTGCGACCTTGATCCGAGAGATTTGCCAGCGATGGCAAATTCCGATTGACCGTGATCACGTAGTTGGCCACTTTGAGGTCTTCTCAAAGAAGCCAAACTGTCCGGCAAGCAACAAAAAGATACTCGATGAACTAGTCGCCCTTGCCGATCATCAGACGACATCAAGCCCTTCATTGGTCGAGGAGGGAGTGAGAAAGGTCGAGGAAGGGCTGGCTCTTATAAAACAAACCTTAACTAAATAACTATGACAACACCATCAAAAGAAGCACTGAATCACCTTGTAATCGTTT
>CAYHMS010000071.1:0-1214 GCA_964357805.1 uncultured Candidatus Saccharibacteria bacterium | reverse complement strand
TCATACCTTCCTTTTTCGCCTTTTCCACCAGCTCGTCCACCTTCGGCAGCGCCTGCAAGAAACTGTAGTGCGAATGGGTGTGTAGATGGATGAAACGACTTGCCATGCTCTCTAGTATACTTTCTGTATGCGATTTATGCTCGGAGTGGATGAGGCGGGGCGAGGCCCTTTGGCGGGGCCGATTGCGGTGGCTGTTGTAAGCACAAAATATGACATACGAAAAACGAAACAGTTATTTAAAGGAATACGAGATTCTAAAAAATTCTCCGAAAAACAAAGGGAAGAATGGTTTACAAAATTTAAAAGATTAAAAAAAGAGGGAGTGCTTGATTACGCGGCAACGTTTTCCGGTGCCGGAACGATAGACAGATATGGCATAGTCGGCGCGACGAAGAGAGCTTTGGCGCGGGCTATGAAGAAAATTGTTGTGAGGCCAGAAAAAAGCGAGATTTTTCTCGACGGGACGCTCTACGCGCCCAGGAAATACATAAACCAAAAAACAATTATCCGCGGCGATGACAACGTCCCTATCATCGCCGCGGCTTCCATTGTGGCCAAGGTTTTACGGGACCGCAAAATGAAACGGCTAGCCAAAAAATTTCCTAATTATGGTTTTGAAATTCACAAGGGATACGGCACCACACTTCACTATAGAAAACTCAAAAAATACGGTTTTTGCGTTATCCACCGTCGCTCCTTCATCCATCTTGATTTTGCAGGTAAATAGGGCTACAATATCAACTTGTGTCCAGCCGAGGGGGCAGAGGGCACAATGATCTTTGGAGAGGAAGGGATGAAAAAGAAAGGGAAAGGTAGGAAACCAGATTGGGCCATTGAGAAGCATCTCAATGCCCTTGTAGGTACCGGTTTTGAGAAATGCGCACCTTGTGCTGGGTGTGCGGGGAAGGCGGAAAATGGACAAATGTGTTGTTCTCGTGTTGGCAAGGTCCCTATGCCGATAACGGTGACGCAGGCGAAGTGCTGTGACGGAACGAAGCCACCCCCTTATCACACGCAAGGAAAACCGAAACGCACGCGCGTTCAAAATCACCGAACATCGTCCTCTTTTTGAGTTTTCACAACTAGAATAGCGCCAGCCGGAGGATGGCGCTTTTTGATTTTTATTACGCCTCGTGATAAGGTAGCCACTATGTCAATCCGCATGCGCCATACGAGAGGTCACACCAATAACCGCCGGTCGCATCACGCGCTCA
>CAYHMS010000070.1:0-1244 GCA_964357805.1 uncultured Candidatus Saccharibacteria bacterium | reverse complement strand
TTTCGGCCCTCGTCGGGCTGAAGATATATGTCGCCTACGGCGCGACTGAAGAAGAGGCGCTGACCGTCCCCGGACATTTGGCACTGATTTATACGGTGCCGGAACCGCCGGCTCCCGTGCCGACGGTGTTGCACTACACCGACAAGGTGTACGCGCTTTGGACGGGGGCATATCCCTATGCAGTGACGAGGACTGGCGTGATGAAGCTGGCCAACAAGACGCAATACACAGCCGGTTTCTACCCGCTCGCCAACTGCTGGATAGCGGAAAGACCTCTTGTTGATGGCCGTATCCTAGTGAATTGTCAGGATGCTATGAGCCTTATGCGTCATCTGCTCTACATCGACCCCACAAGGGACGAACTGTACGAGTATGACGATATCATTCTGACTTGGGACACGACTCCACTCGGCGCCGGTGTCTGTGGGTGGTGCAGGTTCGCGGATCAGCCGACCGGCACCGTCTGGCATGATGTTCAGCGTTACGATGCTTCTTTCCCAACTTGGAGCGCCAAAGCAAGAGTGGCGGACGGCTGGCACTTTACCACCAACACCGTTACTTGGGTGCTTAATTTCCAAGACAATACGGGGGCAGTAACGGTTGTGACGCCGGGGACGACGTTCGAAGTCAATGAGACGATTCGTTGGTTGGGCTCATATACCAACTGAAATCAATGCCTATAGAGACTATATGAAAGGCTTATCAACAGCGAGAGCTGGAGATGGGCCTTCTTTTTTTTGAGTGGTATATACTCATAACTATGAAAATGTCTCACCCTTTTTACACCATAATGGCGCTGTTCGTTGTTGCATTCCTTTTTTCTCACTCCGTTTCAGCAAGTGCTGGTGTTTCAGTCGTCCGCGGCAGTTCAGCGACACTTCATTGGCAGTTAGCTGGAGGAGTTACCAGTTGTACGGGAACAACAAATTATCCAAATCTTACTGATGGCGTATTTACGGCTTGGCAAGTAACAAACTCCGGCATTCACTCTGGTGCCACCGGTTCCATTTCATTTCCAAAAGTCACGGCATCTCCCGGTTCATATTCATTCACGTGCAGGGATCTCTCTACAGGAGTAACTGATTCTTCAATTCTCACCATCACCGACTGCGCCGTCGGTTCTTCGTGGAACGGGAGCAGTTGTGTGGCGAACGCTTGTTCAAACGGCTACGCCTATCTTGGCGGTTCGTGCGTTCCTTGTGGTGGTG
Source organism: uncultured Candidatus Saccharibacteria bacterium (assembly GCA_964357805.1). Lineage (GTDB taxonomy): Bacteria > Patescibacteriota > Minisyncoccia > Phycocordibacterales > Phycocordibacteraceae > C7867-001. Next base: position 36 of record CAYHMS010000070.1, on the reverse strand, counting down.
CGACGCCTCCAGCAACGACAGGATGCACGGGGACAG
>CAYHMS010000069.1:0-1335 GCA_964357805.1 uncultured Candidatus Saccharibacteria bacterium | reverse complement strand
TGTCGCTTGCAGTCGGTCTCGCTTTCGGGCTCGGCGGTCAGGCCTCAGCGGCTCGGTATCTGGACCGTCTCCAGTCGGAGATGAAGAACTAATCAGTTTTTCTCGCAAAAACTTCCCGGCTCCGCCGGGTGGTTTTGTGCTATAATGCGACTATGATTCAGAATTTTATAGATACATTTCTCTCTCAAGCGTCGTATGAAATGATAGACGGCGGTAAAAAGTTTTATGCAGAAATTAAGCCGCTTCGCGGGGTGTGGGCAACAGGGAAAACGCTTGAAGAGTGCCGGACCAATCTTCTTTCCGCACTGGAGGGCTGGCTTATTTTCCGCTTGCGCAATCGTCTCACTGTTCCTCATTTCAAGGTGCCTACAAAACTGAAGACACAAAGACAAAGGGCATATGCCTAAACTCGGTCCCGTCTCCCTGCGAGTTTTTATCGTTCGCTTGAGAAAACTTGGTTTCGTCGGTCCCTATCAAGAAGGCAAGCATCCCTACATGTTGAAGGGCTCAATAACGCTCACTGTTCCAAATCCTCACGAAAAAGAGATTAGCCAAGACCTGCTCGTACGCCTGCTTCGCCAAGCGGGTATTTCTCGTTCGCAGTGGATGGGTGAGAAGTAAACAGCTCATTTCCTGCCATCTGACCCGTTTGGCTTTCATACATAGGACTGTCCTATGTAGTTGTGGCTATGCAGGATGGGCACTTATGTAACTACAGGGGGGGTAGAATCGAGGTATTAGATAATTACTTTTTAAATATGGCCTCACCAGAAGCACCCCAATCGGGGAATATAGAGAATAAAGAAACTCAAGCAATTGATGACAATCTTGTTACAATTGAATCGAGGTCGAAAAGCTTAGCGAATCTTATTGCGGCTAGGAAAGACGGTACTTACATTGGCCACGCTAGTATAGAAGAAGACTTGAAGATGTTGAAAAAACTCACTGACGAAGCCCTCCACATGATTCTTGTAAACCCAGATTGGTATAAAACTCCTTATAAGAAATAACCACCACTCGTACAGCTTGTTGACATCAAAACGGCACTGCCCTATACTCCTTTGTACGTGTCTACAAACAACAAAAACCTACAAACTAACCAACTAGGGATAGGCCGTTGAGGCCATTGCGTTTGTAACGCAAACCGTCCCGCCGTTGGCGGGACGGTTTCGTTTTTGAGGGGACACGGGAATCTTTGACATACGAATATGCCCTACGTCGCCCGCTTTTGAAGCGGGCTATGAAGGGCGAGCAAAAGTAAAAAAGTGTGAATAGTAAATGTGCTATGTAGGTCTCCGTACGAGAGACATAAGAGTGCACGGTGGATGCCTTGGC
>CAYHMS010000068.1:0-1377 GCA_964357805.1 uncultured Candidatus Saccharibacteria bacterium | reverse complement strand
GGCAACGTCGGCATCGGGACGACGAGTCCGTGGGGATTGTTGAGCGTGAACCCCAATGGCATCGCCGGCCCCGCCTTCGTCGTCGGTTCGTCCACTCAATGCGTAACGGGGGACACGAAACTGCGGCGGCGGCGGAGCCGCCGCCGTGCGGACGGGACAGAAGAAGAATACTTTGAGGATGTCCGTATTGACGAGATTAAGGCAGGCGACGAAATTCTCACGCTTGACCAGAAGTCAGGAACATTCGTTGTCTCGCGCGTCAAACAGCTGATGCCTATGGGCACCAAGGACATTTTCGAGCTCGTGACCGCGACCGGCAAGAAAATCAGGACGACCGGCAATCATCCCTACCTCGTCGCGCCGAAAGGGATTGAAAAAACGAAAAACCCCGACCTCATAGCCGCCTTTATTGACTTTGCAAACATAAAAGCCGGATATCGCGATCGCGGGTATCGAAGTATTGATTTGAAAGTTCTCCACAGCGCGTTACACAACGCTGGCGTTTCGACAACTCGTTTTTATTATGGCACCGATGAGCGGAACGAAAAACAGACGAGTTTCTTCGCAAAAATCGCTTCGTTCGGATACGTTGTTGTGTCGAAATCTGTTCAGTACTTCAATATCAGTTTTATCAGTTTGCTCGAAAAGCCTTTCAATCGTCGTTGGATTGAAGCGCTTCCCGCTAGTCTTCGTGAGAATCTTATGCATGAAGCGGAACGGCTCGACAGGATAGGAATACAACTGCTCCAGCCAAAAGCGAACTTCGATGTGGAAATTACAACCGATGCTCTCCGGCTCGCGGAAACGCATCAACACTTCATACTCTTTTCTGGAGACGGGGATTTTGTGCCGTTGGCGAGGCGTTTGCGCGAGCTTGGAAAGAAAGTAACCGTTGTTTCCGACCGCAAATACTTATCAGGCGAGTTGCTGCTTGCCGCCGATAAATTTGTCACACTCGGCTTGCTGAATAAATTTGTGCCGGGCCTCTTGCTTGGCGACGCTGTAACGCAAAACCCGCCTCGCGGGCGGGTCTTGAAGAAAGGTACAGCTAGTATAGCCGACCTGCTCGGGCTGTCAAGCATTCCTGTGGATAACCGCGAACATTCATTCGTCAAGGGCGGCTCATGGAAGAAGGTTGTGGATATCCGCGAAGGGCAAATGATTGCGACGAAGGGCGCGAACGGCAAGCCGGTCTACGAGCGCGTGGTAGCGGTCAACCGCCTCCCCGCCGAACAGGTCTGGGATATAGAGGTGGAAGGCACGCACAACTTCATCGGCAACGGCATCGTCGCGCACAACACCGCCTTCCTTGTCAGCAACGACGGCAACGTCGGCATCGGCACTACTTCGCCCTCTGCGGGCTTCGCAGTGCACGGG
>CAYHMS010000067.1:0-1399 GCA_964357805.1 uncultured Candidatus Saccharibacteria bacterium | reverse complement strand
CATACTTTCTTTTTTGGCGGGGGAGGATTTTTTGAATAAGGAATGGCGGCAGGGCGAAGGGCGATTTTTGGCCATTAACTCAACGCATTGAGTTATTCACCTAAAGTACGAGGTGAGAATGAACTTCCCAAAAATGAGGATTTGTGCAATTATCCTTATTATATGGGCATGGGAATGAAACCACTCATTTTACTTCTTGCACTATTTTTTATAGTGCCTTCTCTTGCTTCCGCTGAAACAACGGCAGGAATAAAGCCCGACAGCATTTTCTATTCTTTTGATTTACTCGGTGAAAAAATCAGCCTATTTTTCACCCGAGATCCATACGAGAAAGCAAAGAAAAGCATATTATTCGCGGACGAGCGAATTGCAGAAATTAAGGCATCTACAGATAATCAAAAAGCGGCATTAAAAGCTGGGAACGAATTTACAAAAGATATTTCCCGATCGTTTGAAGCATTTGACAATATTACGGATGACTCAAAAAAGGTTGGCTTGCTAGTATCTTTTGAAAATAGGTACAAAGAACATTGGGGAACGATGTTTTCGTTATATGAAAGTCTACCGTCAGAGGAACAGCCTGTTTTTAGAGAGAATCTCGTTGCTTATGAAAGTAAATTGCAGAGGGGTTTAAATGAGATTCAAAATGTTGTTGATAAAAAGTCTGAAGCCACGGCTGCTGATTCTGATTCAAAAAGTGTCTCGGACGAATTGGCAGACATTAAGAAACAGGTTGCTCTGTTAGAGAAGCAACAGTCGGCCGCAAAAACGGCCCCTGTAAATCCTCCAGTTAGCACTTTAAAAGCGGAGAACCCGCAACAATATAAAAACCTTGTCAGTGAGAATAAGGCGCAACTTTTGGAAGCGGGTAAAGTTCTCAAGAACAAAGAGATTATTGCCCGTGTAAAGCCATCAGTCGTATATATAGAAACCACAATTGGCTCAGGCAGTGGAGTGGTAGTCGGCGCGGATGGCTACATACTCACAAACGCACACGTTGTCTCGGGCGTAAATTCTGCGACAGTTAAACTAGCTAACGGTGGATCGTTTAGCGGTACTGTCGTTGGTCGTGACGAAAATATTGACCTAGCTTTGTTAAAGATTAGCGCGACAAATCTGTCGGCTGCATTTCTTGGCGATTCTGATTCGGTTGAACAAGGAGATCCTGTCTTTACGTTTGGGTATCCGTTAGGAATTGAGGGCGATGTTGCCTTTAAGGACGGCACCCTGTCACGTCGACAAAAGATAGACGGTACAATATACCTCGAAATATCCGCGCAGATACTCCCCGGCAACAGCGGTGGTCCTTTAGTAAATCAGTCTGGAGAAGTTATCGGCATTAACACTCTGGCAATTGGAGCACTCAAAATCAGCGGTGTACTGATAGGCGAAACTCTGA
>CAYHMS010000066.1:0-1445 GCA_964357805.1 uncultured Candidatus Saccharibacteria bacterium | reverse complement strand
GCAAATGAATTCCGCTTCGAGCTGAATGATTTCGACCCCTTCGATTCAATCCCGGGCTACCTCGATGCGGAAAAGTTCAGAGAGCATCTCGGGAAGCCGTTGTATACGGTCCCGAGTCCGGAGCCGGGTTTTAAGAATTACGCGGAGTATTTTGGTGATGAGTTTGTCGGCGTACACAAGAAAGCGGGCTTTACGCCGAAGTACTATCGCGCGACCGAACTGTACCAATCAGGGAAGATGGATCCGTATATTAAGATCGCGCTTGAGCGCGCGAGCGACGTGCGGCGCATCTTGAAAGAGGTTTCCGGGTCCGTGAAAGACGAATCGTGGCTGCCGATCTCGGTCGTGTGCGAAGCTTGCGGAAAAATAATGACGACACGCGCATACGACTACGATGGCGAGACCGTCGGCTATGCGTGCGACAAGAATCCGGACGAAGCGAAATGCTGCGGGCATACGGGCCGCGTCGCTCCGTGGAAAGGCGCGGCGAAGCTTTTTTGGAAAGTCGATTGGGCGGCGAAGTGGGTCGCGCAGGGTGTCGACATCGAAGGCGGCGGCAAAGATCATTCGACCAAAGGCGGTTCGCGCGACGTTGCAAATCATATCTGTCGCGAGCTGTTCGGTCAGGAGCCGCCGTTTGATATTCCCTACGAATTCTTTCTGGTCGGCGGAAAGAAGATGTCCTCCTCGAAAGGTCGCGGAAGCAGTGCGAAAGACATGTGCGATCTCTTTCCGCCCCAGGTCTTTCGTCTTGCGCTTATCGGGAAAGACATCCGCGAGCAGATCGATATTGATCCTGCGGGCGAGTCGGTGCCGCGCCTGTACGATAGCTATGACGAGCTCGCGCTTGGTGTGCGGGAAGGGAAGGCTGACGACTATTCGCGCCTCTTCGCGCTTTGCGAGCTTCCTTCCGAACGGGCAGCGCTTACCGCTCCCTGGACTATGCGTTTTCGCGAGGTCGCATTCATCGTGCAGATGGCGCATCTCTCGCTTAACGACGAAGCTGCACGCACAAAAGGAAGCGCACTCTCTGAAGATGAAGAGCTCGCGCTCTCCGAACGCGCGCAGTATGCGAAGTTCTGGCTCTCGACCTATGCGCCGGCAGAATTTAAATATGAATTACAGAAAGAAATGCCGAGCGTCGAGCTTTCGGATACACAAAAGAAAGCACTCGCTGCACTCGCCGCATTTCTTCAAGGAGGCGTTCGTACGGGCGAAGAGCTTCATTTGCGCTTGCATGAGCTCAAGACAGAGATCCCTATACAGCCGAAAGAACTTTTTCAGGCGATCTACCGCATCTTCCTCAATCGCGAATCCGGACCTAAGGCTGGATGGTTCCTCGCCGGTCTTCCGCACGACCTTGTCGTCGCGCGACTTTCCCAATCTGCGCAGTAGCGGATTTTGAATAAAAGAAAACCGCCCTCCAACGGTTTTCGTTGTGGGCG
>CAYHMS010000065.1:0-1464 GCA_964357805.1 uncultured Candidatus Saccharibacteria bacterium | reverse complement strand
CCGGAAGGGGGAGACAAGGGTGGTAAGATTGTGGCGCAAGGCACGCCGGAAGACGTTGCCAAACATCCGAAGAGTTTTACGGGGCAGTATTTGAAGGGGGTGTTGAAGAAAAGGTAGGATAAGGATATGTCGGACAAACTGACTCTGCTCGTCGCGAGGCTCGCTTATGGAGCCCTGATTTGGCTTGGGCTGATGATTTTCGTTTCGGTAATACTGTCCGTAGTTCTTCCGGTTGAATGGGCCGCGATTGAGTACGGTAAAGGTCCTGCGATAGCGACTGAGCCAATTCAACTCCAGTATTATTCGTTGAGTGAATCGTTTTATCATTATTTTGTCTTTGCTGTGCGAGCGGCGATTTTGACTCCACTTGTCTACTTACTGCCTTTTGTTGAATGGGTTTATTTACCTAAAGTTCCGTTTTGGTGGGTTTGGGTTTCTTGGGCATGGATATGGATTCCGGTCATCGCGTATTTGTTGAAACCGGCATTTAGAGAAGAGGGAAAGAAGAACGGAGCATTGACAAGCTTTTCGAAATAGGGAACGTGGTGGAGAGGGGGCGCGCACCACCCCGGCCGCTGCTGCGGCCACCCCTCCTCCGGGAGGAGGGGATTTTCATATTCCCTCCCTCTCGGAGGGAGGGTTAGGGAGGGTGCGAGCCCGCGGAATATGCAAAAACTTTTCAACAATAAAATCATGAAGTTGCGCAGGAAAGAGCTTCGAAACAATATGACTCACGCTGAAGTCTTGCTTTGGATGCATCTGAAAGGATCTGCGTTGGGTTACAAATTTCGTCGGCAGACGAGTATTGGGTCATTTGTGGTGGATTTTTATTGTTCTTCGGTTAAGCTGGTATTAGAAATTGACGGTTCCGTTCACGAGACAGCGCAGGCAAAGGTATATAATGCGCACAGACAAGAATTGATCGAGCGACTTGGACTAAGAGTGCTTCGTTTTACGAACGATGAGATATTCGATAGGCTCGATACGGCTCTCAAGCGAATCCGCGAACATCTCCTCCTCCCGGAGGAGGAGACAAAGAGGTGGTGCGAGTAGCCCTCCCCATGATCCCTCCCTCCATCAAAATCAAAAACAAAGAGCTTCCGGATGTGCCGGGGGTGTATTTGATGAAGGATAAGAACGGGAACGTGATTTATGTCGGGAAGGCGGCATCTCTTAAGCGGCGCGTAAAACAGCATTTCGACAGGCCGCATGGTCCGCATATTCCCGAAATGACGAAGCAGGTCGTCGAAATCGATTACATCGAGAAGCCGACCGCACTTGAAGCGCTCATCCTTGAAGCGAACCTGATCAAGCATTACTGGCCCAAGTACAACGTGTTGCAGAAAGACAATAAGTCTTTCATGTATCTCGCGATTACGGACGAGGAGTATCCGCGGCCCTTGCTCGTGCGCGGCACGGATCTCGACGATGAAACGGCGAAGAAATATAAGGTCGTGTTTGGTC
>CAYHMS010000064.1:0-1473 GCA_964357805.1 uncultured Candidatus Saccharibacteria bacterium | reverse complement strand
TATGATGGACCCGTATTTTTATCTCGACGGGCTTCCTCCGCGGCTTTTTCCTACTGGGAAGAACATTTTCCTTTTCGGTAGCGGCAATCGCTTGATCAATCCGATCTCCAATACTTTTCCGCCGCTGACGGACTTTTCTAGCCTGCCACTGCCATTGGAAACTGGGGTCGAACAAGTGCTCGATACACTTTTCAACATCGGTTTGCCATGTGATGCACAGCGCGGGAATAAACCTCTTCTCCCACAGCTGACCCGGATGATACCAGACAATGAGAGTATTGTTTCCCATACCTATATCGACATAAAACGAAAAGCCCCCGAAATTATGAAGTTCACGAATCGTACGGGCGACGAAAGAACCGTTCGTATGCTGCAATAATCTTCCGTACTCCTTGGTAATCGAGATACCAAAATCGACTACATCTTCCAGAAACCGCATTCTCGTTATGGTTCTCCGTTCCAAGCTTTGATTAGTTTCCATTCGAACCCTCACTAATTGGTTGTGTGATTGGTGATGCGTCTAATGAGGAGCGTACGCCCAAATCGATGATTCTTCAAGTGATGGAGTCAAATGTAAAAACAGAAGCCGTTCGCAGAAGAGGGGCTTCTGCGAACGGCTATCAGAACTTCGGAAGGCGATACTCCGCCCCGGCTGCGATGATGGCCTTGGTGGGCTGCTGGCTTCCCTTCATATCGCCGAAGTCGACCACGCGCAAACTCGACTTGCTCAGGTGCTTGGTCGTAGTCGTCTGGACTGAACTCTTCGGGAGGGTGAAAGACCCTCGGGTAAAAGTGTGTATCTCCAGCGTCCCTCCCGGAAGCTCTTCTACCGAATAAAGGGTCCAGGACCTTCTGTAATTGAATCTGAACATGGAACCCTCCTCAACAATGATTGGCCTACCTATCCGCACGAACTCTATGCCCGTGTCCCATTCAAGTCAAATCCTCTGCCTGGGGTGGTGGGTGAAAATTGATATTGAAAACAGAGACGCCCGACGGGAGCCGGGGGCTCTGTCGGGCGATTGATCTGAATCACGAGGACGGAATAAATTCCACCTCGAGCTCGTATTGCTCCAAACGGAGTTTGTTGCGCGCCAAATAGTGCGTCATCTTCTTGCCGGCGATGGTCAACGAACCCTTCCCCTCCTTGAACAAGAGCAATTCGGGCATGAACGACCTTGAGCCGTATCCGCATACCTGGAGGTCCTGTACCGCCGAAGTGGACCGCAGTTTGAGCCGGTACATGCCGAAACAGATCTCGTCCTTCGGGAGTGCGAGACACACCCCGCCCGGACATATACCGGTAAAGTTGACACCGCCCCCATCGGCCGGCTGAAACATCTTTCCTGCTTTCTCCACCAGGCCGCACGGCCCGTACGCTACGATTTGGTGCTTCATGTGTACTTCTCCTCTCGGGAACAGTCCCGTTCTGCCGCAACCTTACTGCAATGCAATGTAATGTCAAATCTGGGG
>CAYHMS010000063.1:0-1510 GCA_964357805.1 uncultured Candidatus Saccharibacteria bacterium | reverse complement strand
CCGTGAGTAAATAAAAAGAGAAACCGCCGAGAGAAAGCGTTGGCGTTTTCTCTCGGCGGCGACTAGTCCTTTTCAGGCAGCATCATTGCGATGATTCCTGTGAAGAAGCAAACCGATGGTGATTTCTTGAGCAGCCAGATGGCCAGTAAGAACAGCCATCCGAGCGGGTTGCCCCATAGCAGGAATAGGTATCCCCTGTCGATCCTCAACTGCAGCTCTTCATTTCGGCAATCATCCTCGCCGAGACCGTACCGTGTTGCGTCAAACGCCTCCACTGCCCCGTATGCGAGGGCAATAAACGGGAGAAAAGCAGCTCCAGGCCAAGGAGACCCTGGAATCATGGAATACGCCTTCGCGATAACCATGAGTCCAAGGACGAATAGGCCGCACAAGAACATCGCCGTCATAGCGAGCCAGAAGACTGTCCACGAAAACTTTCGTTTCATCACTTCCTCCAGAAAAAACCCTTCAAACATCAAAGAGCACAGTCCTCACATATACCAGAATACAGACCATTTGTCAAACTCTCGTTGCACTTGACTTTTTATAACCTTTATGCTATCCTAAAGTTAGGTATTTTGATCGTTAACTGCCGCGTTTGCGGCCCAACCACAGAAGGAGGGTCCGATGGAAATCGGTCTCGGCATTATCCTGTTTTTCTTTGCCAGTCAGTCGGCAGTGGTGATCGAAGCCATTGACTCCTGGCACAGCAATATCTTCCTGCCGAGCCAGATGATGGCCCAGTACGGAAGGCCCGGCATCAACTTCCTGACGCACGGCGGGATGTGGAGCGACATGTTCTTGCTTCCCTATCTGCTGTGCTACATGCTTCTGTACTCCGGCAAGTGGGACTTGAGCCGCGATTGGCTGCCGATAGCGATAGGTATCGCCATGGCGGTCGGGAATCAAATCCTGCTCAATAATTCGACCCGCCCCGACCCGCTCGGCTCCGTGGATTTGAAGTGGTCCGTTGCAATCGCAGTGCATTCCGTTTACATGGCGGCGTACATCGCGGTAATCGGGCACTTCTACTTCAATACGGATGTCAGCTCGGAGGCGACAATAGTCGTGAGTATCTTGCTCGGAGTACACGTCGCGGCAGGCACCCATGTCTTCCTGGGCATGGCGAACTTGCTCGGACATTGGGATTGGTGTCCGGCCTTGTTGTCGGATCCAAATCTTCCCTATATGTCGGCGGGAGTTTGGGCGCTACTTGCCGTACTTGCCTGGTATGCGGGCGGTATGCAAGCAGGGCTCACGGTCGCCGCGACCGGATCAATTCTGGCCTCTGTGGTGCTCACCTTCGCGTGGGTGTTCCAGGACCGATAATGCCACCGAAGTTTCTTCGCTCCATTTTCCAGCCCGTCGCGCAAGCGGCGGGCTGTTTGTTTTTAATGAATGAAGAAAAGATTTTTGATGAATGCGTCGGCGGAGTGCTCCCAAGAATACTGTTCGGCCTTGGCGCGGCAGTCGGAGGGAGAGAGTTCAAGGCATTTAAGCGCGGCTTCGC
>CAYHMS010000062.1:0-1554 GCA_964357805.1 uncultured Candidatus Saccharibacteria bacterium | reverse complement strand
CCGGTACTTACCGTATTAGGTAGCGGCAACGTCGGCATCGGGACGACGAGTCCGTATGCGAGATTATCGGTAGTGAATACTGCCGCCGGTTTGTACGATATTTTCGCCATATCTTCGTCAACAACTTCCGGTCTGGTCTTCAAAGTTGATTCATACGGCAACACGACGGGCGACGGCGCGTACACCTCGCCTGCCGCCGACTACGCCGAGTACTTCTATACGAAGAGCGTCGGCTTGAAATCGGGCGAGGTCGTCTGCGTTGATATTTTGGAAAACAACGCGGTGAAGCGGTGCGAGCGCGGCGCCGACAACAACGTGATGGGCATCGTCTCCACCAAGCCGTCCGTCATCGGCAACGCCACCAAGGCCGCCGCCGCCGACCCCTCCCACTACGCCGTCATCGGTATGCTCGGCCAGGTTGAGGCCTACGCCTCGGCCGAGAACGGTCCGATTGTCGTCGGCGACTCGCTCACCTCGGCATCCAGCACGCCCGGGGTAGCGATGCGCGCCGATAGCGGCGACTCCACGGTGGGCATAGCCCTTGAGCCGCTCTCTGTCGGTACAGGGAAGATTAAGGTATTGATTTCTCGTCGCAACAAGTCCCTCGCGGTGGCGGAGGTTGAGTCGTTGGTGGTGGAGCGCATCGCGAATATGAAGATAGAGGACAAGACACAGCAGATGGTACAGCAGGCAGTGGATACGGTGATGCAGGCGAACTTCACGGTGTCGGGGAGCGTATCTGCGGTTGCCTTTGAAACGGCGAATGCGCCGGTGTCGCCGTTCGTTTTTGATACTGCGACCACCACCGCGGAGATACCCGCCGCGGTTCTGACCGCGGCGGGAAGCGTGGACCTCTACAAGCTCGCCACCTACAACCTCTCGGGCATCAGCGCGCTCGCGAGTACGACGAGCGCGCTTGCCGTGCGGCTCGGTGCCCAAGAGGTGCACCTCGCCTCGCTTGAAGCGCGTATAACCGCGCTTGAGAGCGGCGCAATCTCCTCCGCCTCCGGTTCTCCGGTCAGTCTGTCTTCCGACATTCTGGCCTCTGCCCTTCAAGATTTTGGTGTATTTATCCAGCGTGGCTTCGCCCAGTTCGGTACGCTCATCGCCGACCAGTTCGTCGCTGCGACGAACTCCGCAGGCCAGAGTTCTGCGGGCACCGTTACCATTCTTGCAGGGAATACCGTTGCACAAGTGGAGAATGCCTACGTGAAGCCGTCGTCCAAGGTCTTTGTTACGTTCACCGCCTCCGCCACCGGCGCGTGGTATGTGAGCGACAAGCAGAACGGCTCCTTCAAAGTTGTGCTCGAACAAGCGCCGACCACAGACACTTCCTTCGACTACTTCCTCGTCCAGACCGAGGGACAACTCGCAACGAGTAGTCCCGAGGTCGCGAGCGGAGCGAGTGACGGACCGAGCGGCCCCGACACAATTCCGCCCGTGATTACTCTGCTTGGCGATAACCCTCTGCATCTCTCGATAGGCGGCGAGTTTATTGAACCGGGAGTGACGGTGGATGACAATTCGCCCGTCATTACCTACGTCAACGGCATA
>CAYHMS010000061.1:0-1662 GCA_964357805.1 uncultured Candidatus Saccharibacteria bacterium | reverse complement strand
GCTACCGTAGAGAATATGATTCGCGAGCGCTACCTCTCGCAGTAAAACGTATGGCACGAGGAATCGATTTTCCGCCCGGGAAAAAGAAAGGACCCATTGATCCTGAAGAACAGCTCGACTCCGCAAAAAATGGGGTTAAGCGTAAACGAGACAATAGGAGGGAAGCGCGAGAGAGCAAGAGGGATGTTGGAGGAACAGCAGGGATCGAATCATCTGTTTTCCAACCCCCTGTCCCTGCCGAACCGCCACTCGAGATTCCTTCGGAAGCAAAAAAGATTGAAGCAGAAGTACAGCAAGAAATCGAAGAAAAAGTCGAAGCAAGAATTGCGGCTGAACAAGCACCAGCGACACCAGCGGCTGAAATGGGCAAATCAGAAGTAGCTCCTCTCAAAGTCGAGCAATTAGATGAAGAAGAGCGAGGATTGTATGCGAAGCTTCCTGAAGAGAAGGCAAAAGATTATCTAATTCTCCTAGCCAAGAGACGTGCCGATGAAGCGGAAAAAGAAAAGAGAAGAGAGCGACGAAAAGCACGAAAGGCCGCAGTAGCACCTGGCGTACTTGAAAAGGTCGCAAAGATAGGAGAGGAAATAGAGGATGCAGCCAGAAAATTTGAAAATAGAACTTCGACTGCCCCCTCAGATGACGCCCTCTTGGAACCCTTGCCGCAAGGAATGCGTCGGCGCAAACGAGGTTCACAAGCGGAATCAGAAACGGAGCCAGAATCAGAAATAGGAAATACAGTGCCGAAAGAGTTTGATCCAGACCGTGCAGAAGAAGTGAATGGGGAAGGTAATGAAGATACACGAGCGGGATGGAAAAAACAGATAAGTGATTTAGTCACAAAGGTGTATGAAGCAGGAAAAGATAAGGTATCAGAAACCTTTAATGCATCAAGAGATTTTCTTGATTTAAGATCTGCAGAAATCGGAGAAAAGATTAGAGAGATGGTGAGTGGTAGAGAAAAAAAGAAAGAAGCCGATTTCAGAGAATATCTCGCTGGTAGGAATGGGGAGCTTGGCGAAAAAGCGAAGGCATTTGGCAAAGCTACTGGCGAGAACCTATTAAAAGCTGGCGAATGGTATCGCAAGCTTCCGCTCAAATATAAAATGGGTATTTCTGCAGCACTAATCGGCACTACAGTTCTCACTGGTGGCGCAAGTACATTGGTGACACTCATTGCGAGTTCAGCAATGATTGGTCAGCGTTCACTTAATGCGCTTGCCATGTACGTTACCGCAGAAGGAATTGGAGAAAAAATAATTGCAAAAAGAGAAAAGAAAAGCGGAAATCAACGAGAGTGGATCGAGTCTTATCTTAAAAACTCCATTTCCGCAGCCGCAGCCGTTGCTGTGTTCACAGGTCTTCCTGGGTACGCGCTTAAAGAAGGATTTGAAGCAGTTGGAGGCGGGCGTCTGCTTGAATTGCTTGGTGGCATGATGGGAATTAATTCTGTACCAACTGTTGCTGTCAAACCAGAAGCACCAGCGGCCGCCGCACTAGCTCCAGAGGTCACACCGACATCCGAGCCGGAGGTTCCCGCGGCCGCAGCGGCCGCGGGTGAGGCCGCGATGCCGAGCATTACGGTGGAAGCAACACCCGGGAAGGGGTACGAATATATGATGAAGCGGGTGTGGGAACAACTGCAGGAAAAAAATCTTGACC
>CAYHMS010000060.1:0-1686 GCA_964357805.1 uncultured Candidatus Saccharibacteria bacterium | reverse complement strand
TCTAAATAAGGGATCGGGCAGGAATGGTTTCGTCTGCGTTCCTCGCATCCTGCCTTAAAGATAACGCTGACTATGCGTCGTAGATTCTCTTTCATAGACGGATTCGGACTCGAGTTCGACTCTCGACACCTCCACAAAAAACAAGTATAGTGCTTTTATGGCAATTGCATCTCCCAAAAAGCCGAAAAACAAGAAGAATGCGGCGCCATCAAAGGGGCGTCATTGGTGGCAGATGGGTCTTGGCGGTCCATCGTTCTTCGGCAATCTCGTCACCACCATTCTTATATTCCTCCTCTTGATGAGTGCGTACTCGCTTATCACAGGATTCGTTCAGCCAAGCAATGATATCCCGCTCTCGGTCGTCGCAGCCGATGTCGCGGCAGGGAAGATACAAACAATAACGGTTAACGGCGACTCGCTTGACCTCACCTACGTCGATACGTCGGTGAAGACCTCGCGCAAGGACCCCTCCGCCGGCCTCCCCGAGACGCTCGCGACCTATGGTGTCACACCGAAGGAGCTCGCCAAAGTCTCGATTACGATACAAGGACAATCGGGATTCCAGTTCTGGTTTCTGACATTAGCGCCCGTCCTTCTGCCGATTCTTTTCATAGTGTTCCTCTTCTGGTTCCTCTCGAGACAAGTGAAAGGGGCGGGTATGCAGGCGTTTACCTTCGGTCAGTCCAAGGCACGTGTCATTGACCCCGCCGATTCCTCACAGCGCGTTACCTTTGCCGATGTTGCGGGCGCGCGCGAGGCGAAAGAAGAACTCCTTGAGATAGTAGACTTCCTCAAGAGCCCGAAAAAATTCCTGGACATCGGCGCGCGAATTCCAAAAGGCATCATTCTGATGGGCGCGCCGGGAACCGGCAAGACGCTGCTCGCGCGCGCGGTCGCCGGCGAAGCGGGCGTGCCGTTCTTCTCCATATCGGGAAGTGAGTTCGTAGAGATGTTTGTCGGCGTCGGCGCCTCCCGCGTGCGCGACCTCTTCCAGCTCGCGAAGAAGGCCGCGCCGGCGATTATCTTCGTGGACGAGATTGATGCAGTCGGGCGCGTGCGCGGTGCGGGTGTGGGCGGCGGCAACGACGAACGCGAACAAACGCTCAATCAGATACTCGTCGAGATGGATGGCTTCGAGCCGACCGAGAAGGTCGTGGTGATGGCGGCAACTAATCGACCTGACGTTCTCGACCCCGCCCTGCTCCGCCCCGGGCGCTTTGATAGACGCGTGACCATCGACCTTCCCGACCGCCGCGACCGCGAAGAGATTTTACACATTCATGCACGCAAGAAGCCCTTGGGGCCGGATGTGATGCTCGCCGTCATCGCCGAGCGCACGCCGGGCTTCTCGGGCGCCGAGCTCTACTCGCTTATGAACGAGAGCGCCATCCTTGCGGCGCGCGAGAGCCGCACCGAAGTCACGCAGTACGATTTGATTCGCTCCATAGAAAAAGTGATGCTGGGACCCGAACGCAAGAGTCACCTGCTTACGAAGAAGGAGAAAGAACTCACGAGTTATCACGAAGCCGGCCATGCACTCGTCTCCTCGGTGCTGCCGAACGCTGACCCGGTGCACAAAATTTCCATTATCAGTCGCGGGAGGGCGGCCGGCTATACGCTGAAGCTCCCCTTTGAAGACCGAAAGATGCAATCAAAGAAGCAATTTCTTGATGATATCGCGGCGAC
>CAYHMS010000059.1:0-1693 GCA_964357805.1 uncultured Candidatus Saccharibacteria bacterium | reverse complement strand
CGCTGAAGAACTTAATCACGATGACCTCCTTGTCTAAGACACAAGAAAGCTATAGCAAAATTATGTGATTTTGTCTACTTCTCTTTAAACTCGGCGTCCTTCGGCTCCGCTGCGGGGCCGTCAGGACCTTCGCTGCCTCCGGTCGGCCCACTGCCTCCTGCTCCTGCTTGCGACTCACTTGCTTTCGCCATTGCCTCGCCGATCTTGAAGAGAGAACCGGAGAGCGCTTCGGTCGCAGTCTTGATGAGCGCGGCGTCTTCGCTCGCTCGCGCGGTCTTGAGCGCGTCAATCTTGTCTTGCACCTCCTTCACTATCCCTCCTGCATCGGGATCTCCGGCTGCGCCTCCGACCTTACTCCCAAATTCTTTCAGTGCTTTTTCAGCCGCATACACCGCTTGGTCGGCAATATTGCGCGCCTCAACGAGCTCCTTACGCTTCTCGTCGTCTGCGGCGTGTGCCTCGGCGTCTGCCTGCATCTTCGCGATGTCATCCTTAGAGAGGCCGGTAGAGCCCTCAATACGAATTGACTGCTCTTTATTAGTCGTCTTTTCTTTCGCTTTGACCGTGAGAATACCCGATGCGTCAATATCAAACGTTACCTCCACCTGTGGCATGCCGCGCGGCGCGGGCGGGATGCCGTCCAGCATAAATTTGCCGAGCGACTTATTGTCGGCGCTCATTGCGCGCTCGCCCTGCGTGATGTGAATTTCTACCGACGCTTGATTATCAGCCGCAGTGGAAAATGTTTGGGAGCGCGAAGTGGGGATAGCGGTGTTCCTCTCCACGAGCTTCGTCGCGACGCCGCCCATCGTTTCTATCGCGAGCGAGAGCGGAATGACGTCCACGAGGAGAATATCTTTCACATCGCCCTGCAGGATGCCCGCCTGGATAGCCGCGCCGATGGCAACGACTTCGTCCGGATTCACCGTCATGTTCGGCTTCTTAGCGAAGAATTTTTCCACTTCTGCCTGCAACTTCGGCATGCGGGTCTGGCCGCCGACGAGAATAACCTCGTTGATGTCGCCTATTTTGAAGGGCGATGCTTCCATCGCGCGCTTGGTGATGTCCATAGAGCGTTGGATAAATTCTCCGGCGAGGTCTTCGAGTTTGGCGCGAGTCATCTTGATAAGCAGGTGGCGCGGACCGGAGGCGTCCGAGGTAAGGAACGGGATATTTATCTCTGTTTCCATCGCGCTTGAGAGCTCAATCTTCGCCTTCTCGGCCGCCTCGTCGAGGCGCTGGCGCGCGAGCGCGTCGCTCCGCACATCAATACCGCTCTCTTTCTTAAATTCGTCGGCGAGCCAGTTGATAATCTTCTGGTCTATGTCCTTCCCGCCCAAGTGTGCATCGCCATCGGTACTCTTGACCTCGATAACATCGCCTCCCACTTCGAGCACGGAGATATCAAAGGTGCCTCCACCGAAGTCAAAGACCGCAATCTTCTCATCCTTCTTCTTATTGAATCCGTAGGCGAGCGCGGCGGCCGTCGGCTCGTTGATGATGCGCTTGACCGTGAGGCCCGCGATTTCTCCCGCGGCTTTGGTCGCGCTCCGTTGGTCGTCATTGAAGTAGGCGGGCACGGTGATGACCGCCTCGGTTATCTTCTCGCCAAGTTTCGCTTCGGCATCTGCTTTGAGCTTGCCGAGTATCATCGCCGAGAGCTCTTCCGGACGGTACCACTTTGCCTGCCCTG
>CAYHMS010000058.1:0-1781 GCA_964357805.1 uncultured Candidatus Saccharibacteria bacterium | reverse complement strand
AACGACACTACGCCCAGGCTGCCCTCCCGGGCGTAACGCCGTATTCAACCACAAAATACCACTGCCTTATGACAAGGAAATCTGCCTCCAACTCTTACTTCTAGCACTGATTGCTAGGGGAAAAATCGGGCAGATTTTGTCTTGCACAAGGCTATATTATTAGCCTTGTTAAGGTGCGTTGTGAGCGTACCACAAAACCACCCCAATGTCAAGTATTATGGGCCTCATACTCAGTCGCTGTCCTTCTTACAACATTGAGTCTTTTCCAATACAAGATGAGCCCGAAATGAGGGTTTGATTCTAATCCAATAATGAGCCTGTAATGGCTATGAGGTTCGTGAGTGTCGTATCGTCTGGTTCATGACAATTACTATGAACGATACCAAACTGACGACCCTCTCCGAAATTAAAGCTTTTCTTGCCGGATCGTCCACCTTCTTGTTTAAGGCCCAAACCACTCAAGAAACTTACAACTGGGTACGAGATACCTTGATCCACTTCCGGTACCGAGGGTTGGACAAACAAGAAAAAACTATTCTCAAACTTTACCTCCGAAAGGTAACCGGCTACTCCAGGGCCCAGATGACCCGTCTGATTGGCGGATATCTGTCTAATGGGAGAGTCGTCCGCAAACGATATCAACGCCACGTCTTCCCGAGAAAATATTCCCCAGACGATATCGCCCTCCTCGCCAAGACCGACTCCCTTCACGACACCCCCAACGGCAGAACGATTAAACGGGTTCTCCAAAGAGAAGCGGTTGAATACCAGAGGAGCGGATTTGAAAAACTCTCCGCTATCTCCGTCTCTCACATTTACAATCTGAGGACGGCGCCCCTCTACCGACGGATCAATACTCACTACGAAAAAACCAAGCCGGTAAAGTCTCCCATCGGAGAGAGGAGGAAACCGGTTCCGAACGGAAGTCCGGGATACCTACGGGTAGATTCAGTTCACCAGGGAGATCGTGAGGGAGAAAAAGGGGTCTATCATATTAATCTGGTCGATGAGGCAACCCAGTTTGAGTTTGTGGGAGCGGTGGAACATATCAGCGAGTCATACCTTCTGCCGATGTTAGTTAAGCTCATCGAGCTATTCCCTTTCCGGATCATTGAGATCCACTCCGACAACGGCAGTGAATACATCAACAGACTGGTCGCCGAATTGCTGGAAAAACTCCGGATCAGCCTTACCAAAAACAGGCCCAGAAAGAGCAACGACAACGCCTTGGTGGAGAGTAAGAACGGGGCGGTGATTAGAAAGTGGATTGGCTACTCCTTCCTCCCCAAGGGTCATGCCAAAAGACTTAATCGGTTTTACTTTGGCTATTTCCATGAGTATGTCAACTACCACCGGCCGTGCGCTTTTCCGACGACAATTACCGATGAAAAGGGAAAACAAAAGAAAGTCTACCCCCAGGCTAACTACCTCACCCCATTTGAAAAACTACTCTCCATCCCCGACTTTAACCGATACCTAAAAAGCTCTGTTACAATCGGAGTATTAACAACCCTGGCGGCTAGACACTCGGACAACGAGATGGCTGCCATCGTCCAAGAAGAAAGGGGCAAACTGTTCGACACAACGAACAGATGAACAAAAAACGAGACGACACCTTCACAGACTCACCGTCTTATTTTGGGGCTCATTATTCGATTGGAAAATACTCATTGGCCTCTTTCGGTCAAACTTTGGATCTATATCAACATCAGTCCGTAACGCATCCAGGGCCTTCAGTTCCTCCGACGTGTATCTTGGCCCAGTGTCGGGAACCCTACTGT
>CAYHMS010000057.1:0-1900 GCA_964357805.1 uncultured Candidatus Saccharibacteria bacterium | reverse complement strand
CTTGGCGCCGGTACGTTTCGAAAGTTTTTTGTGCGTGGTATCGAGAATGAGCGGCAGGTGCGCATACAGAGGCATCGGGAGGCCGAGTGCGCGCTGAATGAGAATTTGGCGCGCCGTGTTCGATATATGGTCTGCACCGCGAATAACGTGCGTGACACCTTCATCTGCGTCATCTACCGCGACGGCGAAGTGGAAGACTGGTTCGTCAAAGGAGCGGGCGATGATGAAATCACCGAGGTCGGTAACGTCGGTTGTTATCTTACCGCGAATAATATCGGTGAAAGAGACGGCACCGCCCGGATTCCTAAAGCGGATAACCTCTTCCCTATCCCCCGGGGCCTGCGGGATTTCTTTTGAGACGTACGCCGTAGTATCAGCGACAAGTTTTTCCAAGAGCGTGCGATGCCGCGCGCGATGTTCGCTCTGGCGGTACTGTTCATCGACAGGGAGATTCAGCCATGCAAGCGCGTCAAATATTGGCGCCTCATATTCCGGCTTGGAACGTACCGCATCGGTGTCTTCAATACGCATGATGAATTTTCCGCCCGAATGTTTCGCAAAGAGATACGCGAACACCGCAGTGCGGTAATTGCCGGCATGGAGGAGGCCGGTCGGCGAAGGGGCGAAGCGAGAGACGACAGGGCTCATGATTCGTGCGCGTTAGGATTCATGCGACAAAGCGAGAGCGAGCACCTCATGAGCGAGTATGCGCGCGGCATCAGGGTCGGTGAAGCCCGCAGCAGACGCGCCCATACGTTTCGCGAGGCCTGGGTCGCTCATAATGCGCTTCACTTCGGACACGAGGAGATGCGGCGTAAAGTTCTCTTCTTCAAGAACGACTGCGGCACCCGTGCGCGCATAGGCGTACGCATTGGTGCGTTGGTCATGGCTCACAGACTCGGGAATCGGGATGAGAATAGCGGGAATCTTCCAGAGGCCAATTTCGGCGATGGAATTGGCGCCCGCACGCGAGATGACAAGGTCCGCGATGCCGGCGGAGCGTTGAAGCGATACTTCATTGAGGTAATTGATGGGATGATAGCGACTCGCATTCGGAGACTTCGCGAGCACGACCTGCGCGATAGACTGCACCTGTTCAAAATTGGCTTGTCCCGTCTGATGAATAATGTTGGCAATAGCAACAAGGTCAGGCAGCGCAGAGAGCACGGCTTCGTTTATCTTCATCGCGCCCTGTGAGCCGCCGATGATGAGAATGGTCGGCACGTCTCTTTCAAGCCCGAGGTATTGCCGCGCGCCTTCGGTTTCGAGGCGTGCGAGCGCTTTGCGAATGGGAATGCCCGTGCGAGCTATCTTATCACGTACTTTTTCAGGAAAGTAAGCAGCGGCGCTCTCGAAGGAGATGGCTATTTTTGTCGCGAACTTTGCCGCGAACAGATTTGCACGACCGGGCTTCGCGTCCGATTCGTGGATGATGAGGGGAATGCGCAAGAGCCACGCGGCGATGACGGTCGGCACGCTCCCATAGCCGCCCTTGCTTACGACGACATCCGGATACAAACGGAAAAGTGTCAAAAGCGCTGTCACCATTCCCACGAACGTGATAAAGAAGTCCGTGATATTGAGAAACGAAAAATAGCGGCGTATCTTCCCTGCCGGTATGCGGATGTGGGTGATGCCGTTCTCGTAGAGTGCTTTCTGGTCAAAAGAAGTCGGTGCGAGGTAGTAGAGCTTAGGGGCGACGAGCCGTTCCTCGCGCACGATATCGCTCAAAGCCTCGGCGATGGCGATAATCGGATAGAAATGCCCGCCCGTCCCTCCTCCCGTAAACGCGATGGTCATTGCATTTAGTGTATCACGCGGAAACGGCTTATATGTACGATTTGAAACAGACCCTTGACGATAATTGACAGTATGCTAGTATAGAAATTAGGTAGACCAC
>CAYHMS010000056.1:0-1993 GCA_964357805.1 uncultured Candidatus Saccharibacteria bacterium | reverse complement strand
CAAACATCTCTGGACTGGAGAGAAATGGGTGGCAATGGAGGATACCTAATTTGCCGTTAGCCGTCCGGGAAGTAGTCGACCCCGGACAGCGCGTTTATTAATTAACTATGATCGAGGATATCTGAGGCCGAGGCCCGAATGGCGCATGAACCGTTCTTTGACGTTTGAGCCTCTATTGCCAATTGGAACGGGAACCTAGCACAACGTCGGGTTGGCAACAGACCACCTCTGGAAAAACAACTATGGACAGAGAGGAAAACAACATAGGCAATTGTCCGCATTGCACTAGGATCATCTTCAAAGATGCCATTTTCAATTCCGAGGCCTCATTCTCCACGCGTTGCCCACACTGCAACAAGCCTGTAAAGGTGATCATCAAACACAAAGTTGAGATCACACTTATAGCGGTGCAAAATGAACGCAACCCAAAGAAAGGTCCCGGTCCCGGCATTCAGACATAACTCAAGCACCTTGAGAACTGAAAACAAAAAGGAGCTACCAGTTAGCCCCTTTTTGCCATTTGTTTGCCCTTGTGGCGAGCTTTATCCGAGGATTGACCCTTTGCCACACTTTGCCCACCGGCCGAGCTGTGTGACGAAATTTGAAAATTTGGAACGATCTGCTTAACTTTCCAAAAATTAGCCGGAGTTTTTTATGAAAATCTTATCTTCTAAGCCATTCCTTCCAATTTTTTGGCCAACCAATGAGAAGGAGTAACGCCAACGGCGCGCCCCAGTTTGCCCAACGCTCCACGAAATCCCAGATAGGATCAGGGCCAACCGGCCAACGAATCATTGCTGTCCAAAGACCCCAAAAAGCCATCCATAAAAGTGCCAACCGAACAGGTTTTATTAAAACCAAAACAGCAAGGGCAATATCCATAAGGCCAACCAGTATGAGCATTGTTCCTATGGTGTCCGGATTTGTAATACCAGTTGCTTCAAAATATTTAAACCAACCAGCTTTTTGTTGGAGAGCAAACATGCCGTGACCAAAAAACGTTCCGGCAACCGCAATCCGTAAAACCCACTCAACTTTTTTATTATTTTCCATAATGTTATTAGTAATTAGTAGTGTTTACTCGACCGTAAGATGTTAATCTATTAAATCTTTTTTCCTCTCCTCAAACTCTTTTTTGTCAATTTCGCCTTTTGCGTATCGCTCTTTCAAAATTTCAAGTGGAGACTTATCTTTTCCGTGTGCGTCGTTGCCATGATCGTGTCCACACATATGCCCCTTTCCGAAACCGCCTCGTATTAAAGCGATAATCGCCCAAAGTACGAGACCCCAAAAGACGATCATAAATATCCAGCCGAATCCGCCCATAGCGCCATATCCAAAGTTCATCATAAAATTGTTTTTAGTATTTCTTGACTACCTCGCAATGCATCATCTTGATACTGGATGGATCAATGACTTCTCCGAATTTTTTTGTGCTCGGATGACCCATGAAATTTTGCATTGCTTTTTGTGCATCTTCCATCGTCTCCCAGCGGACAATATCAATCCATTCTTCGTCAGAAGACTTTAGTAGCTCGCGATCCAAAAAACCATTGTATGTGGTAAGAAAGCCGTCGTGCGCTTCTTGCGAGGCAGTTAACACTTCGGCATCACTAACTCCAGCTTTTATTTTGAATTGTGCAATTTCAATTGTCATAGTTTTGAAATAAAAGTTAATTAATATTGATCATTACTTATATTCTAAATCATTCGACCGTGAATGGGAACACCATACCGGCTTCAATGTGTTCCAGAATATGGCAGTGCGCTACCCAGGTGCCCGGATTGGACATATCGATCAAAACATCCAAATATTCACCTGCCGGTACATTGACAGTATCCTTCCATACCAGATTAGTTTGGGGTACGCCATTTTTATTGAGCACCAAGAATCGCTGTCCGTGAAAGTGTATCGGATGTTGCATGGGGTGCGCGGAGTTGCCGTCGTTGGTGATCCGGATTTTCACTTTGTCTCCCACCTTAAACTTCCAGC
>CAYHMS010000055.1:0-2104 GCA_964357805.1 uncultured Candidatus Saccharibacteria bacterium | reverse complement strand
GCCGCTCATTCTCGATACCACGCACAAAAAACTTTCGAAACGTACCGGCGCCAAGGCGCTCACCGATTATCGCGCTATGGGCATAGTGCCCGAAGCGATGCTCAACTATATCGCCTTTCTTGGTTGGAATCCCGGCGACGACCGTGAATATCTTTCGCGCGAAGAACTTATCAAAGCATTTGACCTTTCACGCGTGCAGAAGGGAAGCGCCATCTTCGACGAAGTAAAACTTCTTTCGGTCAATCAGCACTGGATGCGTAAACTTTCCGATATTGATTTTCTTGCCAACCTAAAAGTTCAGTGCCCGACATCCATCATCCCGCTTTTGAAAGAGCGCGCGCATACTTTCAGCGAAGCGCGCGAGATGCTTTCGGGCGAATTTTCTTTCTTCTTTACGGAACCAATTCTCAATCGAAATCAGCTCCTGGTCAAAGAGCCCAAGGACCGCCCAGGAATGACCAAAACGGTCTTGGAAGGCCTTCTAGAGCCCCTAAAAGCCCTTAAAAACGACGTTTCTGCCGAGGCGGTAAAAGAGGCCCTTATGTCGTTTGCCAATGCGGAGGAGGCGAAAGGGAAGGGAGGTCGAGGCGCCGTCCTCTGGCCGCTTCGTTATGCGCTTTCCGGACAGGAACGCTCGCCAGACCCTTTCACCCTTATCTCAATCGTCGGTCCTAAAGAATCCATTTCGCGCATACACAAGGCTATTGCTATACTAGGAAAATGACGCGCGTCGGGTCTCTGCTCCTTCTCTTTCTGCTCTTCGCGGGACTCGTCCTTGGAGCGCCTCGCCCCGCGTTCGCTGATACGGTATCGGATATCCAAGCCCAAATTGACGCGAACAAGAAGCAACTCGACGTTCTTGAAGCAGAAATCGCTGTATTTCAAAAAGAACTTGACGTGCTTGGTTCAAAGAAAGATACGCTCCAATCGGCCATTAGCTCGCTCACGCTTTCTCAAAAGCAACTTGCGGCGCAGATTAAAGTGACCCGGAACAAGATTTCATCGGCCAATCTGAAAATCAGAAGTCTTACAGAATCTATAGGCGATAAAGAAACATCTATCGCCGCAAATCAAAAGGCAATCGCAAAAGCACTCCAAAGCGTTGGCGAAGGCGAACAGATTCCGCTGGTCTCACAGCTCATATCTGCGAATTCCTTCGGCGAAGCGTGGCAGGTTGCCGACCAAGCCATACTGTTTAATCGGGCGCTCGGGGACGCCATTGCCGACCTTCGCACCGTGCGTACCGAACTTACAACGAATCGCGACCAAGTCTCTGCGGCAAAAGCGAATCTTATTTCTTTGCAAAACGATCTCACGAGCCAGAAACGTTCCGTTGATGCGAATAAAGCCGCACAGCAACAGTTACTCTCGCAAACCAAGAATCAAGAATCAAACTATCAGAAGCTCATCGCGCAAAAACAGGCCGCTGGAAAAGCCTTTGAACAAGAGCTCATTAACCTCGAAAAGCAACTAAACCTTACGGTGCATCCGGGTCTCTTACCAAAAGTTGGTTCAGGGGTTCTCTCGTGGCCATTCAGTAACGCTTTTATGCAAAATTGCGCGAAGCGCATACGTGTGTTCGGCAACCCTTTCTGTATTTCACAATTCTTCGGCAATACTGCGTTCGCGACAGCAAATCCGCAAATCTACAAAGGAAAGGGCCACAACGCCATTGATATCGCCGCGCCTGACGGCACGCCCATCCATGCGGCACTTGGAGGCGTTGTGCTCGACACGGGGAACACCGACCTTGTGAGGGGTTGTTACTCGTTCGGGAAATGGATTATGGTCGTACACGGGAACGGCTTGAGCACCGTGTATTCGCATCTTTCAGCGATTGACGTGTCAAAAGGGCAAGTAGTAAGCACGGGACAGATTATCGGTCTCTCGGGTAGGACCGGAATGGTGACCGGACCGCACATCCACTTCGGCGTCTACGCGACCGAGGGTACCCAGATTATGACTCTGCGACAATTCCGCGGCTCGACCATCGGCTGTGCCGATGCCAAGATGCCGGTCGCGACCCTCACCGCCTATCTCAACCCGCTTTCGTATCTCTGATATTTGACTTTCGTACTTATAAAAAGGAACGGCGCACGAATGC
>CAYHMS010000054.1:0-2131 GCA_964357805.1 uncultured Candidatus Saccharibacteria bacterium | reverse complement strand
GCATTCGTGCGCCGTTCCTTTTTATAAGTACGAAAGTCAAATATCAGAGATACGAGAGTGGGTTGAGGTAGGCGGTAAGGGTGGCCACCGGCATTGTGGCATCGGCACAGCCGATGGTCGAGCCGCGGAATTGCCGCAGAGTCATTATCTGCGTGCCCTCGGTCGCGTAGACGCCGAAATGGATATGCGGCCCGGTTACCATTCCGGTCCTACCCGAGAGGCCGATAATCTGTCCCGTGCTTACCACTTGCCCTTTTGATACGTCAATCGCTGAAAGATGTGAATACACGGTGCTCAAACCGTTTCCGTGCACAACCATAATCCATTTGCCGAAAGAATAACAACCTTTCACGAGGTCGGTGTTCCCCGTGTCGAGCACGACGCCTCCAAGCGCCGCATGAATCGGTGTGCCGTCAGGCACGGCGATATCAATGGCATTGTGGCCCTTCCCTTTATAGATTTGCGGATTCGCCGTTGCAAATGCGGTATTGCCGAAGAATTGCGAAATACAGAAAGGATTACCGAAAAATTTTGTGCGCTTCGCGCAATTCTGCATGAACTCATTGCTGAGCGGCCATGAGAGAACCCCTGAACCGACTTTCGGTAAGAGAGCCGGATGCACGATAAGGTTTAGTTGCTTTTCAAGATTGATAAGCTCTTGTTCAAACGCTTTTCCAGCGGCTTGTTTCTGTGCGATGAGTTTTTGATAATTCGATTCCTGATTTTTGGTCTGCGAGAGTAGCTGCTGCTGCGCGGCCTTGCTCGCATCAATGGAACGTTTCTGGTTCATGAGGTCGTTCTGAAGCGAGACCAGGTTCGCTTTTGCCGCAGAAACCTGGTCGCGATTCGTTGCAAGTTCGGTGCGCACGGCGCGAAGATTGGCAATGGCATCCCCGAGCGCCCGATTAAACAGTATGGCTTGGTCGGCCACCTGCCACGCTTCGCCAAAAGAATTTGCAGAGATGAGCTGTGAGACAAGCGGAATCTGTTCGCTTTCAACAACGCTTTGGAGCGCTTTTGCGATTGCCTTTTGATTTGCGGCGATGGATGTTTCTTTATCGCCGATGGACAGCGTGAGTTCTTTAATTTTCAGATTTGCCGAGGAAATCTTGTTCTGGGTTATTTTAATCTGTGCCGCAAGTTGCTTTTGAGAAAGCGTGAGCGAGCTAATGGCCGATTGGAGCGTATCTTTCTTTGAGCCAATCACGTCAAGTTCTTTTTGGAATACGGCGATTTCTGCTTCAAGAGCGTCGAGCTGCTTCTTGTTCGCATCAATTTGGGCCTGGATATCCGATGCCGTATCAGCGAGCGCGAGGCGAGGTGCCTCAAGGACGAGTCCCGTGGAAAGCAGAAAGAAAAAGAGCAAAAACCCGATGCGCGTCATCCTTTGAGTATAGCAATAGCTTTGCGTATGCGCGAAATGGCTTCACTAGGACCCAGTATGGAAATAAGAGTAAAAGGGTCGGGAGAACGTTCCTGGCCGGAAAGCGCATAGCGCAGAGGCCAAAGCACCGCGCCACGACCTCCCTGCCTGCCGGCAGGCAGGCCTTCCCCTCCAAAAGTATCGGCCAAGGGCATGAGGGTCTTCTTGACCTCCTCGACAGAAACGCCTTCAGGAAGGGCTTTTAGGGCCCCCCAAAGGCCTTCAAGGGCAGATTTTGCTATGCCGGGGCGGTCTTTTGGCTCCTTAGCAAGGAGCTGATTTCGGTCGAGAGAAGGCGTCGAAGACGCCGTAAAAAGGCAAGAAAGCTCGCCCAAGAGCATCTCGCGGGCTTCCTTAAAGGTTCGTGCGCGTTCTTTCAGCAGCGGAATGATTCGCGCACTTGGAAGCTTCGCTTCCAAGTGCGCGAGAAAGTCATCGTCCGAAAGTTTGCGCATCCAATGTTGATTCACGGAAAGAAGCTTCACCTCGTCGAAGATGGCGCTTCCCTTCTGCACACGCGAAAGGTCGAAGGCCTCAATGAGTTCATCTCGCGACATATATTCGCGGTCATCTCCTGGATTCCATCCGAGAAATGCGATGTAATTGAGCATTGCTTCGGGAAGTATTCCCATATCCCGATATTCCGTAAGCGGCTTGGCGCCGGTACGTTTCGAAAGTTTTTTGTGCGTGGTATCGAGAATGAGCGGC
>CAYHMS010000053.1:0-2136 GCA_964357805.1 uncultured Candidatus Saccharibacteria bacterium | reverse complement strand
AAACCTTTGCTCCTCGCCCTCCAGGACCTCCAGGGGCCCCAGCCCCCACCCCCCCCCACCCCACACCCCCACCACCCCCCCCCCCACCACCCCCACCCCCACCACCGCCACCACCGCCACCACCGCCTTCGGCACCGGCTCCCATAATCGGTTCTTGCTCCGCGTCTCACTATAATTGCGTTTCTGGCGCGAGCGCAAACAATAGCGATGCTGATACGACAAAATGGACATGGAACTGCAATAGCATACCGTCGGACCCTTTAACTAATAAGTCATGTTCTCAAACGAAGCCCCCCGGCGCGACCGCCACGGTCGTGGTCAACATTTCTCCTGGTCTTGATTTCTACATCGCGCCGATATCAACACCCCGTAAGACGACCGCGAACACCTCACCTCAAAACCTTTCGTTCACTTCAAAGAACGCCAGCGATTGTACGGGAAGCATCAATGGCGTGAGTATCGGTTCTATAGGCACATCGTATTCAAATTGGAATACCGGCACCCTCACGATGCCCACGACCTACGCTATCACTTGTTCAGGAGCCATGGGCACGACGCCAGCGACAGGGTCTGTCGTGATAACAGTTCCGGTCGTTCCGAGCGTCAACCTCTACTTCACCACGCCGTAGTCAGAATCACAAAACTTTGTTCACGCGAGCGAGTATTCCGTGAGCGCACGCCGCACCTCTTCGTCCGGCACTGCGAAACCCGGTTTGAACACAACCGATTCCGTGTAGTTGATGTCGTCGAAATATGAAAGTTGATTGCGAAACATGCGTTCATTGAATCTATCGCCAAAAAGCATATGCGCATGCGCCGATATTTCTTCAACGCGGTGGTAGTCGTGCAGAATAAAATACATATCTACATAGTCCTTCCACTTGTTGCGCTGACCGATCGCGAAGGATTTCATCGCGGCGAGGGTGAGGAGCGTTGGAAGTCGAACGGTGTTCTCGAAATTCTCGGAATACTCAATATCAAACGGGTAATGAAAAAAAGTGAATTTGACGGAGCCAATCACGAATGTAAATTCGCCCTCCTTGTTCACGAGTATCTCGTCGATGCGCCGCGTTTTCTCTATGCGCCGCTGGATCGCCAAGTTGCCGAAGGGCGGGTTGTAGCTGAACAGGTCAAAATCAATGGATTCTCGATGGCCAATGTGGAGCGCCACAGCCGTTCCGCCGACCAGTCCCCAGTCCTTTTTGAATTGTGCCAGAAGCGGCACAAGGAGCGCTTGTTCGTCGGTTAATATCTCTTTATGCATTGGCGGCATATTTATCAAAATAGAGATTGAAATAATGCGAGACCTCCGGACGATAATTTTTCCGCGGCCGGCTCACCTGTGCGCGAAAAATTTCAGCAACGCGTGCAATGCCGAGGATGCGGATAATTTCCTGCACGTCATTCCAATTCCCGTAATTGAGGGTCGCTTCAACGACGGCCTCTTCGTTTAAGGCGCGGTAGTCCTTGACATACCAGATGAGGTGTTTGCGTTTTACTATAAAATCGTAGAGAGAATCGCTCAACATACATATATTATACCATATCACCGCATCAGTTGTAAGAATGGAGTATTGCGAGAAGCGTTCAGCCATAATACTACTGAATAGTTATCCACAAGGAGATATTGACAAAATGGCTTGACAAGTATCTGAGAACGTGTATTATAATACGCGGAGGTGCGTATTCTTGGGCTTGGAAAGGCTTTTGAATATGCGCTAAAAAGCTGTTCCCTGAAATCAAACGCCCGTCGGGCGGAAGGAGAAGCATCATGACCAGCAAAGCTCTTGCTTTTGCAACAATCGTGATGTTCGCGTTGAGCATCACGACTGGCACGGCACACGCCGATGTCGCACTCGAATCGGCAGGTCCGAGCGGCGTTGTCGCCAAGATTACGCCGCTGGCAACCGACACGGGCATGAAGAAGTTTTATGCCTGTGCAATGCTCGGTGGCGCACTATATTGTCGGAACGGTCGGAGCAATTGGGCCGCATACAACGGGGGTGCAATTCCCGTTGCGGAACAGCGTGTTCTGCTCCCCGGACAAGCTGCGTTCGACGTCCCGATTACCGGTATGGACATTTCGGCCCTCGTCGGGCTGAAGATATATGTCGCCTACGGCGCGACTGAAGAAGA
>CAYHMS010000052.1:0-2147 GCA_964357805.1 uncultured Candidatus Saccharibacteria bacterium | reverse complement strand
AACTCGTAAGAGGAAGTATAGGGGGTGATGCCTGACCAATGCCGGAAGGTCAAATACGATCGTTGCAAGCATTTATGTTTGTGGTGGATTGTATAAGCCCCGGTCAATGTCGGCGATAACTATAATCGTCCTAAGGTCTTGGTTCTCTGCCTAAAGCAGGGAATCGGGAGGACTGGGACGATTATGGGTGAGTGAAAAGTGCAAAAGCTGCCTCGTTATCTAGCAATAGATGACTGGTCCTAGAAAACAACATGGCTATATGCTGGGAAGTTTGCGAAAGCAAATAATCAGCAGGGAAGTCTTGTGAGCTTCAAGAAGAGGGTTCTTTACAATCGGTGCGCAAGTACCGGTTGGGTGAGGTGGTCGTCCAAATGATTCTGGATCGTCCTGGGGGCTTCGCTCCTTGGCGGCGGAATTAGGGCACAGAGAGGCGCCTCTCTGGATGCGGGTACACAATGTTTGTTAATCAACATTAATCCCGCCCACTTCTCCATTATTTGCCAAACGTTTCTGTTTGGCCTCTTCTTGAAGTTCACAAAACCCCTCAGATACCACACGCCGTGCTCCGCAGGTTAAACCTGCGGAAGAAGATATGGTACTTCCTTAAGGAATGGAACAGCGAAATTCCTTGTCTGGTAAGTTCAGACGCGCACGAATGGTATAACGAGTTGGGAACTGTCTCGGGGACTTGCTCGGTGAAAATACAAGGGCGGTGAAGATGCCGCCTTCCTGCAGCTAGACGAAAAGACCCCAGAAGCTTTACTGTAATTTGGTATTGAGTATACGGGTGCACCGCGTAGCGTAGATGGGAGACTTTGAAGCAGGGATTTCGGTTCCTGTGGAGTCGCCAATGCAACACCATCCCTTGTTTCTGTATATTCTAACCTCTCATGAGAAACATGAGAGAGACAGTACCTGATGGACAGTTTCGGTGGGGCGCTGTCCTTAACTTTCAGCGTCACAGATTCGAATCACAGATGTGTTCACGTCTGTCGAATCAAAAATAAAATCAAAGGGGGACCCGCACAAGTAATTGTGCGGTGCACATCCGACTATATGCTGGAACATCTGCGCATGTTCGAGTACTCGTCCGCGTTGCGGGCAGTGAAAATCTCGAACCGATGCAGGCAATCAGCAGGGAAGATTTGTGAACTTCACAAAAACCCTCAGAGACTACATGTCGGACCACCTGTTAAAATGATAGGTGAAAGATATAGTCCGATCTTACTGGCGACAGTAAGTGTCGAAAGACAAACCAACATGAACACAAAAGAAATTCGGGAACAGAAAGCCGGTCTTAAGCTCACCGAGAGACAACGCGACATCATTGTCGGACTTCTTCTAGGTGACGGACATCTCGAAACGCAAAATAACGGCAGAACGTATCGGCTCAAAGTTGAGCACGGCGCTCTACAGCGTGATTACGTCGAATGGTTATTCAACGAATTGCGCGAGTGGATTCCTGCGAAGGAGCCATACATGAAACTGCGCGCGAATGGTGTTGTGAATTATGGATTCACGACCTACTCGCACGGAGCATTGCGTTTCTACGGCAAACAGTTCTACGAAGGAAAGAAGAAAGTGATTCCCGCGCTCATCGAGCGCATGCTGACACCACTTGGCTTGGCGATATGGTTTATGGACGATGGCTCGCGGAAATCTGCGAAGCATCGAACGTACATCATTCATTCGCTCGGCTATACCAAACCGGACCTTTTGCGAATACAAAATATTCTGCAAAAGAAATTCGGATTAAAAGTGGCTCTGCATCAGCAAAAAGGACACTATTGGCGACTGTACATTCCTAGCGAATCTGCTCGAACATTCGAGCGATTGACGGGAAAATACGTGAAGCCAATTGCGTCCATGGATCACAAGTTGGTAACAAATGCCTAAAAAGTAACGGAGGAGCCTATTAAGGTCACCTAGGTGCGAATTGAAACCGTACCGATAGCGCATTGGCAAAAGGTGGCTTGACTGCGAGTCGTACATGACGAGCAGGCGCGAAAGCGGAGCAAAGTGAACCGACGGTACGCATTAGACGCGACCGAAGATTAACGGATAAAAGTTACTCTGGGGATAACAGGCTGGTTTCGCCTAAGAGTCCAAATCGACGGCGAAGTTCGGCACCTCGATGTCGGCTCATC
>CAYHMS010000051.1:0-2174 GCA_964357805.1 uncultured Candidatus Saccharibacteria bacterium | reverse complement strand
TCGCATTCGTCGGGTTCTCAAAGCTCACCGTCAAGGATGCCTCTCGTCTGCGCACAGAACTCTCGCAGAAGGGAGTGAGCTATTATGTCGCGAAGAAGAGCCTACTCCGCCTTGCTTTGGAAAAGCAAGGCTACGAAGGCCGCAGCCCTGAACTTCCGGGAGAAGTCGCTATCGCGTGGACCACGGGCGAAGAGACCACCGCGCCGGCGCGCGGCGTGTACGAATTCGGCACAAAGCTGAAGGGCGCTTTATCGCTTCTCGGCGGCGTGTTTGGAGGCGCATTCGCGGATGCGCGGAAGATGATGGAGATTGCGACCATTCCGCCCCTGCCCGTGCTCCGCGGCATGTTCGTCAACGTTATTAATTCGCCGATTCAGCGTTTTGCGATCGCTTTGAATGAGGTGGTAAAAACTAAAAATTAACAATCATGACACAAGATCAAATCATCGAAGCGGTAGAGAAAATGACCGTTCTCGAACTCAACACCTTGGTTAAAGCCATTGAAGAAAAATGGGGCGTGTCTGCAGCCCCGACGCTTGCGGTCGGGGCTCCGACCCCTTCGGGCGTCGGAGCTGAAGAGGGGAAGTCTACTGCCGACGTTGAACTCACTGAAGTCGGTGCGAGCAAGATTGCCGTCATCAAAGCGGTGAAGGAGGCGCTTACCCTCGGCCTGAAGGAGGCGAAGGACCTCGTCGACGGCGCTCCGTCAATGTTGAAGGCCGGTATGAAGAAAGAGGATGCCGCGGAGCTCGCAAAGAAGCTCGAAGCAGCAGGTGCGAAAGTGACGTTGAAGTAAAAATAACGACACAATCCCGCCCCTTCTTCAAGAAGGGGCGGGATTTTGCGTTTTTCTCGCGAACTCGTACACTAGCGGCACCTATGGAACTGCTCGCAAAGCTCTTCGGGTCTTCAGCGCGATTGAAGACGATTCGCTTGTTCGTGTTTAATCAGGACACTGCTTTTACCATTGCCGATGTCGCACAGAGAACAAAGCTCTCAAAGGAGATTGCACGCCACGAAATTACTGAACTCCTCTCCTCCGGACTACTGCGTAAAAAGGGAACACAGACTCCCTTGTGCTATCAAGCGAATGTTCGTTATGAGCATCTCACCGCTCTCGATACTTTCATTCGCGAGACGACCTCGGTGCGACCGAAAAAAATTCTCGCGACGCTCAAACGCGCCGGAACACTCAGGCTTGTTGTTCTCTCGGGACATTTCACCGGCATTCTTGAGCCGCAGATTGATTTGCTTATCGTGGGCGACCGTCTTGAGGAGCGCGTGCTTGCGCATGCGGTGCACGCACTTGAGGCCGAACTAGGAAAAGAAATACGCTATGCCTCGTTCGCGACGGCTGACTTCCGTTACCGCCTCGGGGTCTATGACCGCCTTTTACGGGATGTTTTTGACTATCCACACCGTGTCCTCATTGACAAAATAGGGCTCTAGAAATGCTATACTTCCGGTAGATACTCGGCCGATACGGCGCGAGTAATTAACCGCATAAATAATAAAGCGTTACTCACTATGGTTTTCACTACCTGGGCGGATGTGCTAAGTCAGTCTTTTCAGAACCTTTTCTACGGACTGGTGGCGTTCATCCCCAACTTAGTCGTTGCAATCGTTATCTTCATCGTCGGTTGGCTCGTCGGCGTCGGTCTTGACCGTGTGGTCGCGCAAATCGTCAACTCGTTGCGCGTTGACCAGGCGCTCAAGGCGACCGGCATTGAGCACGTGCTCTCTCGCGCAGGCTTTGAGCTTTCTTCGGGCAGGTTCCTCGGTTTTCTCGTCAAGTGGTTCTTCATTATCGTCTTCTTGGTGGCGGCGCTCGATGTGCTCCACTTGGCGACGGTAAACCTCTTCATCAGCGATGTCGTTCTCGGTTATCTTCCGCAGGTGATTGTCGCTGTCCTCATCCTGCTCGTCGCGGCAGTCGTAGCGGAGGCGGCGGAACGCGTAGTCGTAGGTTCGGCAAAAGCGGCATCGCTCCGCGCGGCCGGCTTCATCGGCAAAGTGACGCGCTATGCAATCTGGATCTTCGCCCTTCTCGCGGCGCTCGCCCAGCTGAATGTGGCGACGGCGTTCGTGCAAACACTCTTTACGGGTGTCGTCATCGCCGTGTCGCTTGCAGTCGGTCTCGCTTTCGGGCTCGGCGGTCAGGCCTCAGCGGCTCG
>CAYHMS010000050.1:0-2233 GCA_964357805.1 uncultured Candidatus Saccharibacteria bacterium | reverse complement strand
AACTACCTCCTTTCTTGTAAAAGTTCATAATTTATCCCATAAAAACGGGATTTTTAAACTAAAGTAATTATACTTTATTTTATCTCGTAAGTCAAGTTAACGGTTATGGATATTTTATTTTCTCCGACAGGAATTTCTGGCGCCACAAAGCCCTTATCTAACGACATTTCTCCTCCCATTGCCCTGTAAATCGGCGTATACCCGTCGGATTCTGAGAAATCTAAAATTCTGCCCAGCTTAACATCTAAGTCCTTGGCTAATTCTTTTGCTTTTTCCTTGGCTTTTTCTAAGGCCTTGTCTCTGGCGTCACGCTTTACAGCATCCTGATCGTCTATTACAAAAAATATTCCCCCTGCTTGATTTGCTCCCATTTCCGTAACTCCTGCCAGAATTTTACCGGCATCTTTCAGATTTCTTATTTTTATTTCCAAAGACTGCGTAATATTATATCCCCTAAAAACTCTTCCTCTGTTTTCCAAGTAATCATATCGAGGATAGATATTATAATTAGTTGTTTTTATATCTTTTTCTTCTATGCCTGAATTTCTCAAATATTCCATAATTTTATTTATTGATTCTGCATTTTTTGACTGAGCCTCAACAATATCTTTTGCCTCTTCTTCAACAGAAACGCTTATCTGTGCAATATCAGGCTTGGCAAAAACTTCTCCCGTTCCGCTTACTGTTATGGAACTATTCGGAGAAAATTCCTTACCGATATATTTGCTTTCCCTTATACCATTATACGCCTTCACTGCCACAAAAACCGCCAGAATTATAACAAAAATACTGAGTAATTTTTTAAAACTACCTTCACACATTTTCTTGTGATAATTTAAATTATTATCTTCCATTATCTTTTATAAAAATTATTTACAATCTCAATCATTTTCTTGGCTATTTTTATATGTTTCTCCTCGTCCATAGCAATGCTTTTAATATCATCTCTGTCTTTATCGTCTTTCATCATGGAGTCCAACATCTGGCATATTTCTAAAGCACGCGCCTCTGCCTCAAGCGCCTTCTCAAAATTATAGATAATATCCTTTTTTTCCATTTTGCATGCCATATTAATCTTTTTTGTATTTGGAAATTAATCTTATAACAATATCTTTATGTCTTAATGATTCTTTATAAAGAATGTCCATATCTTTGCGAAAATTGGCTCTTTCTTCTTCATCAATACATCCTTCCACGCCAAAATCCAAAAGAGCCAAATATATGGAAATTAAATTATTTTCCGCCTCCTCTTCTATAGCAAGATTCTCTATCATTTTTGCTGTTTCCTCGTTTTTGTCCATTGTGTCCATATGCATACTATATAATAAATATGATTTATATACAATTTAAGAAAAATAACCTAGGTGCCTAATGGGATTCGAACCCACCCTAGGAGCTCCACAGGCTCCTGTGCTAACCACTACACCATAGGCACCATAATATAAAAACCGATTTTAATATCTCGGCTTCTTTTCTTTTATACCACGATTATTATTTGCTTGTCTAGCCAAAACATATAATAACGAGGATAATCTGTTCAAATATTTTAATGATTCTAAATTAACCTTCTTCGGCCCAAGGCCGACTACTCGTCTTTCAACTCGTCGTGCCACTGCTCGAGCATAATCCAGAAGAGCAGAGAATTCTGTACCGCCAGAAAGTGTAAATTTTTTTATTTTTGGCAATTCTTTGCCAAAATCATTAATCGCTCTTTCAAGTTCTGTTATCCTAAATTTATCCAAACGTTTCTTGGTACCACCTATTTCTGCCTGTATCACAAACAAATCATTCTGCACTTTTTCCAAAATGTTGAACACCGAGTGTTCAACATTTTTAGACCTTGTTTTGCAAACGCCCAAAAACGAGTTCAATTCATCTAAGGCGCCAAGTGCCTCAATTCTTAGAGAACTTTTGGAAAATTTTTTGCAATTAAAAACACTTGTGCGGCCATTGTCGCCCCGACCAGTATAAAACATTTTGTTTATTCTTCTATCTTGTAAACCTTTGCGTGCTCGTGCGTCTCCTCGTCAATTTTTATTGCCACCTCATCTCCTGATTTTCCGAACTTCACGGGTTTGTGGTCAACCTGCATGGATTCAATTTTCTGGGTAAACTCGCTGTCTCCATGCACAAACTTTACAGTATCGCCTACGGCAATTTTACCGATGAGCATCACAACCGCCACCATTGCTTTATCAAAATAATGATTAACCTTGCCTATTTCTTTCTCCAT
>CAYHMS010000049.1:0-2236 GCA_964357805.1 uncultured Candidatus Saccharibacteria bacterium | reverse complement strand
AGCTCGCACACTTCCTCCGCGACAATCCGTCGGAAAATGATATCGCAAAACTCGCAGCGAAACAGGGCTATCTCACGATGGCGCAGGACGGCATCATCAAAGCCCTCGCCGGCGTCACCTCCCTCTCCGAAGTCCTCGCCACCGTCGACTTGCCACGATAATAAAATGAAAAAGAGAATATATTTAGAAACCTCATCATATTTGCCGCTTATATGGACGACGCCCTATAGCAAATCTGTTGTTGATATATGTGAAGAGTATCGAGCGCAAGGATGTGTTTTTGAATTGCAAAGAGATTGCATTGTTGAAGCATCTGGATATCTATCATTCAAAGATGATTGGCGCTATCATCCAGCATTGCGCATTCAGACTCTCGTAAAAAATTTTGATAATAATGCGCTTCGATGCTTACCATTTCCAAGCACGGCAGTACAACTTCTTTTGGGTGGCAATATCTGGCCGCAAGCGCAGTATCTCAATTTCGTAAGACACACAGCTTTTTTCTTTATCGATCTATTGGACGATATTACTTTCGATGACCCAAAAACTGACTTACTTATTCTGGCTGATAAGATTGAAGATCGTGTTCTGACATTCCGAAAAATGTTTGAGCGACATGAGAATGCCGATTCACTTCAACTTCCTAACAAACAAATTCTCCCATATTGGGGCAAATGGTATCTGACGAAAATTCCCAAACCATTCGAAATAAAAATAATAGACGACCCACGACCATACAATTTAGTATCGGATAAATTGCGCGACATTTATCATTACGACTGCGCAGTAAATGCGAATAAACGACCTGATGGGATGGTGGTAGCAAATACCGGATTCAGACGAAATGTATTGACGAGCTTCAGTAAACTTGCAATACCGCTCGTGGTAGCGAAGACAGCAACTTCTGAATTCTTCGGTAGCGAAATTGATACCAAGAAATGACGTGTAATTTTAGAGCGGACACGCTTTATCATGTCGGCAAAACGGGCTTATCGGAAATAACCCCCGGTCAATCTGGAGGATTCACCGATGCTGGAGAATGGGCAGATAAAATTTACAAAGGACGACCAATATATCTTTCAATAAAAAAGACCATGTACCCGATTGGGAGAGACCTGCAAGAATATAAAATCATTCGCACGATGCTGGACAAAGAAAAGTTGCGCGCTGATTTACCTTCGTTAGTCGATAACGGGATGTATATAACAGAAGACGGGAAGGGTTGGTGGGAAGCAGGGCAAGAACCGTCGGCACTCAAACCTTATCTAAATAGAAATGGTGAAATCTTACTTATAACGCTCTCGAAACTATGGCAACCAGCTATGGACATAACACGAACTGTTGCTTATCAAGCAATTATTTTCGTTTCTAATTGATTGAAAACATCTTGCTCTAGTTCATTGCTGGATGGTGTGCAGCGCGCGCCTCGACCGTCGACCTCCCGCGCTAAAACGGTCCCGTTCATAGTCCTCTGGGCAATAACCCGCAGTAACGCGGGGTGGACGAGACACCTGAGGAGTTTCGCAGCGCCAGTATCGGAGTACCGGACCACAAAGTCCTTGGGGAAACGCCCAAAGCCGTCAAGCCTTGCCTAGAGGAGTATGAACAGGACAAAAAACTATGGTAGAATGCTAGCATTATCCAATTTTTATGTCAAGTCCTCTGAAGACATTGATTTCTTCGTCAAAGTCGCTTGATATGGCGCTGCGGCCGAGCCGATGGGACGAATATGTCGGCCAGAAGCAGGTCAAAGCGAACGTGCGCATCGCCATTGATGCCGCCAAGAAGCGCGGGAGTATGCCGGAGCACATTCTTTTCTACGGCCCTCCTGGTGTCGGAAAGACGACGCTCGCCCACTTGGTCGCTCACACGCTTGAGTCACCGCTGAAGAACACTTCGGGTGTCGCGATAGAACGTGCCGGCGACCTCGCCGCCATTCTCACCAACCTAGAGCCGAACACCGTCCTCTTCATCGACGAAATCCATCGTCTCTCGCGCAAGATTGAAGAATTGCTCTATCCTGCGCTCGAGTCGGGACATCTCGACATCGTATTAGGGAAAGGTCCTTCCGCACGAACCGTCGAACTCTCCCTCCCTCCTTTTACACTCGTCGGCGCGACCACCCGCGTTGCAGAACTCTCGGGTCCGTTGCGCTCGCGCTTCGGCGGCGGCGTCTTCCAACTCGATTTCTACAGCGACTCTGACCTGCGCGACATTATCCGCCGTTCGGCGCTCC
>CAYHMS010000048.1:0-2527 GCA_964357805.1 uncultured Candidatus Saccharibacteria bacterium | reverse complement strand
CCGCAGGATATTACGGTGCATGATGAACGCTTTTTTAATCGTGTCATTCGTTATGGAACGCTCGGGCTGGGCGAGGCATATATGGACGGCTGGTGGGATGCGAATCGACTTGATGTTTTCATTCATAAAGTGCTTACGGCTCATTTAGACAAAGCGATTGAAATCAATTTCGCATCTGTCTTTACCGTTGCGAGAGCTTTCTTTTTTAATCTGCAGTCAGGCAAACGTGCCTTCAAGGTGGGTGAGCATCATTACGACCTCGGTAACGACCTCTACTCTGCGATGTTGGACAAGCGCATGGTGTACACCTGCGGCTATTGGAGCGGCAATCCGCCAGCTGGCGGACTCGACGAGGCCCAAGAAGCGAAGCTGGACCTCGTCTGCCGAAAGATAGGTCTTAAAAAAGGCCTGCCCGGCCAGGGCGACCATATTCTCGACATCGGCTGTGGCTGGGGAAGCTTCGCAAAATATGCGGCAGAGAAATACGGTGTATCAATTGTCGGAATCACCGTGTCAAAAGAGCAGGCGGTGCTCGCGCGAGAACTCTGCGAGGGGTTGCCGATAGAGATACGCGTGCAGGATTATCGCGAGGTTAATGAACAATTCGACCATATCATCTCGCTCGGGATGTTCGAGCACGTGGGAGTGAAGAATTATCGCGATTATTTCAAAGTTGCAGATCGTTGTTTGAAAAAGGACGGTCTCTTCCTCCTCCACACCATCGGCTATCAGGTCTCACAACTCACGAGCGACCCGTGGATGGAGAAATATATTTTCCCAGGAGGCCAGCTCCCCTCCATCGCGCAGATAGGGAAGGCGATTGAGAAACTCTTTATCATTGAGGATATACAGAACTTCGGTGCTGATTACGACAAAACGCTTATGGCGTGGTTTACAAATTTTGATGCGGCGTGGCTTGCCCCGAGCGGAGTCGAGGGGCCGAGACTGAAAGAAAAGTATGGTGAGAGATTTTACCGGATGTGGAAATATTATCTGCTCTCCTGCGCCGGTGTCGCCCGCGCGCGCGAGATGCAGCTTTGGCAAATCGTGCTCTCTAAAGGTGGTGTCCCCGGCGGCTATCAATCGGTGCGATAAAAAGGAAAAGGCTCGCACGGAGCCTTTTCGAAATGAACTTGTGGCGACATACCTCTTTTGTATGAGGTTTGTCGGTTCGGACTGACGGATACGTACAAGTTCGTTCAATGGGAACATTTGTTTTACCTCTCTGTAATGTGCGACAACCGAGGTCCGGTTGTTCCGAGGTCACCTTACGTAAAATCAGTTGCAAAGTCAAACGCCGGTTCAGTATAAAAAATTGTAGCCCCGACATGGCTTCCTCCCGTTGTTGAATCGTTTGTGCTGCCCAAACTGACCTTATGCTCTTTACAGTTGTCAGTCAAGCGATGGAGAAGGTTTAATTTTCTTGCTATCATTTATATGGGTCCACTGACAGGGGGAGGGAATATGCATCCGCTCATTTGGCTTGCGATGGTCGCAACATTGATAAGCCTCGGCTTTTCTCTGAAATTCGGCATCTCGCTCGTTTTTGGCTTCGCACTGTTCCTCTCCTGCGTCCCGCTCTTGGTTGGGGGATATGTGATAGGTCACTATGTCTATCTGGCATGGAAGGATAAATGGAACTGGTGGCCATAAGCCCGACAGAATCGCCCGCGCCACGCGCCCGGGCGATTCTTACGTAAGAGAGCTAAGGTATACTCTCTCGTATGACCCTCGTCGAATACAAAAAGGCATTTCTAAAGTACGCGCCGCTCGAGAGTTTCGCGACGGGGCTTGAACTATTGGGTCCCGAAGTGAAGTCGCTCCGCAACAAACTCGGCTCTTTGGATGGCGCGCGCGTGGTGGTGCGCGGCGGCGAGGCCTTCATCGTCGGCATGACTATTCCGCCCTATCAATCGGCGAATATGCCGAAGAACTATGACCCCGAACGAGCGCGGCGACTCTTATTAACGAAGAAAGAAATTGCCTATCTCTACGCTGCCGAGTCCAAAAAGGGCTTGACAATAATTCCTCTTGAAGTATATACTAGTCATAGATTCGTGA
The DNA here is from genome assembly GCA_964357805.1 of uncultured Candidatus Saccharibacteria bacterium. Lineage (GTDB taxonomy): Bacteria > Patescibacteriota > Minisyncoccia > Phycocordibacterales > Phycocordibacteraceae > C7867-001. Next base: position 466 of record CAYHMS010000048.1, on the reverse strand, counting down.
AGGCGCGTATCGCGATAGTTCGCGGTAAACGTAAAGAAGACCGTCGCGAAGATTTGAAGAAGCGCGACGCGCTTCGCGAAGCAGGACGCGTACTGAAGAACCGGTAGTCGCGGAAAGCGCAGAAATGGTATTCTGCATTCTCCGGGGGTGACCGGCTTTGACGGTCTGTACCTTGAAAGATGTGCGACGCAGTGCACTCCCGTCATCACTTAAAAACGCGGGAAACCAAACTTGCCAAGAACACTCTTGCAAGCGTGAAGTCTCCGTACTTCGGTATGCGTGACTTCGCGTTCGCGTTTGCGAAGGTCTAACGACTTACGCCGCGTGACGTTTGTCTCCTCTCGGCGCTCACAGCGTGGGAGACAGGCGGAATTATCTGTGAGATCGATGCCCGGCCTCCCGTCCGGTGCATCTAAATAAGGGATCGGGCAGGAATGGTTTCGTCTGCGTTCCTCGCATCCTGCCT
>CAYHMS010000047.1:0-2531 GCA_964357805.1 uncultured Candidatus Saccharibacteria bacterium | reverse complement strand
GCCTTGGCGCGGCAGTCGGAGGGAGAGAGTTCAAGGCATTTAAGCGCGGCTTCGCGCAAGTCATCTCCCAAATAGCCGTCCTTCCCTTCTGTGATGATATCACGCGGACCCATAACGTCATGGGCGGCGACGGGAATGCCGCAGGCAAGCGCCTCAAGCACGACGAGTCCGAATGTCTCGGTACGCGAGGGGAAGACGAACACATCGCATAGCGAGAGCCAATCTACTAATTCCTGCCCGTGTTTGTATCCGACAAATTTATTTTTCTTTCCATATGTTCGCTCCAATTTTATTCGATCGGGACCATCTCCTATAACGAGCTTTGTGCCGGGCAAGTCGAGCTTCAGGAATTCCTCGGGATTTTTTTCCGGCGCAAGACGGCTGAAATATACGAAAACCGGCTTTAGAAGAGGCGGAAGAGGCGAAGCCGGATTGCGTTTGAAAAAAACCACATCCACGCCGAGCGGCACGACAACGACATTTTTAAAACCCACTGACTCCAATTCCCTCTTCAAGCTTTCGGTCGAAACCATCGTATGAATCGCCGCAGAGTGGAATCGCCGCACGAGAGCATAAATGGGGCGCAGAAACCCGCGGAAACGTATGTCAATGTATAACTGAAAATGGCTGTGATACCACGTGGTGAAGGGTATGCCCTTCTCCAGACACACCGACCGCGCCGCCCACCCCAAGGGCCCTTCGGTCATCAGGTGTATCGCGTCCGGACTAATCTCCTCTATCATTTTCTTGATGCGGCGACGCGGAAAGAGCGCGAGGCGTATCTCCGGATACAGCGGCATAGGTATTGTCCTGAATTGTCCCGGCTGGATGGCGACGATGTCGTACCCGCGCGCCGTCAGATACGCCATATGGGCATCCTGCACGCGCACCACGCCGTTCACCTGCGGTGCCCATGCGTCCGTCACGAGCAATATCTTCTTCATATCCGCGGCTCCGTGTCGGCGGGCAGCGCTTCAATCTCTTTATCCTTTTTGAGAAACTTTCCGCGCATATACCAGGTGAAAATATAGTAGCCCGAGATGGCGATAGCGGCGAACGCGATGACATATTGCGCGTTTTCAATAATCTTTACGATGCTTCCTCCGAGCGATGCACCGAGGAAATAGCCGAGGAAGAGAAGCGTACCATACTGGAGCACTGCGACAACACTGCCGTATTTAAAAAATGTACCGAGCGGCATCTTCACCATTCCGGCGACGACGATAAATGCCGAGGCGATACCGTAGGAGAGCTTGCCGATGAACATCGTCCAGAAGGGCTTCTTCTCCCACAGTGCGCGCACCTGCTCCAGATGGTTCGGCGTGATGCCAATCTTTTTCAACATACGCTGGGCGAAATTCGTACGGCCGCCGAAGTGGCCGATGGCGTAATAAACGAGGTCGAGCCCAACATCGCGAACGAAGAATAGCGGGGCGAGAAGATACATATTGAAGAAACCGACCGAGGCAAGAGTTCCTGCAACGAAGGCGACGACCGGCCCCTCGATAAGCGAGAGCGGGACGAGTATCCAGTAGCGATATTGCAGGATGGTCTGCGTGATGAAATCGATTGACATTATGCTCACAGTATACCTCTTGCGGTCAGAGGTTCGACCTACGTCTCCTGTTCTACCACACCGTGCCGCAAAGCGTCTTCTATCACTGCAATCCCCTCTGTGAGTTGTGCGGGAAGGTCTCCCCGTGAGAGATTGAAGGTGTAAACGAACGGAAGGCCGGGAAGCGTGAAATTATTCTTGTGGAAATGAAACTGCTCGATGGCATGGTCGGCATCTCTGAAAATCCAGGGCTTGTGACGATTCTTGAGATTACTGATGATGAATGCTTCGGGAGTATTTATGTGTATGAATAATTGCCGCACGCGCGGGAATGCTTCTCTCGTTTTTTTATTGAATTCGAATCCTTTTACGCTTCCCGTATTGGCATCAACTGCGATGCTGTAGCCAAGATCAAGATATTTCTCAGTAACGCCATGTGCGATTTCTCGCGCTCCTTCGAAAGAATATCCGTGCTTCTTCAACCGCTCGCGCACCTCATCGGTCGAGATGCGGATAAGCCCGAAATGCTCGACAAGCGGCTTCACCACCGTCGTCTTCCCCGACCCTATCAGCCCGACCGGCATCAGCATCCACTGCGGGGACGGTTTGTGCTCGGGAATAACGAGCGTCCGCTCGTATTCTCGCGCCACTTTCTCAAGTACTTCTCGCGGCGCGTTCAACGGCGGAGATGAATCAGGCATATTGTGGTGACCCTACCGGGAGTCGGACCCGGGTTTAGAGCTTGAAAAGCTCTCGTCCTAACCGTTAGACGATAGGGCCCTGCCTGCCGGCAGGCAGGCGTAGTAAAACCTTATCATTTTCACCCTGAAATGCTAGGATAGCGAGCACGGGAGAGGTGGCAGAGTGGTCGAATGCACCGGTTTCGAAAACCGGCAGGGGCGAAAGCTCCTCGTGGGTTCAAATCCCACCCTCTCCGCCAAAATTCGGAATTCAAATTTCCGCCAAAAATATGGTC
>CAYHMS010000046.1:0-2968 GCA_964357805.1 uncultured Candidatus Saccharibacteria bacterium | reverse complement strand
CCGGCTCGCGCGCGAGCGCCTTCACTTCAATAGAGCCGGCGGCGAGCTCCGGCGCTTCCATTTCAAAAAGCTTCACGACAAACTTCGGATGCGCGCGAGAGAGCCGCAGATACACGCCACGGAATCCTTCGTCCACCGCGTAGAGATACGCACGGATGCGCTCGCCCATACGGTACCGCTCGCCCGGAATCTGTTCCTCGTAGGGAATAATGCCGGTCGTGCGCCCGAGGTCCACAAAGATAGCGCCGCGCTCCATGCGCTGGACGATGCCGCTCACTATCTGGCCCTTCTTCTCGCCGAATTCCTCCATCATCGAGAGCTTCTCGGCCTCGCGCACCTTCTGGATGACGACCTGCTTGGCGGTCTGCGCCGCGATGCGGCCGAAGTCGTCCTGCGGCTCGAGCGGGAAAACGATTTCTTCGCCCACGGCCACGCCGCGCTTCATGAGCTTCGCATCAGTGAGAAGAATATGTTTCTCGGGGTCGAAACGCGGCAATTCTCCCTCGGCGAGATGCTCTTCTTCGCCGTGGAATCCTTGATGTCTGGAATCTAGATGCTGGGGACTGGAGGATTCTTCCGGAGTAGGAAATCTGACAGTAGTATCATCAACTACCGTTTTTACTTGTTCAAAAGCGATAGTGCCGGTGTTGAGGTCGAGTTTCGCGCGGATAACCTGCCCGCGTTTGCCGTATTCGCGCTTATAGGCGGTCGCCATTGCGCTTTCAATCGCCTCAATCATCGTGGCGCGGCTGATGCCTCTGTCTTCAAACTCTCCGAGCACTGCATTGATGGTCTTTAAGTCAATCATATGGAATATGTATGTCGCACGTTTTAATAAAAATGTCCGCGCACCGGACATTTCAGATGTTGTAAAGGTACCAAATGTGTCGAACGAAGTCAACAAAAAAGCTACTTTCACTATCGGCACTTAAAAAGGTGTATACTACGGGTACTATTCATATATAAACCGCTATGGCTATAGAAATGGGAAGTGAGAGTTGGGAGGCACAGAAGGGCAGAATGGATAAGAACCCGGATTTCCATTTGGAAGAAAAGAGAGATGAGGTGGAAGTAATGATCGGTCAGCGTGGATGGGATGGGGCCTTTCAGAAAATTGAAGAAGATTTCGACAGTGACCCTGATAACGTTGAATATCGTCGGCGACTGACACTTATCATAAAACTAGACGATGAGAGGAAAGCGGGACTGAGAACAAAACTTAACCACTAGCGCCTTTGGTGTGAAATGCGCGTCCCGCCCCTTTTCAAAAAAGGGGCGGGACGCGCTATAATCTGAAGATGCATGTGTCTGAAGGGGAGTTGAAAGAGTTCATTATTGACTCTGGCCTCGTCGCCAAGAAGGAGATTGATGCCGCCGCTCTTGAGGCAAAGAAGCGCGGGCAATCGCTCGGCGATATGCTCATTTCGCGCGGTTCGCTCTCGGAGGATGCGCTCCGGCGCATTCAAGCCTATGTTCTCGGCATTCCTTTTGTGAATCTAAAAGAGCACCGCATTCCCGTTGATGTGCTCTCGCTCATCCCGGAGCCGATTGCGCGCACGCACAATATCATTGCGTATAAGAAAGAGGGTGATTCGCTTGAAGTGGCGATGCTCGACGTGGAGGACCTCGCCTCCATCGACTCGGTACGGAAGAAGACGGGGCTGAAGATACTCCCGCGATTAACCGACACGGAGAGCATCAAGTACGCGTTGCTGCAGTATCAGAAATCGCTGAAAGACGAGTTCGGTGACATCATTTCAACTGAAGCGGGGAAGATACGGGTCATCGCGGAGGGTAATAAAGACCTCTCGGGCGACGACCTGAAGAAGATGGCCGAGGACCTGCCGATAGTGCGCATCGTTGATACGCTTCTGCGGCACGCCATCGTGCAGGGCGCCTCCGATATCCACATCGAGCCGATGGAACAAGAAGTGCTGGTTCGCTATCGCATCGACGGCATGCTCCACGATGCGATGACATTGCCGAAAGCCGCGGCGGCGGGCATCGTCGCGCGCATCAAGGTGCTTTCCAATCTAAAACTCGATGAGAAGCGTCTTCCCCAAGACGGCCGTTTCAAAATGGAGACCGAAGCCGACCGTGTCTCCTTCCGCGTGTCTATCCTCCCCACGTTCTTCGGCGAAAAGACGGTGATGCGTCTCTTGCGCGAGACGGGCGAGGGATTCACGCTTGAAGTGCTCGGTCTCCATGGCGAAAATATGGAGCACATACATCATGCGCTTAAACAAACGACCGGCATCATCCTCATCTCGGGACCGACCGGCTCCGGAAAGACGACGACGCTCTACACGATGCTCGATATCCTGAATCAGCCGGACGTGAACATCTCAACCGTCGAGGACCCTATCGAGTATCAGATGAAACGCGTCAATCAGACACAGGTGAATCCGCAGATAGGATTCACGTTCGCCAACGGGCTCCGGTCCCTCGTGCGCCAAGACCCGGACATTATCATGGTCGGCGAGATTCGCGACAGCGAGACAGCCTCGCTCGCCATCAACGCCGCCTTGACCGGCCATCTCGTTCTCTCAACCATCCACACCAACAGCGCTGCAGGAGCCATACCGCGCCTTATTGATATGGGCGTTGAACCGTTTCTCCTCACCTCTACTATCCGCGTCATCATCGGTCAGCGACTCGTACGGCGGCTGTGCGAGAGTAAGGAGGAATACAAAGTGGACAAAGCCATGCGCGCGAAGATTGCAAGCGATGAATCCTTCGATGCCGCATTCAAAGCGCTCCAGGATGAGAAATTGGTAAAGAAAGGTTCCTCGCTCGATGACCTTCCTTTCTACAGGCCTCTGCCGGCGCCGGAATGTGAGGACGGCTACAAGGGCCGCATCGGCATCCACGAAGTACTCGCCGTCTCTTCAGCCGTCCGCGACATCATTCTCCACTCAAGCACCACGGACGCGATAGAGGCGCAGGCGAAGAAGGAGGGGATGCTTAC
>CAYHMS010000045.1:0-3074 GCA_964357805.1 uncultured Candidatus Saccharibacteria bacterium | reverse complement strand
GGTGGAGAAAATGCGACTGACCGTGGTTTTGCTTGGGGAACTTCCGCCACGATGGTTGGCGACACAGCAACAACAACCGAGAGTGGTTCTTTTGCAACCGGAGCATTTACAAATACCACTATCACATTTGTCTGCAATACTACCTACTATTCTCGGGCATATGCCACGAACTCGGGCGGCACTGGCTTAGGCGCAATATCTGCATCGTTCACCACTTCCGCTTGTCCAGTCTCTGCCCCCACCGTTACCACCCAAGCGGCTTCAGCAATCACCGCCACCACTGCCACTCTAAATGGAAACATCACCGCCACCGGCGGAGCAGGTCCGACCGTCCGCGGCTTCGCATGGGGTACGGTTGCCTCGTTGTCGGGCGGGGATACCGCGACCACTACCGATACCGTCGGTCAACCTTTTGGTACCGGCGCGTTCACCAACACCTCACTCACCTTAGTTTGCAATACCACCTATTATTCTCGCGCCTATGCGACCAATTCGGCTGGTGATGGATTAGGCGCAATATCAGCATCATTTACCACTTCCGCCTGCCCGATATACTCAATCTCGATCACTAGCAGTGGCGTTATAACCTATGGCTATGTCGCACTAAGCACCGCATCTAGCACCGTTAATAACGGCTACACCCAAACTGCTCAAAATGACGGCAATACGGCTGAAAAGCTGAATGTGAAGTCAAGCGATGCGACTGTCGGCACCGGCTGGACGCTTGCTTCCACCATCGGGGCTAACCAATTCACTCACGAATTCTCCACTACAACCGGTTCTGTCTGGACCTTCATGCCGGACAGTGCGACCTATGTAACCGCGACACCGTCAGTCGCACAAAGCGGCACTGTTTCTTTTGATTTCCGGCTTACGGTACCCAGCTCCTCAACGGATTATCAGCAAAAATCAATCACTATTACCGTCCAAGCGGTTGCGCCGTGATTGCTTTGAATATGTGGGGATAACTACCAATGTGCGCTAGACGACTTGCTACAATGGCACTATGAATATCTCTTTATACAATTCTCGTGCCCACAGTATTGTCGGGGGGGGGGTGCTCTTCATTGTAGCCATTATTGGTAGTCTCCTCGCGTGGCAAATTACGAACGCGGCGGCCACCGCTACCGTTACTGCGTCGGTAACGGCAACTAATCTCTCCCTTTCAGTGTCGCCGGGCGGGACTATTGCATTCGGCTCGGTGGCGCTTAATACCGCAAGCACCACGGTCGGGAATGGTTACAACCAGACGGTTACCAACGACGGCTCCGCGATGAAATTGAATGTGAAGGCGCTCGATACGACGGGCGGGACGACATGGGTACTTAATACAAGCAACGCCACCCTTGACAATTATATGATGGAGGTTTCCACTACGACGGGTTCCGCGTATATGAAGCTTCCGTCAACCAACACCAATATTACGGCATCATCGTCATGGCCGACCGGAGCGAGCAATACCCAACTCCTTGGCTTTCGATTGACGACGCCAAATACGTCAACCGACTTCGTTCAGAAATCTACCACTATTACGCTTACAGCAGTCGCGCCATAACAAGGTTTGTAGTACGCTGTTGCCATAATGAACTCATTCGCGCGCACATCAGCCGGTGTTTTGGCGGTCGTTGTCTTGTCCGGAGCCGCGCTTTTGTTTGCCCACACCGCTCTTGCGCGGGTGGGCGTCGGCATGGGAGCGGGAGAAATACGCTTGACGGAATCGGTGAAGCCTGGCGGCATCTACAATCTTCCAAAGTTGCGCATATTCAATACCGGCGACGAAACAACCACCTACGGCATGGATGTGAGCTACCATGCCGAGAATCCGGAATTGCGACCTCGTAAAGATTGGTTCTCGTTCAGTCCAGCCACCTTTACGCTTGAAGCGACAAAGAGCCAAGAAATTTCCATCACTATGATTGTTCCGGTAAAAGCGGAACCCGGCGCCTATTTCGTATTTCTTGAGAGCGGACCGGTAGTGAGCAACAAGCCCGGTACTTCCGTCGGCATCGCGGTCGCCACGAAATTGTTTTTCACCGTGGTGCCCGCGAACATTTTCCAAGCAATTCTCTTTCGGACTTCTTCATTCTTCACCACCTACGCGCCGTGGTCGTGGGTCGGTCTTGCAGCCGCGATATGCCTCATTCTCTTTGTCTTTTTCAGAAAATTCTTTTCGTTCAACATTGCGATGCGGAAGAACTAGCATGATACGATGGCTCGTCAACCTCCCAGAGTCATTTTCGTAGGTCTTCTTGTCATTCTTGCCACGACACTCTTGTCGGCGAAAGTCGGTGCGACGAGCATTACGGCAACGATAACGCTCGGCCTCTGCGGCGACGGGAGCATCGGCTCCGGCGAACAATGCGACGGCTCGGCGCTCGGTGGTGCCTCCTGCACCAGTCGCGGGTTTACGGGCGGCACACTTTCTTGTAGCGCATCGTGTGAATTCAATACGTCGGCCTGTACCTCCACAACCGCGACTCCCGCGCCATCAAGTGATGGCGGTGGGGGTGGTGGTGGAGGGAGTATCGCCCCGGTAACGCCTGTAACAGGTGTTGTTTTCTCCGGCAGAGCATATCCCAAAACCACCGTTACACTTCTTAAAGATGCGCAAGTTGCCGCCACCACTCTTGCCGGCGCGGATGCGAAGTTCCAAATAAACGTTTCTGGACTTTCCGGCGGAAATTATAATTTCTCCGTCTATAGCGAGGACAATAAAGGCATACGGTCTTCTCTTCTAACTTTCCCCGTCAGCGTTACTTCAGGCGTTACGACCAATGTGGGCGGCATTTTTATCGCTCCGACCATCGCGGTTGATAAAAGTGAAGTGAAGCAAGGCGACACCATCGTCATTTTCGGCCAAAGTACGCCCGCGTCAGAAATTACTATTAGCATCAGTTCAGAAAATGAATCTTTCGTGAAGAAAACAACTGACGCGAGCGGAGTATATCTGCTCAATTTTGATACGTCCGTTCTTGACCTGGGACAACACAATGCAAAATCAAAAGTCGCATTGGGAGGCGAAATCAGTTCTTTCAGCAAGACGGTCGGTTTTACGGTCGGGACGAAGAATGTGC
>CAYHMS010000044.1:0-3420 GCA_964357805.1 uncultured Candidatus Saccharibacteria bacterium | reverse complement strand
ACGCGCCGCCGAGCTCGCTGGTGATGGAGTTGCGTGCCGGCACCGGTGGCGACGAGGCGGCCATCTTCGCTCACGATTTGAAGGAAATGTATCAGAAGTATGCCGAAGGTCGTGGATGGAAAACGCGCTCTATCGACGACCTCACGCTCGAGATTGCGGGCGAGGGCGCGTATGATGCGCTTCGCTACGAGACCGGCGTGCACCGGGTCCAGAGGGTGCCGCTGACCGAAAAATCGGGCCGTATTCATACGTCCACCGCTTCGATTGCGGTGCTGCCGATTCGTTCGAAGTCGAAGATGGAAATCAATCCAGCCGATATCCAGATGGAGTTCTCACGGAGCGGCGGCGCAGGCGGACAGAACGTGAACAAGGTGGAGACGGCGGTGCGGCTCGTCCATAAGCCGACCGGCATCGATGTGCGCTCCTCAAGCGAGCGCAGTCAGCTGGCGAATCGCGAGAAGGCAATGCAAATCCTTTGTGCGAAGCTCGAATTCCTGCACGAAGAAGAAGAGGCGAAGAAACACGCTGCAGAACGCAAAGCGCAGATAGGCACCGGCGACCGTTCAGAAAAGATACGTACCTATAATTACCTCCAAGACCGCGTTACCGACCACCGGCTCAAAGAATCCTGGCACAACTTGCCGAAGATACTCGCCGGCAACATCGACGACATCATCAACGCGCTCCGAGCGGCAGGAGCGCAAAATTTACAAGGTTGAACCTTGTATTACGCGGAGGCGTAGGTAAGCCATTCTGTAACGAAGTTTTTAAAGTCAGAACCGGACGAGAAATATTCCGGTAGTGCCTTGCGCGAAAGAATCATTTCTTCGAGCCGTTTCTTGCCGAGATAATCGAGATAGCTTGAATACGTATATGTCTCCAGGTACTTTTCAGCGTGCATCCTGTTCGCGATGCCGGTTTCTTTCCACTTCGGGTCAATGAGCTTTACGGGATTAAGGTGAATATATGAAATAAGATAGCGCATATAGCGGTCGTCTTCAACGTGAGTTGCTTTAAATCTTCCTTGAAAAAGGGAACCATTACGATCATGTCTTTTATTGAAGTACATCGTGTAGCCCGTAGTGAGCTTTTGCATGAATTTACTGATGCCTCCATCCTCAAGTTCTCGAATCAATAAATGAAAATGGTTTGGCATCAAACAATACGCGGCAATTTCAACGAGCGGGTCACCAGTCCTTTCTTCCACTATTTTTAACAAGGTTGAACCTTGTAATTTTAAATCTACAGGATCGCTTTGGTTTGCGAAATATAAAAGGGCAAGGAAGCGGTCTCGGTCAGCACGGGACATGAAAATATTTCTTTTCTCTGTACCGCGGTTATAGATGTGGTAAAACTCTCCTGAGGCGAATGAAAAAGTACGTGTCATGGTACCTTTATAGTATAAGGGTAGATTTCTACAAGGTTGAACCTTGTAAACGCCGTACTGACATGTTGATTCCGATTTGCTTTGCAGAGCAGATTCGGGTAGAGTGGCGGAATAATGATGACGGGAAACAGCACGGCAGAATTGAAGCGCCTCTTTGATACGGGGGCGCATTTCGCGCAGGTGAAGAGTCGCCGGCACCCTTCGATGAAGCCTTATCTGGTGGGTACGAGAGGCAGACAGGAAATTATTGATTTGGTAAAGACGACCGAACAGCTTGAGGCGGCAAAGAGCGTTATGACGACTGTGGCGAAGGAGGGCAAGACCGTTCTCTTTGTCGGCGGGAAAGTTGAGATTGCGGCGCTCGTAAAGAAAACCGCGCTCTACATAGGGCAGCCCTATGTGGCGGCGCGCTGGCTCGGCGGCACCATCTCCAACTGGAGTGAAATCAAAAAACGCATTGACCGACTCGCAGAACTTTCGGAAAAAGAGGCGGCGGATACTCTTTCAAAGCAGCATACAAAACTTGAACTTGTGAAGATTGGGCGCGAGAAGAAGCGCCTCTCCGAGCGACTCGACGGCATCACGACCTTGACGAAGAAACCGGACGCGCTCCTCATCGTTGATACCAAGCGCGAGAAACATGCGGTAAAAGAGGCGAACGATGCGGGTATCCCTATCATCGCCATCATGAGTTCGGATTGCGATATCAGAGAAGCGGCATATCCGATAGTCGCGAACGATGCCTCTCGCGAGACGGTAGGACTCATTCTCACCGAGCTCTGCGAGGCGTTTAAGACAGGGCAGGCCGCGTAAACCAAATATTTGTATGGAAATCACTACCGAGAGTATCAAAGAATTGCGTGAGATAACCGGCGGTGTGTCGGTCATGCAATGCAAGGAGGCGCTTCTCGAGGCGGGCGGCGACCTACAGAAGGCCACGGCCATTCTTAAAAAACATTCAACCGCCGCGGTGCTCAAGAAAGCACAGCGGACGCTCTCGGCCGGTACGGTAGGGAGTTATACCCACGATGGGAATATAGGCGCAATGGTTCTTCTTTCCTGCGAGACCGACTTCGTCGCTAAGAATCCGGAGTTTGGAGCGCTCGCGCGCGAGCTCGCGATGCAAGTCGCCGCGATGGACCCCGAAGATACGGAAATGCTGCTCGCGCAATCTTCTATCAAAGACGAAAGCAAGACCGTACACGACCTCCTGAATGAGGCAACGCAGAAATTCGGCGAGCGCATTGAGATAAGCCGCTTCGCGCGCCTCTCTTCTCGTTAATCGTTATGACGTACGTTATTTTCATACTTGTGTCACTCGCGCTTCTTGTTGGTTTTTTCGTAGTGACCAATCATGAAATGCGTCGCGGCGTGCGTTTCTTCGCGCCTCTGCGTACTCGCCTTGACCACTCTGTTGCACAGGTCGAATTTATTCTCACCCGCGTCAATCTCGCTGCGTTTCTTCGCGATGAAATGCGTCATGCGGCACATCGCATCGGACATGAAAGCGTGCACCTTTCGCTCATAGTTGTGCGCGCTGTTGAGCGTCTTCTGACGCGCCTTGTCCGGCGTTTCCATATGCGACAAGCAACCGATACCGTTCCGCGCGAAAATGTGAGAGAGTTCGTGAAGACGCTTTCAGATTTCAAAGGGCAACTTAAATCGACACATCCTGAAGTGTCTGATATAGAATAGAAGATTGCCGCCTTAGCTCAGTTGGCTAGAGCGCCACTTTTGTAAAGTGGATGTCCCCCGTTCGAATCGGGGAGGCGGCTCAAAGTGTAGCAGTTGAAGTGGCAAGAGCGCCTTTGGGGAATTGCTTCTCAAGGTCGGCAAGCGAGGTGAAGCCGTAATACTGCTTACCGTTGATGACGAAGGCCGGCAGGTCCCGCTTCACCTTCGTAAGAGCGATGAACGTCTTTAGAGCGCCGAGTTCGAGATTATAGTCGAATGAATAGACGCGCAATATCGGATAGGTGTCGTGCAGATACGAGAGTGCATAACCAGCTTTATCGCAGTTGGCACAATCTCCC
>CAYHMS010000043.1:0-3456 GCA_964357805.1 uncultured Candidatus Saccharibacteria bacterium | reverse complement strand
GGGCCCCGGCGCGGGGGCCAACCCGGGCCCCCCCACTTTCCCAAACAAATAAAAAACCGCCCCGGGGGGGGGGGGGGGCGCGCCCAAATATTTCATAAAGCTGGGCCCGCGTCTCTTCCGGTATTACCTGCGCGACGACGCGCAGAAGTTCCGCCTCTTCAAGCGCCGCTTTTAAAATGGGCGCGAGATTCTTCGCGTGCTCGCGCTTCGCGAGCGTAGGGAAGACCCCGCCGTATTCTTTATGTATCTCTACTTGCGACAAGAGTGCATTTCCAAGCACTTTAAACTCAGCGTGTGTTTCATCACCTATGCATTCGAGTATCGCTATCGCGGTCTCGTCGCACGAAGTCTCAATCGCAAGGATTCTCATGTTCTTTCAAAATGGTCCACGGAAGAGGGTCACCCCATTTAAGACGGAATGCCGATGCCTGTGGGTGTCCATTGCCCCCGTATTTTCTTGCTATGGCTGATACATCTACGCTTGGGTCGCTTCTTAATGACACATTCATGACGTCTCCGTGAAAATTCACAGCAATACCAACGGGCGGTTTAATGCGCGCGAGCCTATTGCCAACATCTGAGGCGAACATATCGGGAGCAGTTGTCAGATAACATTCAAACCCCTCAAATGATACGAGTGTTGCTTTGTTGGAAAGTTGTTCAACGAGTATCGCGAGATATTCTGCATATATCTTGCCGCGCTCAACAAGAAAAGACCGTTCAGCAGCGTTCTCGAGTTTTTCTGCAAGCATGTCCCAAACGTCAAAATGGAACGGCTGTGCATAGGTATACGCAATCACCGCACGAGAATCAGGCAACTTAAACGCATACAGATCTCCGTCCTCAACATATTTCAATAATAGAGGAATGGGAATGTCGGGATGAAAGTAACTCCACGCGATAGTTGCGCCCGACCGTTTTTCATCAAATATATGTTCGGATATGTTTTCCACGACATCTCTATTGCCGAGATGGTGGTCAAGAACGACTACGGATGTAACCGTTTTTACGATGTTATCCATGATCTCTTGCGGATAGCAGAAATCAACGAAATACAGCTTCCGTCCTTCCAATCCTTCAGGGACGGGTCTGCCGTGCTTTACTGGAATATATTCCGCCGTGTCGCCGAATTTCTTCCACGCGGCGTAGGCGCCGCCGAAGCCGTCGGGACAACCGCCGTGGTAGAGGACCGCGATTTCCTTGTGATGTTCGTGCATATCCTCAAGTGTACCGCCTAGCGCACAAAGCGCACATAGATACCAGCGGGGATGACACGCTCGGACGAAGATTCTTTGATATGCAGTTCGCCGCATTCGCCGTCCACTCCGCCGAATGTGCTTTCTGCCGCTTGAGCAAACGAGCGGGGCGCATAACCGACGGCGTAGCCGTTGACCAAGAAGAATGAGCCGGGTTTATCCGAAAAGATTTCTTTAAGCGATTCGAGCAGGGCGGGGAAGTCCTTTTCAATCTTCCACACCTCGCCCTTCGCACCGCGGCCGAAGGCCGGCGGGTCGAGAATAATGCCGTCATATTTCGCGCTCCGCCGTGCCTCGCGCTTCACGAAGGCAAGCGCATCGTCCAGTATCCAGCGTATCTTATCTTCAGGAATATCTGAAAGCCGCGCGTTCTCGCGCGCCCAATCCAATGATTGCTTTGAGGCGTCCGCGTGCGTGACGAAGGCTCCCGCCTGTGCCGCAACGACGGAAGCGATGCCGGTATACCCGAAGAGATTCAGCACCTTCGGAATGTAAGACCTCGGAGGTCCTACATCTGATGTAGGACCTCCGAGGTCCGACACGCGCTCGCGGAGCCACTGCCAGTTCGGCGACTGCTCGGGGAAGACGCCCGTGTGCTTGAATCCCGTGAGGCGCGCGAGAAATCGCGCGTCATGCCACGAGAGTTGCCACGATTTCGGCACCGGCTTCTGCATCGCCCACGCGCCTTTCTTATCGTGGAACGCGAAGGTCGCGTACGCGGAGTTCCAAAGTTCCGGCTTTTGTTTTTTCCACAGCGCCTGCGTCTCGGGGCGCGCAACGATGACCTCGCCGAATCGCTCCAACTTCATATTTTCGCCCGAATCGAGGAGCTCGTAGTCGCTCCACGGGAGCGCCGTGAGGTGTTGGTCACAATCTATTTTTTTTGTCATAGCGCTTCCGGATGTTTGCGCGACCATTCGTAGAAAACAATCGCGGCGGAGACGGAAGCGTTCAGCGATTCTGTCCGCTCGTGCATAGGGATAGAAAGCATGACATCGCAGGCCCCGAGCGTCTTCTCGCGTATGCCGGCGCCCTCGTTGCCGATGACAAACGCAGTGGGCGCGTCAAACACTTCCGCGCCAAGTGTTGTCTTCCCATCCATGGCGAGACCATATATCCAAAAACCCTTTTCTTTGAGTATTTTGAGCGTGTTATTCACATTGCCGATGGTGACGAGCGGGATGCGGAACGCCATGCCAGCGGAAGTTTTCACGACGGCTCCGGTGATGGGCGCTTGATTGTGTTGCGGAATAAGGACAGCCGCGAGACCGAAGGCGGCAGCGGAACGAATGATAGCGCCGACATTGTGCGGGTCCTGCACTTCAGCCAAAACCGCAAGCGCGATTTTGGCTGACCCTGACGCAGGAAGGGTCGCCAAGAAGTCGTCGAACGATATGAGCAGGGAAGCCGGGTCCATCGTGAATATGACGCCTTGATGCGCCGCGTCCCGACCGACCAGCTCCGTGCCCCTGCCCTGCGCCAGCTGGGCGTTCGGTATCTTATGCTTCTCGAGGAGCGCGCGCATCTCCGTATCGCCCTGCCTGCCGACAGGCAGGCGCATATCGCGCGCGAGGAATACCTTGCGAATGACGCGTGGGGCATGTCGAAGCGCCTCCATGAGCGCATGCTTACCGTAGATATAGACCTTGCCGCCCGCGGCTTTGCCGCGGGCTGTGGCATACTGATTTTTGTGTCTACTGAATCGTTTCGGCCGCATGGTGCGCGCACTAGGACTTGAACCTAGAACATCCACAACGTCAATGTGGCGCTCTACCAATTGAGCTATGCGCGCGCATTTGCCGGACTATAGCATAAAAAAGAACGCGCACCCTTCGAGTGCGCGGTACTGCGAATTGCTGCGCCGGAATTAGGGGCGAACTTTGACGCCCTCTTCTTCCATGACCCTTGCCCAATCGAACGGTATGTACTGATACGAACCGTCCGTCGGCGGATACTGGCGGAGATGAAACTTTTCGCCAGTGTCGTTTGCCGCCTCCTTGGGCGGCTGGATGATGGCGAGTGTTGGTTCCTGCTGATTCATTACTTCCTCCTCAATTCGTTATGGGACAGAACAGAAAACAAAAAGACCACCACTGGTCCTTTTGTTGCCAACACTATAGCTTAGTGGCTCCTAAAAAGCAATCTGCGGTGTGTATTAAACAAAGTTCGAATGTATTTTGCTGATAATCCTGACTCCGAC
>CAYHMS010000042.1:0-3731 GCA_964357805.1 uncultured Candidatus Saccharibacteria bacterium | reverse complement strand
GCGCCGGAGCTCGCCGCCGGCTCTATTGAAGTGAAGGCGCTCGCGCGCGAGCCGGGCAGCCGCACCAAAATCGCGCTCGCCTCGCTTGACCCGCATGTCGACCCCGTCGGTTCCTTGGTCGGCCAACGGGGCGTGCGCGTCTCTACCGTGATGAGCGAGCTCGGCGGCGAACGCATTGATATCATTGAATGGAGCGACGATGCGAAGGAGTTTGTGAAGGAGGCGCTCTCCCCCGCCACGCCAATCAACATCGTTCTTGATGAAGCCGACCATCGCGCCACGGTAACCGTCGCCGAGGATGAACAATCGCTCGCCATCGGCCGCGGCGGCCAGAACGTCCGTCTCGCCGCGAAGCTTACCGGCTGGAATATCGACATCGTCTCCGCGGGGGGTACCGAAATCGCCGGTGCTATACCGACTGAGGAAGAAGACCGCGACAAAGCGAAAGACGAATAAGTTATACTGACATGATGGAAAACGAACCATTGCTTTCCCCCGGAACACCTTCGCCCAAGGCGCAGTCCTGGGGCGTCGTCATCTCGATTATTATTATCGTACTGATGATCGTCATCGGCGCATTTTATTCGTGGGGCAAACGGATTGCGGAGGAGAACGCACTTCTTGCGCCGCCAACTTCAGCAATTTCAGAATAGAACTTATACCTTACACTTATTACATATGACACACACTCACTCCCGCGCCTCAATGCTCGTTCCGATGGTTATTGAAAAGAGCCAGTTCGGCGAGCGCGCCTACGACATTTATTCCCGTCTCCTGAAGGAGCGCATCGTCTTCCTTGGCGGTCCCATCGACGACGACGTCGCGAATCTCGTCATCGCACAGTTCCTTTTTCTCGAAGCCGAGGACCCGAAGAAGGACATTTCGCTCTATATCAACTCGCCGGGTGGCTCGGTCACTGCGACCCTCGCGATGGTGGATACGATGAACCATGTAAAGCCCGCAGTTTCCACCGTCTGTGTCGGTATGGCGGCGTCGGGTGCGGCCATCCTCCTCTCCACCGGAGCAAAAGGTAAGCGCTTCGCGCTCCCGAACGCCGAAGTGATGATTCATCAACCGCACGGCGGTGCCGAGGGCCAGGCGACCGACATTGAGATTACGGCAAAGCAAATCATCAAACTTCGCGCGGTGTTGAATAGAATTCTTGCGAAGAACACCGGTCAGTCAATTGAAAAAATCGAGAAGGATGTCGAGCGCGACTTCTTCATGACCGCCGACGAAGCCAAGAAGTACGGGCTGGTGGATAAAGTGTTCAGCTAGTTGGAAGGGGTAGGGTGTAAGCGGTAAGAAAACAAGGAGGGCGGGCCGCGACATTGTCGCGCCCCGCCCTTTGTGCACAGCACACCCGTTTTCAATCCAACCCGCGAAGAAGTTCTTCCACCTCTTCCACTTTGTTTTGTTCCAGTAACTGCTGGACTGAACTTGCGCAATCATGTCTTTGGGCTCGTTCCAGTAAAGATTTCTTCCGCTCCTCCAACTCGTAGAGTTCAGGGTGAATGTCCGGTGTGCTTTTTTGATCTCTCCCCTCAAACTCTGGAATTAGACCGTAAATTGTCGGGATAACCATGTGAACCTCTCTGGTATGTTGAATGTGCGAAGCAACCTCCATTATGACATAAGTATATGTATATTGCAACAATCGCGAATAATGATAGACTATGATTACTCTGACTCGCTGAATGACTGATACGAGAGTTCCACTGTTCCGCCACTTTTAGAACTTTTGCCCTGATTCGCGCTTGCGAAGAAGGGATAACCAAAACGGGCGTATGTCACTCAAAATCATATTGCTATTGCTTGCGCTCTCGGGCGTGGGCGGTGTCGCGCTCGGTTACGTGTTGCGCGTCCTTATTGGCCTCGCGCAGAAGGGCTCTATCGAGCTTGATATCAAGCAAAAACTGCTCCACGCAAAAGAGCAGGCGGCGAAGATTATCGCCGACGCCGAATTCCGCGGAGCGGTCGTTGAAACAGAACGTCTCGCGCCGGTCGAGGAGCGCGAAGAAAAAGTAAATCTCAAAGAAGAGCGCGTTGCCGCGCGCGAAGAATTTCTTGATTCCCAGCAGCGCGACCTGGACGAAAAGGAGGTCGAGGTTCGCTCGCGCGAACAACAGGCGCTCCACGCGAAAAATGAAGCCGATACATTGACCGCCCAGCGCTCCAAGGAACTCGCTAAAGTCGCGCATCTCTCCGAGGACAAGGCGCGCGAGGAACTTTTTTCTGAAATTGAGCGCGCGTACGAAGAGGCGATTCTTTTACGATTGCAAAAGCTCGAAGCGCATGGTCGCGAACGTCTCGAGGACAAGGCGCGCGGCATTCTCACCAACACCATTCACCGCCTCGCTAACGCCGTGAACGCCGAGGTGATGTCTCTCTCGGTTTCTCTTCCAACGGATGAGGTAAAGGGGAAAATCATCGGCAAAGAGGGTCGCAATATCAAGGCATTTGAGCGCGCGACCGGTGTCGACGTGCTTATTGACGACGTGCCGGACAAGATCACGCTCTCCTCATTTGACCCGCTCCGCCGCGCTATCGCGAAGATTGCGCTCGAGAAGCTTATTCTTGATGGCCGCATCCAGCCGGCCAAGATAGAGGAGGCGGTGGAGAAGACGCGCGCCGAGGTCGCCGATATCATAAAGCAAAAGGGCGAGGCGGCGGCATATGAAGCGGGTGTCATTGGGCTTGACCCGAAGCTTACGGCGCTTCTCGGGCGCCTCCACTTCCGCACCAGTTACGGCCAGAACGTGCTCCAGCACTCCATCGAGATGGCGCATATCGCCGGCATGCTTGCCTTTGAGCTTGGCGCCGACCCTACCGTCGCCCGTACTGCCGCTCTCTTGCACGACATCGGGAAGGCGGTTGACCACGAGGTGCAGGGCACGCACGTCGAGATAGGCCGCAGAATCCTTGAGAAATTTGGCGTTGATAATAAGATAATTCTCGCGATGCAATCGCATCACGAAGAATATCCCTACGAGACACCGGAGGCGATTATCGTCCAAGTGGCAGACGCGATATCGGGGAGCCGTCCGGGTGCGCGCCGCGACACCGTTGACCGCTATTTGGAGCGCCTCGGCGACTTGGAGCGCCTCGCCAATACCTTTGAAGGCGTGGAGAAAGTATATGCCATCGCGGCGGGGCGCGAGATACGCGTCTTCGTGAATCCCGGCAAAATATCCGACCTCGCGATGCATACGCTCGCACGCTCCATCGCGAAGCGCATCCAGGAAGAATTGAAATATCCTGGCGAAATTAAGGTCAATATCATCCGCGAGAACCGCGTCGTAGAGTTCGCCCGTTGATTTTGCGTTATCCACGCCGTCTTGGCAAGGGTATTGCGTAAAATGGCGCATTTCCTATACTTCCTTGCAACCCGCCCTCTGTAGGCTGCGGGATTAGCAGCTAGCAGATATTTATGAACAAAGCAGATATTGTCGACAAGGTACACGGCGTTCTTGGTTCCACCAAGGCCGACGCCGAGCGCGCTGTTGAGTGCGTCATCGATTCAATTGTTTCCGGCCTCAAAGGTGGCGATGAAGTATCGGTCGCGGGTCTCGGTATCTTCGCGACGAAGGCGCGCCCGGCGCGCCAAGGACGCAATCCTCGCACGGGCGAGACCATCCACATCAACGCCTCCCGCACCGCGAAGTTCCGTGCGGCAAAGGCACTCAAGGACGCGGTCAAATAGTTTCTTCTCGAGAAGAAAATCAAAAACC
>CAYHMS010000041.1:0-3806 GCA_964357805.1 uncultured Candidatus Saccharibacteria bacterium | reverse complement strand
TTGAAGACCGAAAGATGCAATCAAAGAAGCAATTTCTTGATGATATCGCGGCGACGCTCGGCGGCTATGTCGCAGAAGAAATGCTCTTTGGCGACGTCACGACGGGACCATCAAACGACCTTATGGTCATTACGGCACTCGCGCGCGAGATGGTGACCCGTTACGGGATGAGCGATACACTGGGTCCCATCGCCTTCGGCGAGCGTCAGCTTGGGAACGAGCCGTACTCGGAGCACGTCGCGATGCAGATAGACGCAGAAGTCGCGCGTATCATTGATGAAGCGAAGGCGCGTGCGAAGAAGGTCATTTCTGAACATCGCGGCGCGCTTAACGCCATCGCCAAAGAGCTGATAGAAAAAGAGACCATTGAACGCAGTGAATTTGAAAAGATATTACTGGCCAACGGCATCACGCCGAAGAAGCGCGACGAGGAGGGAATCACCATCGCCCCTCCTCAAATATAAAGAGACAGGTGCTATCCCAGCTTTATCTCTATAGGGACGTACTCGGGATAGTATGGTTGTGTACCATCTTTCACGCTATAGCGTAAAATAAGGTACATAGAAACTTGGACATCGGATGTCCAAGTTGAGCAAGTTTGCTATGAAGGACGGTGTATGATTCCATAGGCACATACGCCCGTAGCTCAATGGTAGAGCAGTTGCCTTATACGCAATTTGTTGGGGGTTCGAGTCCCTCCGGGCGTACCAGTGATATAATGAAACGTATGAAAAAAGAAAAGGTCATCTCGATATTCGTGGAGAAAAATATCTTTGCTCTTACTGATCAGGGAAGAATTCTTGTAAGTAATCCACTTTCCGACTCATCGGACAGAAGAACCAAATGGGTAGAATCCAAACTACCCAAACATGATAACGATGGATTTTTCGAGTGCGATGAAGATTTTTTTGAAGACGAGAATTAAATATGGAAGACAAATTTGCAAAATTGAAACGTCTTAAATCGGAATATTTATGTCTTTTGGAAATATCACCTCAAGAAGAAGAGCGTATAAAATTCTTTACCAATGGCACGCCTTTAGAAAAACTCGAGGAACATATTATACTTTTTGAAAACGAAATTATGAAATTGAAAGAAGAATTATCGTCTAGTGGCGTCGATGTAAAGAGTCTCTTAGAAAATAAGTAGGATTATATAATTCTACCGACTACTCCAAATGCATCTCGCGGTCGGCGAGAGAGGCGCGGAGGGAGAGGGCGGGGTGTTGGCGTAAATCGGGGTCGCGGGCGACGAGCGCGGCGGCTTCGGTACGGGCGGCTTCCACTAATTTAATATTTTTCAACGCCTCCATCGCGATGTCGGAGACGCCCCACTGCTTGCCGCCCGCAAGTTCGCCCGCGCCGCGGAGCGAGAGGTCGTACTCGGCGAGCTCAAAGCCATTCTTTGCGTTCTGGAACGCTTTCATGCGATTTCTCGTTACCTCGCCAAATGATTCAGGGAGTGCGAAGCAGTAGGATTGGTATGTGGAACGGAGCACACGGCCGCGCAGTTGATGCAGCTGCGCGAGCCCGAAGCGCTCCGCGCCTTCAATGAGAATGACGGTCGCGTTCGGGACGTTGACACCCACCTCGACAACGGACGTTGCAACGAGGATATCGATGTCGCCATTCTCGAATTTCTTCATCGTCGTTTCTTTTTCTGCCGGCGTCATCTTACTGTGCAAGATGCCGATAGTTGCAGAAGGGAAAATATCTTTCTTCAAACGCGCCGCTTCGGCCTTGACCGACTTCGCGATAAGCGCGAGCTCCTTCGTCGGGTCCGGCTCGTCAATGCGCGGGCAGATAACGTACGCTTGATGGTTCTTCGCAAGCTCAGAACGCACCTGCTGGTACGCCCGTTCCCGATCTTTAGGAGTAAGCACTTCGGTCATAACTCGTTTTCGACCCGCGGGCATTTCATCCAGAAGGGTAAGGTCGAGGTCGCCGTAGAGCGTGAGCGCGAGCGTGCGCGGGATAGGCGTTGCCGTCATTGAGAGCAAGTGCGGCGCGATAACGCTCTGATTACTTCCTTTGGTCGCGAGGCGCTGCCGGTGCATCGTGCCGAAGCGATGCTGTTCATCAATGATAGCGTAGGCGAAGTATTTGAACGAGAGCGATTTCTCGATGAGTGCATGCGTGCCTATAATTATTGGAATCTCGCCATTTGCTACCATTTTCCTGAACGCCGCCTTCGAGAGCTTTGCCGATTCTTCGTAGCGCACACGTGAAGGGAACTTACGGCATTCACTCCCCGTGATGAGACCGATGGAAATGGGATGGTCGCGGAAATAGGAGACGAAAGTAGAGAAATGCTGTTTCGCCAGTATCTCGGTTGGACAGAGGTAGGCGACTTGGAGCGTACCGGCGATTCGGTCCTTCGGGAGCGACGTCGCGACAAGATACGCGGTCGCTGCGGCGACCGCCGTCTTGCCGCTCCCCACGTCGCCCTCAAGCAAGCGAAGCATCGGATGAGGTTTCTCGAAGTCCGTAACGATGGCGTCGATGGCGCGCATCTGCGCGGAAGTTGCGGGGAAGGGGAATGACGCGACGAAATCGACAAGTGCACTTCGGTCAACCGTAACCGGCAATGCTTTCTCCGAGAGAAGTGCGCGGCGACGCTGCTGCATCACAATTTGAAGCGCGAACACTTCTTCAAAGGCGAAACGCTTACGCGCGGCAGTCGCGTCAGACAATTTTTGCGGCGCATGAATGAAAACGAACGCCGAGGAGAGTGAAGGCAGGTTATATCGCGCAAGAATCTCCGGCGGGATAGGGTCTTCAAGATGCTCGTGTACGTGTGTTTCAAATACTTTCTTCATCGCGTGCAGGAACCAAAGCGAAGAAACACCCTGGCTCTCCGGATAGATTGGATATAGCTCCGTATTCAATCCCGAATCTCGGGATTGCTGAAAGAGAGAATTATGCACGGCATCGGGAGCAATAGGCGATGTATCTATACTCGGATTCGCAAGATACATTTTAGAACCCACGCCACTAATTTTTCCACTCACCTTCACGACCATGCCGTCATGCAGGGTCTTCGCGATATAGGGCTGGCTAAACCACATCATCTTTATCTTTCCCGACGCATCTTCAAGAAATGCTTCAGCAATGGGTCGGCGGCTCTTCCATGTCTTGCGTATATCCGGCTTCCGCACCGTGCCGTACAGTGTGACTTCCGCGCCAGCCGTCACGCCGGCAATCGTCCCGACATCTCCGCTTGACTCGTAACGGGCAGGAAAGTGATACAACAAATCCCGCACAGTCTTTATCCCAAGCTTCTTCAACGCCCTTTTCTGCTCCGGCTTCAATCGCGTAAAATGTTGTTCAATAAGGTTTGACAATTCCATAATTATTGAGGTATTATAGTCATGGGCGGAAAGCTAGTTGCAATTCACTATACCGCAGTTCAAATTCACTCGTCCTCTAAATAGCTTCAAAAGGACTAACAGATAAGGAGCATGCCATGAGTCTCATGAGTTCTAACTACAACATCTTTGGTCTTAATCCAACGAAGGAACAGATGGACAATCTAATGAAAGAGCCGTTCACAACGGAAACACTAGTCGGCTACTTTGGTCTCGGTGGACAGTTCATCAGGTGTGATGTGAAGATTGGTACCTCAGTTTCGAAGCCTGCTTGATATAGGCAAGTCACAAACCCTCGCGCAAATTTCCGTCCGGAAGGATGAGAGAAATGCGCGGGGGCTTTTTGTTTTCATACCAATTCATATAACACATCCATCTCCATCCCTATTTCTCACTATCCACAACAAGATGCGGTCGGCTCTTATGTTGGATAGTTGGT
>CAYHMS010000040.1:0-4056 GCA_964357805.1 uncultured Candidatus Saccharibacteria bacterium | reverse complement strand
TTAGAGACGACATACTGCTTCCCGCCGGTCTTGATTACGGCCACTTCCATAGTCCTGCTACTCTAGCACGCTTCTATAAAAAAGGAAACCCGCCGTGCTAGGCACGGCGGGCATGGGCATTGGCGCTAAAGCACCTGGGACCGAAAAGCGGTAAACCTGCTCCCCACACTGGAAGTTCGGACGCCGAAACGCCCGGTACTAAATGCGGGGCCAGGATAAGCGGCCTAAGCGGTTATGCAGGCGAACTAGGTGCACCACCCGACGGCTATGCTATACCGCATCATTTTCGAAAGTGTATAAGACGCGATACTGCCCGATGCGTAGACGATACCCGGGCAAAGGCGGGTGGAGTTTTCTGATGTTGAGTAACTGCGATAGCGGATCGTTCGCGAACCTGCCGAGCAAAACATTATCTATCGCAAACCGAATATCTATTGGTAATTTCCGGTATTCCCGATCAGCAACTGAATTGAGAGTGATGCGAGCCATCTCTAGAATGTTTTTAGCGTGTGCTCGGCTTGAAAGGGAAAAACTTCTTCTTGCCGTCGCGCTTGATGAGCCGCGCGAGCGTGCGTGATGCTTGAGCATCTTCCCACAATTCGAGCAGTTCGTTGTAGCTGTCGGAATCAAGCACGACATAGCTCTCGCCACCCTTTCGGTCAGAGATGATGAGCGGGCTCTTTTTGGCTCGTGCGAGGTTGCGGGCGAGGTTGGCTCGAAAACCGCTCACCCCGAGCGTCTTTGGCACTTTGGTGAATAATGTATTCATATCCCTATTGTACACGTACGTGTACAGAATGCAACTTGTGGTGTGGAAAAGGCAAGACTGCTACTTCTTGTAGACCTTGTCGCCTTCGCAAGCGTGGCCGGAAATTTTCATCCCCACCTCGTCGCCTTTCTCGGCCGAGGAAACGTCTTTGTGATTAATCTGCAGAGAAGAAATTTTTTCTTCAACATCACGCTCGTTCCCCTTAAAGTGGAGAGTATCGCCAACAGAAACACTTTCCGTGAGCTTGACGATGACCACTCCTATTTTCCGGTAGAGGTGCGAGACCTTCCCCACGAGATTCTCTTCTGTTTTGGGTTTGGGCATACCACTCCAACCTAGCACCCTCTCCTATAAAAGACAAGGCGGACCGCAGTCCGCCTTAACCACTAAATCGAGGTCACGTCATGGGACGAGGCACTTTCGAAGAGTCGCTTCTCTTGACCACTTCTTTCCTGAGGGCTTCCGCGAGAGTCATTCGTCGCTTGCGAAGAAACGGCCACGGCTTCACCGGCCCATATCGCCCTTCCCGATAGAAGACCTTGAACTGGAGGTGTTCTGCCGCCTCGCTTTGCAAGAGCTTCGTTATAAATCGGTAGTCGCATTCCCAAAAGTCGCGCTTCACTCCGTCCTGGCACAGGACACCCTTGTGCGCGTTTTCTGTCGGCAATTCAGCGGCGATTGCTTCATTTGTGTGACCAACGGCCTCCACGTACCACGTTTTCTTCGCGGGCATCTCTGCCTCCTATCTTGAAAAGAACCAGCCGCCACTATACCTTAAAATTTACAAGGTTCAACCTTGTTACAGTGAGCGCTACTCTTCAGAGGTTGAGGGCTTGTCGAGGAGTTCCGGTTCTATACCAATTTTTGACTCGGCGATGCGGTAGACATCCTTGTCTATCTTGCCGAGCTCTTTGTAGCCAGCGTTGTAGTGCGAAACGCTCGTGCCGAGCGAGACGCCGAGTTTTTTATAAAATGCTTCATATGCCTGCACATGCTTCCCGAGCTCCCCTACCCTCTGTTGGATTTCCACGGCTTTCTCTTCTATCTTGAGCGCTTTGAGCCCTTGCATCACCGTTTGTAAATAAGCAAGAAAAGATGTGGGCGAGACTATTATTACTTTATACTTCCCCGCCGCTCTTTGTATTAAATTTTCATCCTCACCGCCTCCCACTTGATTGGTCAGGAGGTCGTAGTAGATGCCCTCGGAGGGGATAAACATAAAGGCGAAGTCCATTGTGTTCTCTTCGGGGCGGATATATTTCGCCGTCTCTTGGATGCGCAACTTGAGGTCATTCACGAAGGCCTTCTCAAATGCCGGCCGCTCGCTCTCGTTCGCGTGCACGAGGCGGTTGTAGTTATCAAGTGAGAACTTAGAGTCAATCGGGACGATTTTATCGCTTACGAATACGGCGGCGTCCACTATTTCGCCATTCTTAAATGGATACTGCATCTGATACATGCCGGGCGGGAGCACGTTCTTCAAAACGGTTTCCAAGTAATATTCGCCGAGAATGCCGCGCTGTTTTGGATTTTTCAGAATGTCCTGCAGGTTCTGCAACTGTTTAGCAAAATCTTGCGTCTGTCTGCCTATTTCTTTCACTGACGTGACCTCCTGTGTCATTTCGCGCATCTCGCGCGCTATCGCCTGCATCCGTTCCTGCAAAAGAACCATTGCGCCCGTCTCTTGCGGGACCTCGCGCCGGCGCAGTATGAAATAGATGCCGATGCCCTGCGCAAGAAGTAGGATGAAAATAATTACCGTGACTGCGAACATATCCATGTGTATAGTATACTCTGTCGTATGGCTATCCACGAAACGTTGAAGAAATCTATTCCCGACGCGCTTCGCGCGCGGGACGAGGTAAAACTTAGAACGCTCCGCTCGCTCGTTACCGCAATGACCAACGAAGTCGTTGCCAAGAAACGCAAACCTGACGAATACCTCAACGATGATGAGGCAATCGTCGTCGTAAAGCGCGCCGCCAGCCAGCGTAAGGACTCCATAGAGCAGTTTGAAAAAGCGTCTCGCAATGACCTCGCGGAGCCCGAAAAACTAGAGCTCGCTATCATTGAGTCATATCTCCCGACCATGATGAGCCGCGAAGAGATTATGCCCATCGCGAAGGTGAAGATGGCGGAGCTTGGCGTTTCCAGTAAAGCAGATGCGGGGAAGTTTACCGGTGCCCTCATGAAGGAATTGAAGGGCAGGGCCGACGGCGGAGACGTCAAAGCCGTGGTGGATTCGCTACTTTCATAATTTTGTGCTATAGTATCTTCGGTCGTTTTCCTGTGCGTGTGTTCTTTACGCGTCTAACGGCATCGACCGTACCTCCACCTATAAATCAATTTAAAAGGAGTTTTGAAATGAACAAGAATATGATGGCGGAAGTGCTATATCCGAATTATTTGGAAATAAGCGAACCAAAAATCGGTGCATGGGTTTCCGGCGCTGGGAAGATCACCGCGAGGCGGCGAGCCCGGCTTCAGAAACTGCTCCCTCCCGAAGCGGATGTGCGGTACCGTAACGGCACATTTCTGATAGAAATGGACGTGCCGCTCGGACAGCGTGGCAAAATTGCCATACGCAATCTCGCTGAAAAGATCCGCTCAGCGATCGCCGGGAGTCTCGGGGTGCAGGCGGGACTCTGTCCCGTTACCTCAAGTCGCAAGGTCCTTGACGTGACGCGAAGGGGCTAATCGACGCGAGAGAAATCGGCGCTCCGGCGCCGATTTTGTTTTATGCAGTAGCGCCCATTGACACTCCTCCCCCATTCCTATCATACTTTAATCATGTCCAACCCTATGGAGGACAATCATATGAGAAAAGAAATGTCCCCCGAGCTGACAGCGGCTGTAGAGGGAGCGCGTGCTGCACGGGAGGAGTTCTTGCAGAAACATCCGTTGAAGTCCAAAACGCTGGAAGAAGAATTCGGCAAAACAGAAGCGGCAAGAATGAGAGCCGGAGCTGAAGCCCTTGCCAGGCACGACGGCGATATGGACAAGTGAACCGGATTTCCTGAACCATGCGGGCAGCCGAAGCTGCCCGCTTTTTTATGCTTCCCTCCCCTCAAAACACACAATAACGGCGCTGTTCGTTCGACAAAACCATTTCGCCCTTGGCGGGTAGGATACACTGAAGAATATTCAACTCGGACCGAGGCCCGAAGACGCGAATTGTTTCTAAAACGTACCGCGCGTGCAAGAAAAGATATTTTTGATAGTATCAGCGATGAAGGCCTCATCGTCTAACGGTTAGGACACAAGCTTCTCAAGCTTGGAATCGGAGT
>CAYHMS010000039.1:0-4647 GCA_964357805.1 uncultured Candidatus Saccharibacteria bacterium | reverse complement strand
ACTTTGTAGATGTCGCCCGCGCCCATGGTGATAATGGTGTCGCCCGGTTCGACCTCGCTCAATTTTTTTTCAATAGCATCAAAATCAAGCGCGGTTGCCTCGGTGCCGGTCGCGCGGATGCGCTCGGCGAGTATTTTGCTTGATATGGAGCCGTCGTCTGTTTCGCGCGCGGCATAAATGGGAGCGATGAATACCTGGTCGGCATCGCTGAAGGCGACGGCGAATTCATTCAGGAGGTCTTTCGTGCGGCTGTAGAGATGCGGATGAAAGGCGACAATAATTTTACCTCGCCTCGCCGAAGCTCCGAGCGAAGGCGGGCCTTTTACTTTGGCGCGAAGCGCCTCGAGAGTCACTTTGATAGCGGTCGGGTGGTGCGCGTAATCGTCATACACGTCCGCGCCATTTTTTGTTTTGCCTTTATATTCAAACCGGCGCCAGGTGCCCTGGAAGGATGCGAGTGACTTCGCAATCGTCGCGTCTGAAATCGACGAGTATGCGATGCGCGCGGCCGCAGCGGCCGCGCGCGCATTGTTCTGATTGAACTCGCCCGGCAAACAGAGCTCATAGGCTAGCTCCTTCGTATAGTCGATGATACGCGCTTTCGTCACACCGAGCAGCGGCGCGATGTTCGGGTTCGAGGGGTCAGTCACTATTGCGCCATCTGTCGGTACGCGCTCGATCGCCTTCCGGAATGTCGTCTGGAGTGCCGCAAGCGAGGGGAACCAATCGGTATGGTCCCACTCCACATTCGTGAGTACGAGCACTCGAGGCGAGAGTTCGAGCAAATGGTCTTTATACTCGCACGCCTCGACGATGAAGAGATCGGAAGTGCCCGACAGATAGTTCGAGCCGAAATCCTTCACGATGGAGCCGACAATGGCCGTCGGCGACGCTCCCGCGTCGCCGAGAATCTTCGCCAACATTCCGGTCGTAGTCGTCTTACCGTGCGTCCCTGCAACTGCGATTGTATTTTTCCCTTCAGACACTTCTCCCAGCATTTCAAAATATGACTTCTGCGGGATACCGAGTTCGCGCGCTCGCGTGCGTTCAGGATTATCTTCGGGCACTGCGTCGCTGTATACCACCAGTTCTGCATCATTCGGGACATTCTCCGCCTTTTGCCCAATGACAACTTGGATTCCCTTCTTCTCCAGAAGTTCCGTCACCGGGTTCGCATCCCTATCGGAACCGGTCACGACCACGCCTTGGTCGTTGAAATATTGCGCGAGCGCGCTCATCCCAATGCCGCCGATACCGATAAAATGCGCTTTCCCCTCCATATATAGCTAATCTACCACCTCAATGACATACGAGGCATCGGGAAGTAGTTTCGTCACATGCTCTCTAAACTGCGGCGTATCTCTGCTCACCAGGAGCCGGAGTTTGCCGTCGCCGACCTCGCGCGGCCAGAGCTGCCGCTTGACGCGATTCGCAACTGCCTCTGCAGGGTCAAAAAACGGCACGTCCCCGAGCACTTTGCGGAAATGCTCAAACGCTAGAGGATAATGCGTGCAGGCGAGGATAAGAGCGCCGTATTTCTTCATATCATATGCGGCACATGCACCCGCAATCAGCAATTCTTGGTCCTTTGCGGGAGTGCCGAATTCAATCGCACCGGCGAGTTTAGGAATGGCAACTGTATCAATCGTAATGCCGAGCATCTGAAACGCGTTTTGATAAAGCTCGGAGGCGACGGTCGCGGGCGTGGCCGCAAGCAGGATGGGCTTTTTGAAATCCGTAAAACAACTCACGGTCGGTCCGACCATTTCAATAAGATTTTGCTGTGCGAGCCCAAGCACATCAAAGAGAGATATCGCGAGCGAGGCCGATACGCTGTTGCACGCGCTCACGATACTCGTCGCGCCTCGCGCTTGAAGTACGCGGATGCTGTTAATGGTGAGCCGCGAGAGCTCCTCGCGCGACTTTTCTCCATATGGTGCATTCTTAATATCACCGAAATAGAGGATATCAGCCGACGGCATCCGCTCCCGTACCGCCCGCAAGACCGTCAACCCTCCCGACCCCGAATCAAAAACCCCTATCATGGAGAAAAACTAACGACCGCAACGAAACGGTCGTTGGTTTTATTGCGGCGATAACTGGGGAGTGACAAATCGGTTGTCGTATCCCGCGGATCAAATGCTGTTTGAGATGGTAGTAATGAGGCGATTGCGTCTTTAAAATTAAAAAACAATTTCTCGTCTCTTTGCTCAAAAAAATGCTCCCCGAATTTCTGCGTTATCCGGTCATAACAAGAATCTTTCTGGATCTCAAACGAATGGAGGAACGGGGCGACATACACGGAGAGCACAGCCGCATCAAAACGAGCCAGCATTTTCTCGATAAGGCCGAGACAGAGCCCGCGCCACCCGATATGCGCAATGCCTATCTTTCTCCCATCAGAAAAACAGACGGGGGCACAATCAGCCGTTTTGATTCCGAGAGACACGTTACGGTTCTCTGTAATAAGCGCGTCGCAACTATTCACGTCTTCATTCCCTAACCGGACAGTAACTATATTTGAACCATGAGAAAGCTCCGGAATAATCACCTTTTTAGTTGCTTGTTCAGGCGGAAGGAAAAGCTCAACGTGCATCCCTCCCATGTCAAAATTATTTTCCATAATGCTTCTCCACCAGTTCTACAAACTGGTCGCCGCGGTCGTATTCATTCTTGAACATACCAAATGACGTGAATGCCGGCGAGAAAAGAATCGTATCACCGGCTTTCGCATGAGCGAACGCATCTATTACTGCGTCGGAAAGGGTATGATATATCATACTACCTGTTAGTTCGTGTTTAATGCGGTCAGTACCGGTCCCTGCGAGCAGGATGACGCGCTTCATATCGGTGAGCTTTGCAAGGAGTGCGTTCATATCAAGTTTTTTATCGGTGCCACCCATAATTAGGATTATGGACGTACGTACGGGTTGGCTAAATTTGGATTCGTCATGTTGGGACGTCGTACGTCCCGACATGGATTCTAGCGCGGAGAGAGCCGCCAAAGTTGCCTCGGGCGTTGTCGCGGTCGTGTCGTTGTATATTTTCACACCATTCACTTCACGAACCAATTCAAGCCGCCCGGAGATGCTCGAGAAGGATTCAAGCGCGCGGCGGCTGATTTCGTCGGAGATATCCATCGCGCGAGCGGCAGCGAGCGCGAGCGCGGCATCGTAGCGATTGTGTATTCCGGGGATACGCAGTACCCAGGTGTCCGGCAGTTTTGTCTCGTCTACGACGAGCGTTGTCGCCTCAATGTTTTCCCCATACTTATCAATAATAGTCGGCGCGCACTGCGCGCCGAGAATAAGCGTGTCTTCTGGCTTTTGGTACAAAAAAATATTTGCTTTATCAGCGAGATACTGCTCTGGATGCTCTTTGCGTGTGGTGAGCGAAGTCGAACCATAATAATTAAGATGGTCCTGATATAGTGTCGTGAAGACTGCGATGTGCGGGCTCATCCTCGCTTCGCCCCAGCCCTGCAATTGCCACGAATCCAATTCAAGCACTGCAATGTGCCCTGACGTTACTTCTTTGAGAAGCGCGAGCGTGGAGATGCCGCGCATATTCCCACCCAAGAGCACTTTTTTGCCGCTTGCTTTCAGGATTTCATATATCATCTGCGCCACGGTGGACTTGCCGCGCGTACCGGTAATGCCGACGCAGGCAACGCCTGAGAGCTCGGCGAAGAGGTCTGCACTCATTCGAACTGGTATGTCATTTTTCTTCGCTTCGGCTATATATATAGAATCGAGCGGGACTCCCGCGGCTTTGAGAATAAGATCCTTGTTCTTAAAATCTTCGAGCCGATGTTGGCCGAGCACAAACGTGATGTTTTTAAACGATTCGAGTTGTGTTACCGATTCGGCAAGCTCTCCGCGCGGCTTCAAGTCAGTCACGATGAGTTCAGTACCGCACTCGGCTAAATAGCGGGCATCGCCGACTCCCCGACCGAGGAGACCGAGGCCCATGAGCGTTATTCGTTTATCACGAAAGTGTGCTGATGCATCCATTGCATGCATCCTAGCGCACCCTCACAATGAGCGCATCTAGGGGCAAGAAACCGTAGTTGAAATGTCTTCGTGCGCGAGTGGAAGTGAGGTTGTCGGCACCGTGACGATTTCATACGGGGTGGTGAGTGATTGTCCGGTTATGCAAGCGCCATCAGGCTTCGCGAGCGTTATAGAGACCAGTCGCGAGCTTAAATCCGCAATCTTTGATACCTCTATCGCATAGCCGGTAGTTGGTTGTTGCCCTGCGAAGACCGCGATGACCGCATTTTTATTGAAATCAACGGTTGGTGGCGTACTTGTCGCGTCAAGCATCTTCCAGAGCTTGTCCAATCCGTCTGCAGAGGTTATGAGATAATTCACGCGCTTCGTCACCGTCGACGTATTCCCTCGCGCGAGCGGCGTAAAAGGTACAGCGACCGCAGATGGTTGGCTGGTTGGCGCGATTGAAGGCGACGCATTTGAAGTATTACCGCGAAAGTACAAGAACGCACCGATGACGACGGTGACCAGCGCCAAACCGATGATGATGAGCGTATCCCGCATACCTCCAGTATACCCGCGCGGCGCCAAAGTATTGCGTGATGTGGGTATAACGATTACATGATGTTCTCTGTGCAAGCGGTAGGGGTCGAAC
>CAYHMS010000038.1:0-5583 GCA_964357805.1 uncultured Candidatus Saccharibacteria bacterium | reverse complement strand
GCAAACTGCTTCAATTGCTGGTTCACGACCATTGAAAGAGGCACGCCGATTTTCTTTGCAACAATTCGCGCCCGATTGCGAACATCAGTGTCTATCTTAAAACTAATCGCAGTTTTCATATACCCGAAGTATATACAACGGTTACATCCTGTCAATAGTTGAAATGACCTATCGCGGGAGGTCGACGGTGGCGATGACTTCGGAGAGGGAGGTGACGCCGGCGAGGGCCTTGAGGATGCCGTCCTGCGCCATGGTGAGGTAGCCCTGTTTCGCCGCGAGTTTTGCGATATCATTTTCCGACGGATTGTCGCGGAGGAAGTGTGCGAGCTCGTCGTCCATAAAAATCGCTTCGTAGAGGCCGATGCGGCCTTTATAGCCGGTCTCGTCTTCGTTCGCAGGTGCCGGTTCCCACACTTTTTCTATTTTTTCAGGGAGCAATGTTTTGTCGGCGAGCGGCTCGAATACTTTCATAATCATTTTTTTCTCCTCGTCGGTGAGCGGACGCTCTTTCTTCTTGTTCGGGTCAAGTCTGCGCACTAATCGTTGGGCCATTGAGACCGTAATCGCCGAACCGAAGGACTTCGAGTCCGCACCGAGGTCGACGAGGCGAGGGAAGGTCCCTGCTGCGTCGTTGGTATGAAGGGTGGAGAAGACGAAGTGGCCCGTGAGCGCCGCCTGGATGGCGATATCGGCGGTCTCACCGTCGCGTATCTCGCCGACCATGATGATGTCGGGGTCTTGGCGCACGATGGACTTGAGCCCTTCGGCGAACGTGTATTTTTCGCCTTCGACCTGCGTCTGCACGATGCCCTCGAGACGGTATTCAACCGGGTCTTCTATCGTGATGATTTTTATCTCCGGCGCGTGTATCTCACGCAAAAAGGCATAGAGCGTTGTCGTCTTACCGCTCCCGGTCGGACCGGTAGTGAGCAGCATGCCATTCGGGCGCCGAATTTCCTTTTCGAGGCGCGCGAGGAGTTTCTGGTGGATACCGAGCTCTTTATAGGAAACCTTTGTCGTCTCGGGGTCGAGGATGCGCATGACAATGGACTCGCCGTAATTGCCGGGGATGAATGAGGCGCGTATCTCTATCTGGTTCGCGCTTTTCTCGATGCTGAAGCGGCCGTCCTGTGCTCGGTTGGTGACGTTCAGCATCACACCCGAGAGGAGTTTGATGCGCGAATTGAGCTGATGATAGGTAGCCGGATCGAAGAAGTAGGTATCGGACAGAAGCCCGTCAATGCGAAGGCGCAGGAGGGTTTTGTCTTCTCTCGGCTCAAAGTGGATGTCGGAGGCGCGGAGCGCAAATGCCCCCGCGAGAACCAGTTCGAAGATATGTGAGACGCGTTCAAGCGATTTAAGAGCCGTCGTGGCATTGAGCTCTTGTTCAAGCGCTTTACGAGTTCCAATGGATTGAGTGAGTTTTAGAAGCGTTTCGGGGGTTACGCTAAAAAATCCCGCTCTCGATTCGGTCGTGAGAGAGAGGCTCGCGTAACGCGAGAGAACCTTATCGAGACTTTTCTTAGAGACAAGAAATTCTTGCAGAGAGAATCCGCGCTGTGCAAGTTCCTCACGAAGTTTTGCACGTGCAGGGTTGCTCGGATTATGCACGGCGAGCGAGAGAACTTTTGCCGTCTTGGCGAAGGCGGCCGCTTCAGCAGTGCGCGCCTCTGCTTCTGGAATGACACGGAGAGCATCGGAATCTATCTCCTTCAGCGAGAGGTCGACATAGGTCATGCCGTATTTTTCCGAGAGGATGCGCGCGACGTCCTCCTCCTCTCGTTCCCGTATCTGGGCGAGTTTCTCGTCCTCGTGCGCGGTATCAAATGGCAAGTCCATTGAGGCAAATGGTACCATGCGCGCATGGAACGACGTATAGCGACACTCCCTGAACTCGAAGCGGAGGCGGTTCGTTTTATGGGTTCGCTCGCGGGGAGCGAACAGGGTGCGACTCTTGTGACGCTCTCGGGCGAGCTTGGAGCAGGGAAAACCGCGTTTACCAAGGCAATCGCGCGTTCTCTTGGTGTTGAAGAAATCGTAAACAGCCCCACGTTCGTCCTTGAAAAAATTTACCTGCTTCCGGATGGACAGCCGTTCAAGCGACTTGTTCACATTGATGCGTATCGTTTAGAAAAGGATGCTGACCTCGCCCCGCTTGGTTTTGACGAACGTATGAAAGATTCTGGGAGTCTTATTCTGCTTGAATGGCCGGAGAACGTGGCGGGTGCACTGCCCGCGCCGGCGGTAAAAATATCTCTGCTCGTACATACAGATGGCTCGCGTATACTTTCGTATGACTAAAAAAACATCAACAAAGAAACGAATCGTGCTTCTGGATACGCACGCGATTATTCATCGCGCGTATCACGCACTGCCGGAATTTACCGGTCCTTCAGGCACGCCCACCGGCGCCTTGTACGGCCTCGTCTCAATGCTGCTTAAAATTATTACCGACCTTAAGCCCGACTACATCGCCGCTTGCTATGACCTGCCGAAGCCGACCATTCGTCACGAGGCCTACGAAGGATACAAAGCGACACGTGTAAAGACCGACGATGCGCTCGCGCTCCAGCTCGGAGAGTCGCGGAAAGTCTTTGAAGCATTTGCGATTCCTATGTATGAACGAGAAGGATTCGAAGCCGACGACCTGCTGGGAACCATCGCGCACGAACTTTTGGAAGAAGAGGATGTAGACGTCGTCATTGCATCAGGCGACATGGATACGCTCCAGCTCGTCGATGACGAGCGCGTTCGCGTCTATACCTTGAAAAAGGGCATCAACGACACTATTCTTTACGATGAGAAAGCGGTAATCGCGCGGTTTGGCTTCATTCCTGCGCTTATCCCTGATTGGAAAGGGTTGCGTGGCGACCCGTCCGATAATATCAAAGGCGTTCCCGGCATCGGCGAGAAGACTGCAACCGAACTCATCACCAATTTTGGCTCAATAGAAAAGATATATGCAGCCTTGAGGAAAGGCGATGCGGCTTTTCTCAAAAAAGGAATAAAAGCGCGCATGATTGGTCTCCTCAAAGAGCATGAAGAAGATGCGCGTTTCTCGAAATCACTTGCCACGATACGTTGTGATGCACCCATCGCGTTTTCATTACCCGAACGGATATGGCGCGAGAATATTGACGTACAAAAAATGTTCGCGATGTGTGACGAGTTCGGCTTTAGAACGCTCAAAGAGAGAATCAGAACGATGTTTAAAGGCGAACCAGAGGTCGGGGAAACGTTTGAACTCATACCTGAAGAAAAAGTGGATGCGACCCGTCTCGCCGAGGCGCAGGTGATGCTCTGGCTCATTTCGTCCGAATTTACGAACCCGTCACTCGATGACATTCTGGCGTTCACAAAGAAACGAACATTTGATGAAGCAGATGCAGTGCTTACCCAACTCGTTCACAACACTGGCAGATTGCGAGACGTGTACGAAAAAATAGAAAAACCGCTTATCCCGGTCGTGCGCAGAATGGAAGCGCGTGGCGTCTTGGTTGACCTTGCTGTTCTTAAAGCTCTTGCGAAAGAGTATCGGACGGAACTTGAAAGAATAGAGAAAAACATCTATAGGACGGCGGGACGCGCATTCAATGTGAGTTCCCCCAAACAACTCGGCGAGGTGCTCTTCGACGAGTTGAAGATAATTCCCGAACGGCAGAAGAAGACTGCGGGAGGCCAGCGTTCAACACGTGAAAGTGAGCTCGAAAAAATACGCGGCATGCATCCTATCGTAGATGATATTCTTGAATATCGCGAACTGAAAAAACTTCTTTCTACCTATATCGAGAATCTCCCGCCGATGCTTGATGCGCATAACCGTCTCCACGCAGAATTTCTCCAGACCGGTACGACGACCGGACGCATGGCAAG
This sequence comes from uncultured Candidatus Saccharibacteria bacterium, assembly GCA_964357805.1. Lineage (GTDB taxonomy): Bacteria > Patescibacteriota > Minisyncoccia > Phycocordibacterales > Phycocordibacteraceae > C7867-001. The sequence continues at coordinate 1,710 of CAYHMS010000038.1, read as the reverse complement.
CCAAAATCCGAATCTACAAAACATTCCGCTTCATTCGCCTCGCGGCCGGGCGATACGGCACGCCTTCGTCGCGCCAAAGGGCTTCACGCTCGTGTCGCTGGACTACTCCCAGATAGAACTGCGGCTTGCGGCCATTCTTTCGGGCGACACAAAGCTCTGCGACATATTCAAAAGCGGCAGAGATGTGCATCAAGAGGTTGCGGCGCAGGTGTTCCACGTCGCGCCGAAAGCGGTAGACCAAGAGATGCGCCGGCGTGCGAAGGTCATCAACTTCGGCATCCTCTACGGCATGGGCGTCAATGCGCTCCGCGCCCAGCTCGGGAGCACAACTGCCGAAGCGCATCAGTATCTGGAGGACTATTTCAGCACGTTCAAAACGCTCGCGGAATATTTGGAGAGCACGAAGGGATTCGCGCGCAGGCACGGTTACACCGAAACGCTCTTCGGCAGGCGCCGCCAGTTCCCCGAGATGAAGTCCTCGCTCCCCTATGTGCGCGCGCAGGCCGAGCGCATGGCCATCAATGCGCCTCTGCAGGGCACGCAGGCGGACATCATCAAACTCGCAATGGTGCGCGTAGATGGCATGTTGACGAAAGAGAAAGCACAGGATGATGCCTATCTCCTGCTCCAAGTGCACGACGAACTCGTATACGAGATTCGCGAGTCTCGTGTTGAAGCACTCGGGGCGAAAATAAAAGAAATTATGGAGTCCGTTTTGCCGAGTGAAAAAACGCGCCTGCCTGCACAGGCAGGCGATGTGCCCATCATCGCGACGATGAAATCCGGTCCCGATTGGGGCGCCATGCACACGATATGATGTATCTTTTCCATGGGACGGATGTCGAGAAAACGCGCAGCAAAGCGTTCGAGTGGGTCGCGAAGGCCCGCGCAAAGGAGCCGAATCTCGCCTATGTGCGCCTCGCGCGAGAGGAGCTCACGAGCGCTGCGCTTGAAGACGCGGCGCTCTCGGGCGGGCTCTTCGTGAAGCGACTCCTGATACTCATTGATGACCCCCTGCCTGCCGGCAGGCAGGGTTTTCAGACCGAAGAAGACGAGGGAGAAGTAGAGAGTAGCATAAGTATTCTTGAAGAACATCTCGACGCTCTCGCGGCTTCTGATAATGCGATTCTTATCCTCGCCCCGAAACTTGCCGCGGCGAAAGCAAAAAAAATAAGCGCGAAAGCGAAGGTAGAATACAAATATGATAAGCCAGCCGCGTTTGAGGACAAACGCGGCTTTAATGCAAATCTCGTGAACGCGCTCGCCTCTCGCTCGCGCGGGAAGCTCTGGCTGGAAATCAACCGCGCGCTCCGTGCAGGCGATGAACCACAAAAAATTCACGGCCTCCTGCATTGGAAAGCCCGTGCTCTGCGCGACCGCCAATTATCTCTTTCTCTCATCTCTCTCCTCCAATCCTCCCGTCGCTCCGGCCTCGACCTCTCTCTCTCCCTCGAAAAGTTCGCACTCTCTATATAACTATCCACAACTTGATGCTATAGCACCATCTTATGGATACCACGATGTTAGGACGTATTCTGTTCAAGCGTTCTTATGGTATTCGTGATATATGGCGTTCGCGGAGTGCAAGGATTGCGATGATAGCGGAACCGATGACGGTATAAACAGGGATGTGCGCCCGGTTGGGATCGAACCAACGACCTTCTCCTTAAAAGGGAGCTGCTCTACCAACTGAGCTACGGGCGCGAGCGA
>CAYHMS010000037.1:0-5691 GCA_964357805.1 uncultured Candidatus Saccharibacteria bacterium | reverse complement strand
TTGAACTCTCCATATCGTCGGCAAATTTCAATACATGGTTTCGTAATAGTTTTATCGTAAAGATAGGGGAGGATGGGGTCATTTATATGGGGGTTCCCAGTCAATTCTTTAAAGATTGGTACCTTAAAAAATTCCATACCCTCTTATTGAAGATTGCGAGGGATGTTTCCTATGAGTTCCGTAATATTGAATATCTCATTGTAAAAGACGAGCGCCGTAAGTCGTCTCCAAAAGAGGCAAAAAATATACGCGGCGCACTAGAACTTCCTTTGGACGAATTCTATATCAACAAGAATGATAATCTAAATCCCCGGTACACGTTTGATACGTTTGTCATAGGTTCTTTTAATAATCTTGCCTATGCCGCTGCGCAGGCGGTATTGGACCGTCCCGGTATTACGTATAATCCTCTCTTCATCTATGGCGATACTGGTCGAGGAAAGACACACCTCATCCAGGCCATTGGCAATCATTTTAAGAAGCAGTATCAGGGAAGAAAAGTTTTTTACCTTACTTCAGAAAAATTCACCGTCGATTATACGGACTCGGTACAGGCTGGCTCTGCAAATCGTTTCAAAGACAAATACCGTCAGTATGACCTTCTCGTCATGGACGATGTCCAGTTTCTTTCTAAGAAAGAAAAAACCCAGGAAGAGCTTTTTCATCTCTTCAACGCCCTCTATGACACGAATAAGCAAATTATTTTCTCATCCGACCGCGCCCCTGCCGCTATCCCGGATATTGCCGAACGCCTCAAAGGCCGCCTCTCGAGTGGTATGACGATAGATATAGGGGAACCGGACCCCGAATCGCGTATGGCGATTGTACGAAAAAAAGCCGCCGTGCACGGGGTTATACTCTCGAATGATGTTATTGAATACGTTGCAACCTCAATGAGCGGCTCAATACGCGAATTAGAGGGTATGGTAAACAATATTATCTGTCACACGCAAGTAAAAGGGATTGCCCCCGATATAGCCGAAGTGCGTCAATCGCTCCGTTCATTTACAAGACCCCAAAAGAATATTTCTGTAAAAAATGTAGTTGATAAAGTAGCTGAATATTATGGTATTGATGAGGAGAGTATTTATGAAAAGACAAGAAGAAGGGAGGTGGTGCGCCCACGGCAAGTAATTATGTACATCTTACGGGAGGATTTCAGCATCTCCTACCCCACAATCGGCACAAAACTTGGCGGTCGCGATCATACGACTGTTATCCACTCTTGTGAGAAAATAAAACGTGAAGTGATTGTGGATAATAATCTTGCAAAAGAAATACAGAATATTCGCACACTACTTGTATGATACTTATATCTTATTTATCAACATCTTATCTCTTTATAAAAGAGATACAAACACAATCAAAACCTTATTTTAATTCCCTGTCCCCATTATCAACAATCCTAATAGGCATTATATGAATATTTCAATAGAAAAGAAAATATTTTCCGAAGCAGTGTATAAAGTTGCGCGATTTGCTGAACGTAAAAATTCTACACTTCCTGTGCTATCCTCAATTCTTATTATTGCGGCGCGTGATGGTATAAAAATGCGTGCAACAAATCTCGAAACAGGAATTGACTTAAAAATTGAAGGAGAAAATACCACTGATGGAGTCGTGGCGATTCCGGCAACACTATTACAACAACTAGCCAGTTCTTTTACGCATGAAGGGAAGATTATTCTAGAGCACACAGGGGATATAGTGACGATCTCCAGCGGCACCGGAAAAAGTCTCATAAAAACAGTCCCGTATGATGATTTTCCGTCGATTCCATTCCCAGAAAATCCAAAAAATAGAATAGTTCTCCCTGGGATTCTTCTCAAAAATCTTTTTACTTCAATTGCGTCTTGCGCTTCATCATCTACCGTTCGGCCCGAGCTTGCAAGTGTGTGTGTATCCATAGAAGGAGGAGTTCTTACTGCAGTCGCAACAGACTCGTTTCGGCTTGCAGAAAAAAAAGTACCACTTTCAAATAAAGGGACGCAAGGGAAATTTCTTATTCCGGCAAAAAACGCTCTTGAAATATCCCAAGCTCTACCCGATGACGATATTATTATGTCGTTTGACGAGCATCAATGTGCATTCGTAGGAACAACAGGAATGCTTGTTTCTCGACTCACAAATGCGGTGTATCCGGATTACAAGCAAATTATACCGAAAGAATCTATTGTTGAAGCGGTTATATTGAGAAAGGACTTCGAGACCGCGCTGAAACGAACTACCATCTTTTCGGATTCTTTCCAAAAAATACGAATAAGTTTTAACCCGAAGAAGAATACACTTTCATTGTTTGCGCGGAATATAGATATTGGAGAATCATCAGAAGCGCTCACCGCACATATATCAGGAAGTGCTCTTGATATTTCTTTTAATCATCGATATCTATCAGCCGCACTCTCACTCACTTTGGCGGAAAGTATTTCACTTCTTGCGGCAGGTATCGGCCGTCCACTCATTATAAAAGGAGTCGGCGATACCTCGCTCCTCTACCTTGTTTCCCCTATGAATCAATGATATTAGGGCGCCATCGTTTCGTTTGAGTAAGAAATTGGTACAAAGATTGGCGGATTCGTGAAAAGTCCGGGGTAAGAGTTGTACCATGCGGAAATACCGTACTCCCAATGAGAAAATTGGGGGTCTTGTGCGGGATTAGAAAGGGACGGTCCTTGCGGGTTATTTTTATCAGTCCAATACAACAGACTGTGTGGCACGATATTGCCTTGGACATCGGGTACGCGCCAATTTCCTTGTAACATTGGCGGGACAGAAGCCGAAATCGGGCTTGGTTCGCCAAAGTAGGACTTGGGATATTTTGAAAGGGCGTACGCCATAGCTTCGTGCCACATCGGCACCGCAATGAGTCCGGCGACCAACTTTACCATAGGGCTGTTGTCGTTATTGCCCACCCAAACACCGAGTGCAATTGAAGGAGTGTAGCCGATGGTCCATGCATCGCGTGTATTATCGGTCGTTCCCGTTTTTACCGCGACATCGTAACCCGGGAAAGAGAGAAGAGAATGGAGAGAATATTCTGGTACGCGCGCGGGTGCGTCAGAGAGCATCGCGGACATGTCTCGCGCTATGTTCATCGGCAATACTTCTGTCGGTTGTGGCAGGTAACGCTCGAGGACGACTCCTTGTGCATTACTGACTTCAAGTATGCCGGTCGGCGTATTTTTTACCCCGTCATTTGCAAAAGTGGCGTATGCACCGGTAAGGTCGAGGAGGCGTACTTCACCACCTCCAAGCACGAGGGTAAGGCCGTACTGACTTGGGTCGCCAAGTGTGGTGAGACCGAATGATTTTGCAAGATTTACGGCATTCTGTATGCCGACTAGATAGAGGACTTTTAGTGCGGGGATGTTGATTGATTGAGCGATAGCTGTTTCAAACGTCATTGGGCCTCGGAATTTGTCGTCATAATTGGAAGGCGCATAACAAGGAGGGGTATTATTGCGTATATCCGATGGGGAACAGAGTGTTGAGAATTGAGTTGGTGTGTCAAAAATGACGGTGTTGCGCGTGTAGCCGCGCATAAGAGCGAGCGAATAAATAAACGGCTTCATTGTCGAACCGGGCTGCCGCAATGCGAGCGTGGCATTATATTGACCGTCGATTGCGGGGTCGAAAAAATCGCGGGAACCGACCATAGCGAGAATTTGCCCGGTTGAAGGGTCAATAGCAATGAGGGACGCGTTCGTTGCTTTGAATTTTTTTACGTTTTCGAGGGCATATTGATTCACAATGGATTCTGCTTTCGTCTCGAGGTCTGCATCGAGCGTCGTGGTCACTTTGAGACCGGACATAAGCGCGTTTGGCCCGTAGGCGGTCTCGAGCCGGTTGAGAATATAGAAGACGAAATGTGGAGCAATAATTGAGTTTTGTCCCGTTGGAGAAAAAGATATCCGCTCGTTTTTCGCAGAGATATAAGCGACGTCGTCTATAAAACCAAGAGCGCGCATTCGGTCGAGGACAAAGTTTTTACGCGTATCAAGTTCGGAACGGTGTGTGCCATACGGAGAGTAATAGGACGGCGCTTGAATCATCGCTGCGAGATATGCGGCTTCAGCCAGAGAAAGGTCTTTTGCAGGGACTCCGAAGTAAGATTCTGCCGCCGCCTCGATACCATAGAGTGTTCCCCCATAGGGAATGTTGTTGAGATAGGTCTCAAGGATTTGGTCCTTGGAATATACTTGTTCAAGTTTCATCGCGAGTACCCATTCGTGCAGCTTACGGATAACGCTCTTTCTGCTTGTCAGGAGCGTATTCTTTACTACCTGCTGGGTGATGGTTGAACCCCCTTGAGAGAGCGAGCCGCCGAGTACATCAGCAATCATCGCTCTGACAATTGAAGTAAAACGGATACCCCCGTGGTCATAGAATCCGGAGTCCTCTGTGGCGATGGTCGCATGTACCGTGTTGATGGATATATCGGCAATAGGGACGATCTCTCGTTTAGCATCCCGATTATAGTCGTAGAGAAGAACCTGACCGGTACGGTCGTAAATCTTGGTCGATTGGTCAATCTGTCGAGATGCAAAAGAATCGATATCCGGCACCGGAGTGAAAGCAACAACAACAAGAACGCTACCCAGCACGAAGAATCCAATTCCGAAAATGGCGAGGACGGACGCAAGAAAGGTATGTCGCCATTGGGCGTGCAGACGAACCATACCGCTATGCTAACCTATTTGCTATTTTTCGTCTTCCTAGGGAAGGCCTACCGTGAGCGCAGTGATGCCGATGGCTATGGCGTCCAACTCATCATCAAAACGCTTTTTTTCCGATAAAGAGAGGAGCTGCGGAATCATACGCGCAACAGCGGCTTTATCCGCACCGCCATATCCAGTTACGGCGAGCTTCACTTGTTGGGGCGAACATTCTATGACCGGTACAGAAGCGGCTCCCACTACAGCAAGAATCGCTCCGCGCGCTTCGGCAACCCCAAGGGCCGTTTTCTTATTCAATCTGAAAAAGAGAGTCTCGATGGCTAGAGCGTCGGGAGAGTATTTTTTGAGCGCTGTCGCAATTACGTTTGATACGTGTGCGAGACGTTTCTCTCTCGCGCCTTTGTCTGGCAGGACGCAATCGCTCATAATAAGCACCGGTCGCGATGGATCACCCTCAATAACCGCGATACCGAGCCGGTCGTAGCCCGGGTCAATCGCCAATATTCTCATAGCCGCGCGCGTTGGTAAACACCTCCGGACATTTTTAAAAAATAGCGCCGGTTTTCTCACCGCTCAAATATTCGCGACCGCGTTGGGTAAGTATACGACCGCGAGAAGAGCGCTCAATGAAGCCGAGGCGGAGCAGATACGGTTCGTACACATGTTCAACCGTATCGGGGTCTTCGTGGAGGGCGGCTGCAATTGCGCGAACGCCGGTCGGACCGCCCCTGAAGCTTTTGTGAAGGGTCTCAAGATAACGACGGTCATCCTTAGTAAGACCTTGTGCGTCAATGCCGAAGAGGTCGCATGCTTCGTCGCAGAGTGTAGCAGAGAGCTTACGATTATGGACCTCGGAGAAGTCGCGTACGCGCTTCAGAAGGGCGTTGGCGACACGAGGAGTCGCACGACTTCGCGAGGCGATGAGTTCGATAACTTCTTCGGGCGCTTTAAGGTTGAGAAGGAGCGCCGAACGGCGGATAATGTCGCGCAGGTCAGAGTCGCTGTAGAAATCGAG
>CAYHMS010000036.1:0-5754 GCA_964357805.1 uncultured Candidatus Saccharibacteria bacterium | reverse complement strand
GATACCCTTCGGAATATTTGTTCGTCAAGGACGACGCCATCGCCTCCTTCACCGCCCGCGAGACATAATTCTCGCTCGGTATCAGTTCCAACCCCTCCGCCTGCCGCTTATCCTCGCCGATTAAGGCCTTGTAAACTTCCTTATCTCCTTTTTTGACGCGTTTATACATATTTATTTCTTTATTAAAACTCCACGACCTTTCTTCTCAGTAAATCCTCCAATATTTGCTATTTCTGCTTTGAGTGGCGGATACGACTCATATCCTTCAAGCGTAAAATCTTCGAAAACAAAATCGTCGATATTCATTTTTTCAGGGTTGAGTCTCATCGTCGGAAAAGGGTATGGTTTTCGTGTAATCTGCTCTCTAACTTGGTCGAAGTGATTCGAATAGGCGTGCACATCGCCAAAAGAGTGCACGAATTCCCCTGCCCGCAGTCCCGTGACCTGCGCGACCATTTGCAGCAGAAGTGCGTAGCTTGCAATGTTAAACGGCACGCCGAGAAACACATCCCCGCTTCGCTGGTACATGCCGAGATTGAGCTTGTCTCCTTTCGTCACGGCGAATTGGAATGTCGTGTGACAAAACGGCGGCACCTCATTTTTATTTTCTTCGGATGCCATCGCGTAAATGAAGTCGGGGTTCCAGGCGGAAACTACATACGATTTACGAAAAGGCGCTTCTTTCAGGCCTTCAATAACCCACGCGAGCTGGTCGATCTCTCGTCCGTGACTAGCCGGCCACCGCCGCCACATCCTGCCGTAGACGGTGATGATATCCCCCCATTTTTTCACAAAGGCGCTTGTGTGCGGTTCCTTTTTCAATTTCGCAATAAAATCCGCCTGACTCATTGTCGGTATCTCATTTTTGAGACAATACTTGTTGTACCTCTTCCACGCCCACTCGTCCCAAATATGCACATCGTTGTCAACAAGATACTTGATATTAGAGTCGCCTTTCAAAAACCAGAGGAGCTCTACAATGATGCCGCGCAAAAATGTTTTCTTTGTGGTGATCAGAGGGAAGCCGTCTGCTAAGTCAAAACGAATTTGCCTCCCGAACACGCTCCGAATAAAGGGCGGTTTCTGACCTTTAGCGGCATATTGAGCACGAACCTCCGGAGTGAAGAACACCTCTTTGTCACTCCCGTTCTTCATGATGTCTTTTAACAAATCCAGGTATTGGTATTCAGGATGACGATTTTCCATATGTTATGTGCGCGGTTTGCGTTTGCCGATGAAGTGCTTCCAATTATTCTGCGCAAAGCGTCCCGTATCTTCGTAGGTCTTTGAAGGCGGAGAAGAAAGCATGGAGAAGGTGATTTGGGCGATTTCCATACTAGGTCGCAGAATAATGGGCACATTGCTTTGATTTGTTATCTCAAAGGTGACATGAAGGAAATGCCCCGGATTGATGATACCCGCGGTGTTATGCACCATGAGTCCGATGCGCGCGAGCGATGATTTTCCATTTAGCTGTATTAAATATTTATTTGAACCAAAAAATTCCTTTGAAGTCCCGAGGACCGAGATGCCGGGATGAAGAACATACGGTTTTCCATCAGCAACGGTAAACTCTCTGGTCTTCGCATAGAGCTTCTTCACCGGGTCGATAAAATGCGTCGCTCCTTCATCATTCACGACGAATTTGTTGCCAAGACAGATATCGTAGCTTGCCTGCTGGAGCCGTGCGGGCTTAAAAGGCCGGAGCGTTAGCCCGCCCGACTTATATTCTTTTCGTATATCGATATCAGAAAGATACATAGTTATACTTGGGTTTCCTCGCCGTGCGAAACGCGGCCGCCCTGATGCTGGCCGCGATATCCGATAACCTCGCCTTCAATCTTATAGAACACGATATTGCAGAAACGCGCACCGAGCTGGAGTTTTACTTCAAATGGACCGAGATTCGTGAGACCGAAGGTGAGCGGTCCCGTGTAGCCAGGATCTGATTTAGACGCGAGGAGAAGGAGTCCCGCGCGGAAGAGAGAGCCTCGCGGATACACCATTGGCATCAGGTCGAGCGGCACCGTAATCGTCTCGGCTGTCTGCACAAGATAGTACTCATTGGGTTTGATGATAAGTGTATCTTGTGCCTCTCCTTCTTTCAGACGATAAAGTTCTTCGATTTTCACCCCGTGGCGTTTGCCGAGACCAGCAGCACCGTCAGTCTCAATATAGGCACCACCCTCAATAATTTTATGGACCGCGCCGAGACGCAGGTCAATACCGGTCCCTTCCGGATTGGAGAGATCGCGACCGCCAAGACCGGTAATGAGACCTTCTTCTTTGATCCGTCGAACAACTTCATTGATGCCGATAACTGACATTCTGCTAGTATAAGCCAGATGGAGCGTATAGCAATTATCGCCGCCATCGGGAGGGGGCGGGAGCTCGGGAAGAGCGGTTATCTGATCTGGCACCTGACGGACGATATGCAGCGGTTTAAGGAGCTCACTATGGGCCACCCGGTCATTATGGGCCGCAAGACCTGGGAATCGCTTCCCGAGCGGTTCCGTCCCCTCCCCGGGCGCACAAATATCGTCGTGACGCGCCAAGCCGAGTATGTGGTGCCGGGAGCAATGGCCGTCGATTCGTTTGAAAACGCGCGCACAATAGCTTCCCTGGGGGAAGGGGCGGACGAAATCTTCGTCATCGGCGGCGGTGAACTCTATCGCGAAGCGCTGCCGCTCGCCAATCGGCTCTACCTGACGCTCGTCGATGCGACCGCCGAAGCCGATACCTATTTCCCGCCGTATGAACAAGATTTCAAAATTACTTCGGACGAGACCGGCACAGGAGAACCATCGCATCGATTTCTCACACTCGAACGAAACTAAAAAACTATTTTATATCAATCCCCATTGAGCGTGCCGTGCCCGCGATGAGGCGGCCAGCCGCTTCAGGACTGTTCGCATTCAGGTCCGGCATCTTTTCTTCGACGATAGTCGCGATTTGCGCCTTTGTGATGACACCCACCTTCTCTTCTTTCGCCTTGCCCGAGCCTTTCTCCAGACCGAGCGCCTTGAGAATCAGGCGGGAGGCCGGCGGGTTCTTCATGATGAAGGTGAACGAGCGGTCGTCGTAGACCGAGAGCTCAATCGGGATAATTGTCCCCTTCTTGTCCTGCGTGGCCGCATTAAACTGGGTTACGAACTGCCCGATATTCACACCAGCGGGACCGAGCGCAGTGCCGACCGGAGGCGCGGGCGTCGCCGCCCCGCCCGGAATTTGTAATTTAATCTTTTTTACAATTTTTACCATGGTTACAAACGACTCTACGCTAGAGCTTGCGAATTTGCAAAAAGTCCAATTCAACCGGCGTCTCGCGGCCGAACATCGAGACCATCACCTTTACCTTTCCGCGGTCCTCGTCAATCTCGCCCACCTTACCTTCCAAATCCTTGAAGGGACCATCGGCGATGATTATTGGGTCATCTTTTACGAGGTCAATGCGATGCTTTGGCGCTTCCGCAGTCATGCGCTTCATCAATGATGTCACTTCAACATCCTCCATCGGGACTGGCGTATTGCCGCTCCCGACAAAACCGGTGACGCGCGGCGTATTGCGCACCACGAACCATGAATCATCGTCCACTATCATACGAACGAGAATGTAACCCGGATAAATCTTCTCTTCTTCAACGATGCGCTTGCCGCCCTTCACGCGTATCTTCTTCTCGGTCGGGACGATAACATCAAATATTTTCCCCTCCATACCGAGCGACTCAATACGCTGTTTCAAATTGCGCTCCACGGCGTTCTCATACCCGGCGTACGTGTGGATGGTGTACCAGCGCGCATCTTCTTTGCGCGGAGCTACTTCGTCGCGAATTTCTTTGTGCACCGACGGCGCGATGTCCGCCATTTGTTGCGTTTCATTTTCGTCCATAAAAATATAATCAGCCGTTAATGAAGCGACTCACTGCCGAACCGAAGAGATAATCAAAGAAGCCGACGAGGAGCGCGATGGCGAGCGCGATGGCGATGACAACGAGAGTGTGCGAAACCGCCGTCCGATTACTCGGCCAGACGATATGGGTGAATTCTTCGCGCACGTGTTTCAGATAGGCGAGAGGTGAGGTCATAGCAAATGGTGTTTGGTAAATAAAAAAGCCCTGCGGGCTCTCTATATTGAGAGCATACTACGCCACTTCGAATACGTCAATTCACCGAATCTCGTAGGTGATGGAGACGGAGGCGTTATAGGTGTTCTCGCCGGTCGGTACGTCCGGTGTAGATGCCGCTTTTGAAACCGACGCCCCCAATTCGTACATCATCGGATACGGGTAGCCGCCTGAAGATTCGCTGAAGTTCACAATCTTGCCGAGCGAAACGCCGAGTTGTTTGGCGAGGAGCGCCGCTTGTGCTTTTGCTTTCGCGATAGCATCGGCGCGCGCGGCGTCGTAGCCGGCGGTGGAGTCGTCAAGCGCGAAGGCGGGCCCGCTCACGTTCTGCACGCCGAGTTTCCCCAGGCCGCCGAGCATCGCGCCAACTGTAGTGAGGTCGTGCATCGTCACCTGAACGGTCTCAGAGACTTGGTAGCCAGTTATCTTTGGTGAACCGCTATAGGTCGGACACATCATCCCCGGCTGACATGAATTTGGATACGAATACTGCGGAGAAATATTGTATGAGAGTGTCTTCACGTCTTTTTCCGCAACGCCCTGTTCTTTCACGAAGTCGAGTGTGGCATTCGCCTGTTTTGTGGTAGCCGCCTGCGCATCGGCAACGGTCGCCTTGGTATTTTCAACGGTGAAAGAAATGCGCGCGACATCCGGCGGAAGAGTCGCCTGACCGTCGCCCTGCACCGTGACGGTGTCGGTCGCTGGCACATTGGGTCGACCGAAGTTCGCCGCGATTGTTATCGTCTGTGCGAGAAGAAAAAGAGCGAGAATGGAAAGCGCTCCTGTAAGCGCAACACGCACACCGCCACTGCTGAAGAGTTCGTCAAAAGGATTGTTATTCATAGTAAAACGATTATGGATTAGTACTGAAAGTATAGCATCACAGTCAACCCTGCCCTTGCAGGGTCAGGAGAAGCTTCACGAGCGCCGCGTGAGCCGGAAGCTTCGAAACATCAAGATTCGGATTAGTCCAATCGGCACCCCTGTCAATCGCATCAAAACGCAACACGTCGGTGGTACGAGCGAGATAGTAGGCCGTGTCGATGACTCCTTCAAACCGTTCTATCAGGACGACCGTGAAGCGATGGGTGCCGATTACCGTGGAGGTAAAAGAGGTCACACCCACCGGTGCGCCGGAGGCGCCGCCAATAGCTGTTTGCTGGATTGTCGCGAGCGCGGTCGAGGACGTGGCAATTGGATAGCGCCGGATGATAATGCCGCCGGCCGTGTCCGCCGAGGATCCTTTCATCTCATACGCAGCGACGTTTGACGCATCTGACAATTCAGCTTCTGCAAATCCTGCCGGAAGAGCAAATGAGATATCTATGCTTGGAAGCAATACGTTCGGCGGCGGACAGGAGGGGAAGGTGCAGGAAGCGCCGGTGCGCCCGAGCGAGGTGCCATCCGGGCACACGAGCGCATCCATCGGACATGCGATCGGCTGTGCAGGATATTCAACTGCGTTCCGGTAGACCAGACCGCCGACGCCGATAATGATGATGAGCAGAATGCCAAAAAATAAACTTCTCATGCGCGGATGATACCACGCGTCTTCAAAAATCGCTGGGCGGCTACCGGGAATCGAACCCGAATTGAGAGCTCCACAAGCTCCAGTGTTAACCGTTACACC
>CAYHMS010000035.1:0-5911 GCA_964357805.1 uncultured Candidatus Saccharibacteria bacterium | reverse complement strand
GAAATCAGTTCTTTCAGCAAGACGGTCGGTTTTACGGTCGGGACGAAGAATGTGCTCGCGCAAGCACAGTCGGTTACAAAAGGCGATTCCAATAATGATAAGCGGGTGAATCTTATTGATTTTTCCATACTCGCGTACTGGTTCAACCGGCCGTTGACGCCGGTGGCGACTGCACTGGTTGACCTCAACGGCGACAAGAAGGTTAATCTCGTTGACTTCTCCATTATGGCGTATTACTGGACCGGCTAATTATGAAACGACTCATTTTTTCAATAGTTGTTCTCGGTGCGCTCTCTGCACCGGCATTTGCCGGCGCGGCGACACTCTCGTTTGCGACGGACAACGCAAGCGTGGGCATCGGAAATCCGTTTGAGATTGCGATACTGCTTGATACTGAAAACGATGTCAACGCCGTTGAGGCGGCCTTCGTTATCCCGTCGGGACTTGAGTTGGTGAAAACGAGCAACGGCAATGCCATCGTGAGCTTCTGGATAGAACAGCCGAATTACGATACTGCGACGCGCATGCTTTCATTTTCAGGCATCATACCGGGCGGATATTCGGGTACCGGACAGCTCCTCAAAGTAACTCTTAAGGCGAATGTTGCGGGACCCATTACGCTTTCCTTTGACCGTGCGCGTACGGCAGTATATCAGAATAGCCCGGATGGAACTCTTGAACCGATAAACGTCCTGTCGCTCGCGCTCCGCGCAGTGCCGGCATTGGCGAGCGCCAAGGCGCCAATCGCTGACACCGCGCCGCCCGAAGCTTTCACGCCGCTCGTGGCACGCGACTCGCAATTGTATGACGGTGCGTGGACGCTCGTATTTGCAACGCAGGATAAGGGCTCGGGTATCGCGTACTACGAAGTGAGCGAGTCATCGGCGCGTACGATCAATCCGAACACTCTCGCGTGGACAAAGGCGGAAAGCCCGTACCGATTGGATAACCAGACACCGGCGAGATATATCTATGTGCGCGCCTTTGACGAGCAGGGGAACATTCGGACGGAGTTGTACACACAGGAGCGTCCGTTTTCATGGCTCGATGGTCTTGTGCTGGGTATACTGATAGGAGCTCTCATCCTCTTTATATTCTGGAAGCGGACGAAGAAGCGGTTTTATGCTTCGTTATAAACTACCCTTATTTTCAACCTTAACGCTTATCGTATGCGTGTTCGGTTTCGCGTCGCTCTCAAGTGCGGCAACACTCACGCTCGGCAATGGCAACAGCGCTACTATCGGGCAAATCATACAGGTACCACTCTTTGTTTCTACCGAAGGAAACGAAGTGCTGAACGCGGTGTCTGCGGAAGTGCGATTTCCCGCACAATTGCTCACGCTTCAGTCAATTTCAAAAACGGGCAGTGTTATGTCATTTTGGGCCGAAGAACCTACTTTTTCAAATAGCAATGGCACCGCGTCGCTCCAAGGCATCGTGCCGAATCCCGGCTGGAAAGGACAGAATGGAAATATCGTAACACTCGTGTTCAAGGTGAAGGCATCGGGCACCGCAACCATTTCATTCTCAAGTGCATCGGTACTCGCGAACGACGGGCTCGGCACGAACATTCTCTCAAAGACATATCCGAAAACGCTCTCGCTCGGCGATTCCGCGCCGCAAGCAACGAGTCCTGGCGCCATAAGCGGCACTCCGCTCGCGCCAGCGCTTACCTCGTCAACGCATCCCGACCCGAGCGCGTGGTACAACGACGCAGACCCGCTCTTTTCTTGGAAAGTTCCGGCAGATGTAACCGCCGTGCGGCTTCTCTATGACAAGAGTCCCGTTTCGTCGCCCAGCATTCCCTATAGTCCCGCTATTGACCGCAAACAACTTTCTGATGTCAGTGAGGGCGTCTACTATTTTCACGCGCAGTTCCAAAATGCGAACGGCTGGGGCGCTATCTCCCACATGCGCTTCCAGATAGATACGATGCCGCCGAAGCAGTTTGTTATTTCTGTTGTGCGTCAAAGCAGTGAGAGCCATCCGCAGGCAATCATTTCCTTCGAGACGACCGATGCAACTTCGGGCATCGACCATTACACCGTAGCGGTTGCCGATGCAATTCCTGTGACGGTAACCCCCGATGAGGCGAGTAAGGCATACTCACTTCCCATTAGTGAGTCCGGGCGACAGAGAACTGTTGTAAAAGCATACGATCGCGCGGGAAATACGACAACCGAATCAATGACGCTCACTATCGTCGCAATTGAGCCGCCGACCATCACCGCCTACAGCAAACAACTCGCGAGCGGTGATACATTCACCGTTTCCGGCACGACCTATCCGAACGCAAGCGTGGCGATAACCATCAAGAATTCCAGCGGCGATACGGATACCGAATCAACTGTTGTTGATGGGGTAGGAAACTTCTCACTCACATGGACCAAGCGCCTTAGTGCGGATGCATACTCATTCACTGCAGTGGCGAAAAATGCCGCCGGAGTAGCGAGTCCGCCAACCGAGCCGCGCACATTCGCAGTGGTAGGTGCGCCGCTCTCCGGATGGGGGAGTATCGCACTTCAATATCTTTTGGTTACATTTGCAATAATTGCCGCGGTCGCGCTCGTCGTTGGTGTGGGCTACATTCTGTGGTTCCGGCTCGGGCATTTGCGCCGCCGCCTCAAACACATGGCTGTCCGTTCGGGACGCGGCGTCCAGTATGATTTTGAGCGTATTATGGACGACCTTCATTCGCTCGCTACATTGCTCCATAAAGCGAAACAAAGTCGTCAGCTATCAAAAGAAGAAGATGTTATCTTAGAAACGCTCAAGCACCACCTGAAGAAAATGGAAGATGACATTCTCTCGCGTCTGGAACAGATTGATGATGAGGCGGGTGACGGGTGAATAGTAAGAGTTCCTTGAGCAACACGCGAAAGGGAAGTAGAGTGATAAAAATCGGGCCCGTAGCTCACTTGGTAGAGCGCCGCCATGGCATGGCGGAGGCAAGGGGATCGTAACCCCTCGGGTCCACTACTTCGCTAAAGCTACGCAGTGCGCAGCACCACAACGCAAAACCCGTCCGCCAGCTGGCGGACGGGTTTTGCGTTTCGCACTGCTATTGGCGATTAGCTCAAATGCGCCGAGACGAGCTTGGTCATCTCGAACATGGTCACTTCGCTCTTGCCGCCGAAGACCGGCTTCAGCTTGTCATCCGCGAGGATGTTGCGCTTGTTCGCCGGATTCTGAAGATTATGCTTCTTGATGTATACCCAAAGCTGCTTGACCACCTCGGTTCTCGGGAACGGGCCCGAGCCAATAACCGCTGCCAGTGCGGGTGAGGGGGTAAGCGGTTTTGCGAAAGCTGAATTTATTGCCATAATGAATATGATTGTATTAATACTAAAGTACCGATTCAGTATATCACTATACCACTATTGCAATACAGGGGCGGTGGTATACTGGGGGTATGGCAGAGAATGGAAATGGAGGGATACTCGTTCCACCGCATCGCGTAATCCCGCATTATCATGGCGACAATGTGCGCGTGCTCTTCGTCGTGAGTGCGGTCGTGCTCATTGTTGCACAGTCGACCGGCGCCGAGCTTCCCCTCTCGACATTCGGCGCGGTCCTGACGGCAGTCGTGCTTGTCATCGCAGCGGGCATCACGAATCCGGCACAATTCTGGATACATTGGTTTAATGCGTTTCTCGCCGTTATCGGGACACTCCTCTTCGGCACCACTGCTGTTGCACACTATCGCGCGGGATTGAGCATCTTCGACTCTTCATTCGCCTACATCGAAACACTCGCGCTTCTCTCGCTCATCGCGCTCTACTTCACCACACGAACCATCCGCGGCGTCCATATGCGACCGCGTTTCTAAAGTGCTATGTCGATACAGAGTTTTCTCCTCAACCAATACGCTAAGTGGAAGCTGAAGGATGTTCCGAAAGAACAGCGCGAGCAGATGACCGAGCTCGTTACGAAAGACCCCCAACTCTTCAAGAAGATTGGCGAGGAGATAGAGCGGCGGAAGAAAGGCGGCGCGAGCGAAATGAAGGCCTCAATGGAGGTGATGAAAAAATATCGCACCGAGCTCGGCACGCTGATGCGCAAGTAGTATGTCAACGCTTATTTCTTTTCTGATGTTCTGCCAAGCGCTCGGAGCATTCGTCGGCGCTCTCACGGCTATCTGGAGCGAGCTCGCGTATGTCCGTGCTCTTCGGGATGGGACGATAGACGTCGCTGAACGCGCTCATCTTCGTGTTATCGGGAACGGTCTCCGTTTCGGAATGTCGCTTCTCCTTCTCGCCTCGTTCGGACTCGTGATTGTTGCCTACATACTTCATACGACCCCCCAACCGGCATCAACTACAAGTTATTGGACCTCCATCGCGCTCGCGTCCCTCATTATCGGTATTTCATGGGCGCTCTCACGAGGAAAGATTTCCTTCGCCCTTGGCTCCGCAGCCGTCTTTACGGCATGGTGGTTCCTCACGTATCTTACGCTCGGCTGGCTACCGCCGTTTTCTTTCGGTTCCGCAGTTGCGCTCTATGTGGTGCTCGCGGCGATTTTCTACGCTCTGTTCCACTACATTCGTCTGTTTGCCTTGCCGAAGTAGTTGCGCGAAACGGAAAGTAGCCTTAGGGTGCGTACATGTTGAAGATAGGCATTGTTGGTCTGCCGAACGTGGGGAAGTCCACGCTTTTTAATGCGCTCACGAAGGCGTCGGTACCGGCGGAGAATTATCCCTTCTGCACGATAGACCCATCGGTCGGCGTCGTTGGCGTGCCGGATGCGCGACTCGCCGCACTTGCGGGATTCTCCAAAAGCGGGAAGGTCATCCCTGCGGCGATAGAGTTCGTAGATATCGCGGGGCTCGTGAAAGGCGCGGCAGAAGGCGAGGGGCTCGGGAACCAATTCCTCGCGAACATCCGCGAAACAGACGCGATACTTGAACTCGTGCGCTTCTTCGACGACCCGAATGTGCTCCACGTCGAAAAAGACATCGAACCCTATAAGGACATAGAGATAATCAATCTTGAACTCGTGCTTTCTGATGCGGAACAGGTGAGGAAGCGACGCGATAAGATCGTAGGCGATATAAAGGCGGGTCGCAAGGACTTCATCGCTGAAGATACAGTACTCGCCAAGCTCGCGCAGTGCTTCGCGGCAGGGAAGCTGGCGCTTCATGCAGGATTAATTGATGATGAAAAGAAGCTTGTGGCGCACCTGAATCTGCTCACTATGAAGCCGATACTCTATGCGTTGAATAAAAAGATCGGCGGTAAGAATCTCGACGCGCTTGCCGACGGACGCGCGGAGCGCGCGTATGAGCTCATCAAGAAACTTGACGGGCAGTACATATTCTTGGATGCGGCCACGGAGCGCGAGCTGAACGATGTCGCCGACAGCGACCGCCAGAACTTCCGCCAGGAATTGGGCGTGTCAGAAGACGGCCTCTCGGGTTTGATACGCAGTGCGTACGAAATACTTGAGCTCATTTCATTCTTCACCACCGGCACCGACGAGACGCGCGCGTGGACAATACAACGCGGCAGCATGGCGCCCGCCGCGGGCGCCGCCATCCACAATGACTTTTTGAATAAATTCATCCGCGCCGAAGTCATCGAATGGAAAAAGCTCCTTGACGCCGGTTCGTACCCTGCCGCCCGCGAGAAGGGTCTCGTCCGCACCGAGGGCAAAGACTACATCGTCCGCGATGGCGATGTCATCGTCTTCCTCCACGGCTAGGAAGTAAAGAGGTCTGACCTCTTTACTTTACGAACACCGACTATCCACAACAAGATGCGGTCGTTCCTTATTGTGGATACCTTGCAGGAAGGTTATTCACAGGGGCACTTGACAAAAAAGAGGGTGTCGTGATACCCTATGGGGGTCGCTCGCCAACCTAAATTCAGCCCAGAATTAGGACACTCGATTTTCTAATAATACTCAACCTCG
>CAYHMS010000034.1:0-5990 GCA_964357805.1 uncultured Candidatus Saccharibacteria bacterium | reverse complement strand
GCCATACGTTTTACTGCGAGAGGTAGCGCTCGCGAATCATATTCTCTACGGTAGCACGGTCCCTGCCGTAGGTGAGCGACGAGAGGTGGATGAGGTCGTCTGTCTGCGCGTGATTCAGCGCCGGCAGGTCGGGCGTCTTCATATCAAACGGTTTCTGCGGAACACCGCCCGCGAGAATTCTCACATAGGCATTCCTATTTTCTATATTGACGAAATCCAGCGCTTCAAAGACCGGCGCGAATTGTTTGGCGAAGAATTCGGCGTCCTCTTCGCCAACGCGGAAGACGGCCATATTCCCCACGTTGCCGAAGACCGCATCGCGCGTTTTCTCTTCTATCTGGCTTAAGAACTGGTGCGCCACGGTGAGCGCAAGCTTGTATTTGCGCGCTTCCGAGAGAATGCCGGGAATGGAGTCCGTGGTGACGTTCTGGAACTCGTCTATGTAGAGATAGAATGGCGGGTACGGCGCACGCGGATTATCCGCGCGCGAGAGCGCCGCCATAAAGAGTTTCCCGACAATGATGAGTCCGAGCAGATTCGCATTCTTCTCGCCGAGACGGCCCTTGGAAAGATTGATGAGCAAAATCTTTTTCGTATCCATCACCTCGCGGAATTTTAATGATGACTCCTGTTGACCGACAATGGGGCGGATGAAGTCGTTCGCGGTGAAGTCGTCAAACTTGTTGGTGATGTAGGGGACGATGTTCTCAAGCGCGGCGTCGCCGCCGGCCTTCGTCGCGATTTCGTTCCAGAATTGGTTCACGATGGGGTTCATGCTCTTCGCAAGCTTCTCCTTGCGGAATTCGCTGTTGGCGAGCACGCGTGCGATGTCGAGGACGGTAGAACCGCTGCTTGGGTCCTCCATCACGAGCAGAGTCGCGTTGCGGAAATATTGTTCGAAGGCCGGACCCATGCTCTCCGGTACCGCGCCGTAGAGGCGATGGAAGATGGCGAGAAGCTCGTTAACGATGAAGGTCTTCTGCTCCGGGCGCGACATATCGTATTCGAGGAAGTTGAGCGAGAACGGGCGCGAGAGGTCGGCGGGGTCGAAATAAATGACGTCTTTATAGCGCTCGGGTGGCACCGCAGCGAGCACATCGAGGATGTCGGAGCCGTGCGGGTCGATGAAACAGCATCCCTCGCCTCTCTGGATGTCCTGCATAATCATGGACTTCATGAGAGCAGTTTTGCCGGTCCCCGTCTGACCAATGATGTAAAGATGGCGCAGGCGGTCCTCGGGATCGAGATAGACGCTGGTGGTCTGTCCGCGGTACGAATTCACGCCGAGAAGCGCACCTGTCTGCGGGAGCGTAAGCGGCGCGGGGGCGTGCGTGAAGCGCGCTTGCTTCAAGTGCGGCGAGCTCTCGATGCCCGACGGCGGGAAGTGATAGATAGTAGTGAGCTCGCGCAGCGAGAGCGGGAGCGCCGAATCATCAGGTAGACGAAATGAGAAATCATCGAAAGCTTCCCGTGCCTGCCTGCCTGCAGGAAGACGCTTGAAGGTCAGCTTGTTCCCGCGAGTATTCGCGAACTGATTGAACGCCGCCTCAAGTTCGCCGAGCACTTGCTCCGCCTTGCGTTCGTTGCTCGAGGAGGTGACGAGCCGGAGCGTCGCACCGACGATGGGTGCCGCGATTTTTTTCTCCACTTGCTCGATATATGTCTTGTTCGCTTCTATCTGGCGCGTCTCGGCTTCCTTCGCCTTCTGTTCGTCCTTCGGCTTACTTGAGAAGAGAGCCTTGCTAAAGTCTCGCATTACCTCGCCAAGCGCCGTCTCGGGCGTACTGAATGCCGCAGCGCGTTTCTCCCCTTTCCGCAGCGCTTGAAGAATTTTCTGATAATGCTTCACGTGTCGCTCGGCACGTGGCTCAATGATGAGCTGGAGCGCGGCTCCCTCGCCCGTGTGTTCTATCTTCGCGAACGCATTCGTGAGCGCGTTCAGTGGGTCGTAATCAAAGTCGGCGTAGTCGAGGAGCGGTAATGCGGGATTCTCGGCGAACCGCGCGACCGAGGCGAGCGAGGTGCCGCCCGAGGCGAAGATGTTGTAGTCATACGGTTGCGGCACCAGATACGCGTTCGGAAATATGGCAAGGAGCTGTTTCTCAAAGAGATTGCGCTTCCCGTTCGGTATCGCGGCGTAGAACTGGAGCTCGGGACTGTCAGAAGGCACGGCGAGTTCGAGCGCATAGTAGTGCGGCTCGCCACTGTCGGCGTCTTCGACCGAAAGAAGTCCTGAATAGAACTGTTCCATCGCAGAGATGAGCTCTTTGAGCGTCTTGTTGCGGACGTTCGGTTCATCACTCTTCGGTCCTGGAAGCGCAATCTCGTAGAGCGTCATCTTGAGCGCTTGGAAACGCGGCGCCTGCCTGCCGGCAGGTAGGCCTTCAATGGGAAGCCCCGCCGCGATGTACCGCACGAGATACCGATGAAAGTCGTCTGAAATATGCGGGTCATTGAGTTTTTCAAGCACATGAAGCGCGTTCTTTACCCCTTTCTCTTCCATCGTCTGACGCAAGCTGTTGATTGCACCCGCCCCTTCGCCGAGATTCAACTCGGCAAGTATCGCCTCCGCTTCGTTATTCGCCGTCGCCTCGCTGATGCGATACTCGCTCGCAAGAATCTCGGCGGGAGCGGCGCGATGTTCGTGAATCGTTTCAGAAATAATCGTCGCACGCTCCGGACCCGCTTGCCCTGAGTCTTGTCGAAGGGCGAGCTCCGCCTCTTTGCGCGACACTTGCTCGCGCAGATACGCGAGCTCCTCTTCGGGCGTGGACAACGATGGCGCTTGTTCCATTTGTTCTAGTATACTGCATCCGAATGCTCGACTTCCTTATCGCCAGTGTGCAACTCGACCCGATTGCCATCATCAAGACGGGCAGCTATTTCGGCATTGCGTTCATCGTCTTTGCCGAGAGCGGACTCCTCATCGGTATTTTCTTCCCCGGCGATTCGCTCCTCTTCGCCGCAGGACTTCTCTCCGCGGTCGGATTCCTCTCTTTCGGACCTCTTGTCTTCGTGGTCGTTATCGCGGCAATAGTCGGCGATTCGGTCGGCTACTGGTTCGGCGTCAAGGTCGGTCCCGCACTCTTCAAGCGTGAGGACTCGCGCTTCTTTAAACAAGAATATCTCAGGCGCACAGAACTTTTTTATCAGACCTACGGCGGTCGCGCCGTCGTGCTCGCGCGCTTTGTGCCAATTGTGCGCACGCTCACGCCCATCCTCGCCGGCATCGGTTCTATGACATACAAAAAATTTCTTACCTACAACGTGTTGGGCGGACTCCTCTGGGGTGCCGGTATGGTCTCTCTTGGTTATTTCCTCGGCTCTATCATCCCAAATAGCGAGCGCTATATACTTCCCCTCTCGCTCGTCATCATCATTCTCTCCTTCCTCCCCATCCTCATCAATCTCCTGCGCGGCAAGCCCCGTTAGAAATCAGATTTCTAACGGGGCAAGCGCGCGGTCTGAAGAAAGTTATACCAAACGCACGACCATATAAAGCACGAGCGCGCCAAGGAGCGTCATAACGGTCGTGAGCGCGCGGGGGTGGCGATGGTGGCTTTCGGGAATGAGGTCGCTCGCCGAGAGGTAGAGAAACGAACCAACGAAGACAGCGAGTACGAGTCCGATTGCCGACTCGGAAATAGAAAAAAGGAGTGTGGAGGCGGCGCCGAGCACGGGAGCGGCGGCGTCGACAAGCAACCATCTGAAGGCCTGCTTCCAGCTCCCGCCGTTCTTTAATATGAGATTCACGGTGTTGATGCCGTCTGAAAAATCATGGGTCAGCACTGCCGCCGTCACGACGATGCCGACGGCAGCGGAGGCCTGGAAGCCGACGCCGATGGCGATACCGTCGAGGAAGCTGTGCGCCGAGAGCGTGAGCGCGCCGAAGAATCCGCGCGGGGCATTTACTTCGCTATCTTCTTCATGCGTGTGGAGAAGAATGAGCCGGTCCAAGATAAGATACCCAAAGAATCCAACTGCAATGAAAAGCGCTATTGTCGCGGGGGTATGATATATCATACCCAGCCCGATGGATTCAGGCAGGAGATCGAAGAGCGCGACGCCCGCAACCGCCCCTGCCGAGAAACCGAGTATCAAATGCAACTTGTCGCGGAACCGCAATGCGAACGACCCGCCGATAAAGGTGGCGACCGACGCTGCGAACGCGACAAGCAGAATTCCCATTTCTTACTCCAGAACCGCGTCAATCGCCGCTTGGAAGTTCGCGTAGGGATACGCGCCTTGGATAACCTGTGTGCCTATGATGAATGACGGCGTCGCGCCAATACCGACTTTTTGCGCCTCTGCCTTATCGGCATCTGCCGCCGCTTGATAGGCGCCCGCGTTTGCCTTTACGTCTGCGGCGACCTTCGCCGCATCAATGCCAACAACAGTCGCGTTTAGTTTATCGATGGAGGCGGCATCACCGAACCCGCCGTGCTCTTCGTCCTGCGCGTTATACATTGCGGCGCGCCACGTTGCGTACGTTTTCGGATAGAGTTTCCAAACCGCGCGATTATATTCGGCCGCCGTCATCGAATCGGGGCCGAGAAATGCAAAATCCAAGAAAACGACCTTCACCTTCCCCGTCGCCACATAGTCTTCTTCTATAAACGGCAAGGTCTCGGTCTCCCACCGTTTGCAAAACGGACACTGGAAGTCGCTCCAGACAGCGATGGTTACCAGCGCGTTCGCCTCTCCGATGAAGGGAGCGCCGTCGGTCTTTACATTTTTAATATCCACTGTTGTTGCCGTTCCATTTCCCGTTGGCACTGTCGAAGGGCGCGAGCCGTTCCAGACAACCGCACTCGCTATAAGCAGCCCGGCGGCGACAACCGCTATTGGTAAAAACTTGCTGTTCGTATCATTGGTTTCCATATGCCAAAGATGATACCATACCGTCCAAACATGCAACTAGAGGAGTATTCCTATGAAAATCGCAACACTTGTATTCCCTGTACGCGAAAAAGAAATCCTCCTTGGCTTAAAACAAGGCGGGCCTGAGATTGGCGCGGGCAAACTCAACGGGCCGGGGGGAAAGAAGGAGCTGATCGATAAGAATGTCTTCGACTGCGCCGCGCGAGAGACCTTGGAAGAGATCGGGATAGAGCTCGATCCTGAAGCGACAGAGAAGGTTGCCATCATCACTTTCAGGATAGGCAACACCATCTTCCAGAAGGTGCATATCTATCTGTCAACGCGATGGAAGGGCGAACCGCACACAACGAAGAGCATGATTCCGTATTGGTTCGGTAGTTCAAATCTTCCACTCGAGCGAATGCATGAATCCGACCGTGCATGGCTCCCGCGACTGATTCGCGGCGAGAAATTCTGCCTCGATGTGTACTACCGAGAACCAGGCAGGGGCTTTCTCGGGATGGGTCTTTTCCTGCCTTTTGTTGACGAAGAATGATTTTGGCCGCGCAGATGCGCGGCCGCTTTTTTTAAGCGCGCTTCCACTCCGACTTTATTCCTTTGCGCCGTGCCTCGGCCATCTCAAGCTCGTCATAGATACCATCAAGAAGTTCATAGTCCTTCGCCTCTTCAAGCGAGACCCATGCATACTTATCGGTCTCGCTTTCTTGTAATGCAATTTCCCCGCTCTCCCAGTCCGCCATGCAGGAAATGACCAAGGATGGCGCGCCATCAGCGTGGATAGTCGCGAGCGAGGTGATGTATTCAATATTTTTAATCGCCAATCCCGTTTCTTCTTTCACTTCCCTGCGCAACACCTGCTCCAGCACGTTGTACCAATAATCCTTCGTATCCTTCGGGAGATTGATGTAGTCGCTCGTCTCCAACTTCCCTCCCGGCACGGTCCACATGCCTCCAAATCTCTTTTTCAGTGGCGACCGTCGCGTAATCAAATATTTTCCGTTCTTCACGACGATAGCCGTTACGACAACTTCGTGGAGCACCTGTGGAGTGGATATCATGTTCAAAATAATACCACCGCCCAACCGTTAATTTAGAACACGGATTTGGCT
>CAYHMS010000033.1:0-6339 GCA_964357805.1 uncultured Candidatus Saccharibacteria bacterium | reverse complement strand
CGACCTTCTCCTTAAAAGGGAGCTGCTCTACCAACTGAGCTACGGGCGCGAGCGAGGATGAGAGAATTGAGTTTACTCTTATTCTCTCACTCCGAGCGAGCGCACGGTATCGAGTCCTCGAAGATACAGGTGCGAGCTCATTGGATGTCCTCGTCTTTGTAATTTACTCTTTTTATCCCATTTTTCCTAGTAGCTGAACGCATCTACTGTTTTGCCGTTCACATCGAGCAGCTTCACGATTTCATGATTGACGCGCCACATCGGGGTGGAACGACCGAGATAAATGCGCCACGTGTCGCCCAGGAAGTCGGTATCATTTCTGTGGGCATCGACGCATCCGTTGTAATTGAAATATTTTACCAAGAATGCTTGGCAAGAACCGGAAAGACCGACTGGCGGCGAGAGCGTGACCTGGCAGCGTGAGATTCTATTCACATAATCGATACAGGATGGGTCGCGGATGTAATTGGGTCCATAGAAGGCAGCAAGCTCGTCAGACGGTGCTGGACAGTTTTGGGGAAGGGACGGATAAAAACTTTGGAAGGAACTGAAATAACCGATGCATTTATTTTCACGGAAGGACGCGCCGATGGGCGATTGCCCGGAAATGATAATCGCCCGTTTGCCCGGAGAAAGCACGATATCTTGTATGGCATTTATAGTACCGGAGATTGGAATTTCAGTCCCCTTCGGAATAAGCGTTGCATTTCCGCTTGCTTCGCTCGCGAGCCTCCATTCAGAGAGATTAACGGGCACGCTCGTATTCTGAGCGACAGAGATTTCTACGTATTCTCTTCTTGGGTCCGCAGAGCCCGCGCTCGAAACATAATGGTTCATCCTGACGATATTCCAGTAGGGAGAGAGCGTCCCAAAGGTACTGCCGCCCGTAAAAGGAGGAGGTGTTTCTGAGCCATTTGAAACAGTTCCTCCGCTCGATGACCCGGGCAAAGAGACATTCGAGGTGCCGACGCCAAAACGCGCCCGGGGGAGTTGTAGGTACGTGCCGCCGCCGAGCTCTTGCGGCTGTGCGAGCGACGGACCGGTAAAGGAGATTGGATGCAGAGGACCGCCGGTCGCAATCCAAATGAGAAAGATGAAAATGAAGACCCCTATAAAAAACCACGCATCGTGCATTTCACCCATAGGGTAATAGTATCAAATGTAATTGAGGCAGCTCATTGACCAGATGAGAGCGCCGCCTTCAGTCGCACATCCTTGCCGACCGCGCTATCGGGAATAGCTTGCAGCGCTTTGCGCGCTTCGCGCTCGGTGTAACCGAGCGCGACGAGCGTATCGAAGACTTCGTTGTCCGCATTGTCGTGTGAACGCGGGCCAACTTTATCAGCAAGCTCAACTAACATTTTTTCCGCGCTTTTCTTCCCGAGCCCGACGACCTTGGTGAGGTACACGAGGTCGCGCTTACCGATAGCACCCTCAAGTGTCTCACGCGGGGAACGGCGCAAGACCGAAAGTGCTGTCTTCGGGCCGACGCCCGAGACGGTGAGAATGAGTTCAAAGAAGTCGCGGTCGGCCGCGAGAGCGAAGCCGTAGAGTTCAAGACCGTCCTGTTTAAGTGCTAGATGCGTTGCGAGAGACGCCTCGTTACCGACCGTGAGAGTGCCCGGGGCGCTCATGCGCACTTCAATACCGAAGCCCGCAACGAGAACGACGGCGCTTACCGGCCCCACCGAGAGCACCTTCCCGCGAATCTGCCGAATCATACATTCATCATACAGGAATTTGCATTTATTACTTAAACCTTGTAACGTACGGCTACAAACTACTTTTATGGCAATCACCAGTTCTGCAAAGAAAGCGATTCGCTCCTCGGCAAGGAAGCATGTTTTTAATCTGCGTCGCAAAGAGGCGCTTGGTGATGCGACGAAGTCGCTCCTGAAGACGCTCGCGGCGAAAGATGTCGCGGGAGCAGAAAAACTCCTCGCCGTCGCCTATAAGGCGATAGATAAGGCGAAGAAACGCGGCGTCATCAAAGCTAACACCGCCGCCCGCAAGAAGGCACGCCTCGCCGCCGCCCTCGGGCGCGCAAAAATTAAATAGTGTCCTCGGACGGAATCGAACCGTCACCACTTCCTTCGGAGGGAAGTATTGTATCCATTCAACTACGAGGACGAACGCCTTAATCCTAACTCCAAAAAGATTTTTGTGCTCTCGGACAGAATCGAACTGTCATCGTCAGCTCCGCAAGCTGATGTCCTATCCATTGAACGACGAGAGCGACATTAGTTTCTTAGGAACAAAATGAGTTAGAAACTAAGGAGTGCCTTCATGCCGGGTTCACGTATTGTGGCGTGGAGGCCGTAGAGAATGTATATCAGAACCCGAGCCACGCCGCCACCAAGTCGGTGAACGTGTGGCGATGTTCGTCTTCATCCACATGTTGGAGGAAATAGTTATACACGATGTCCGCGTCAACGCCTTCAAGCGGAATGATGAGATGCGGCGAGAGCCAACTCTCGGTTTTGATAGAAATCATAGGTGGGAATTCGCCATTGATGTCCTCAAGGACGGAAAAAGAAATCATTCGGTCAAACGTATGCATCTCATCGCCGATAACAATTCCTTGCTCGACGAGGTGGAAGCGATGGAGGGGAGGCTGTTTGGCGGCGTGGAGCGCGAGCGCCACTGCCGCGATGACAATAAGAAGAGCAAAGAGATAATTACCGAAAAGCACTGATGCTATCGTGCCGGCGACCGCGATGATGCCGAGCGTCCAATACCAGTCGGTACTTTTCGGATTATGGTCGTACTCTCTCCCCTCCCATTCTAAAAGGGCGTTGCTGGGCATAGGGAAAGTATATCATTCAAAATTTGGCGGAAGGGATGGGACTCGAACCCACAAGGGCTTGTGGCCCGCTAGTTTTCAAGACTAGTTCCTTACCATTCGGAGCACCCTTCCTTAATGTACTCGTGCACAGATTCAGGTTATATCATACACTTCTCACTATGCGATATCTTGGCGTGGATTATGGGAGTAAAAAGGTCGGTCTCGCGCTCTCGGACGAAGCGGGTGTTATGGGATTTCCGCACCGCATTGTTCGGAATTCGCCGCGACTTATTGATGAACTTTGTGCGCTCGTCGCCAAGGAAAATATTGGTGCGATAGTCATCGGGAAATCGCGTACTCTCGCGGGCGGCGAAAATCCGATTGCGAAAGACGCCCGCGCGCTCGGTTCTCTGGTCACCCTGCGCGCGCGAGTACCCGTGTTCTTTGAGTCAGAAGTATTCACGAGTACCGAGGCGCGGCGCATGCCAGGAAAAGAAATCAAGTCGCGTGCGCCGAAGAAGCATGCCGCTGTCGACGCTTCGGCTGCCGCTCTCATCCTTACCAGTTTTCTCACTAGGCAGAAAGACGCTTAGGCGCTAGGCTCTAGCCATGCAAAAGGAACGTATTTCGATTGAGGAGTTTTCAAAAATAGAGGTGAAAGTTGGTACCGTGCGAAATGCCGAACGCGTACCCGAGACCGACAAACTGCTTCGACTCGTGGTTGATTTTGGCGAAGTTTCTCCCGAAGGAGAGAAAAGTCCACGGCAGATTATTTCCGGCATTACCGCGTATGTTCCGGAGCCCGAATCGCTCATAGGACGCCAGTTCGCGTTCGTGACTAACCTCGCTCCAAGGACGATACGCGGTTTCAAGAGCGATGGAATGCTTTTTGCGGTCGGTGCGGATGAAACGTTTGCATTTCTGACGCCCGATAGGGAAGTGCCGCCCGGAACCAGTGCACATTAGGTATACTATAATCATGGTCCTTGGTTTCAGTGAAAAATTACGCGCCGCCTTCGCACCGCCGCGGTATCTCACGCTGCCTCTCTCTGGCATTGACCTCTCGACGAGCGGCGTGAAGGCGGTGCGTCTCGTTGAGGGGTCGGAAGGGCTCATACTCGATCGGTATGCTGAAGCGCGATTGCCTGCGGGCGCTTTTACCGACGGCGATATCATTGATCGCACCGCCGTCGTTGAGGGGATCGCTACTGCCGCACATGCAGCGGGCATTTCCACCGCCAATGCGGCATTGCCGGAGTCGAAGTCGTATCTTTTTGAGACTGCAGTTCCGGGCGCGAACATGGCCGAATGGCGTACGGCGATTGAGCAGCATCTTGATGAATTTGTTCCTTTACCCCCACCAGAGACGGCTTTTGATTTCATCACTGTTGGGCAGGACATGAAAGGGAACGCTCTCATCGTGGGTATCGGTTTCGCGCGTCGTATCGTCGATGACACCCTCTCGGTATTTGACCAAGCAGGCATCTCCGTGCGGGCGCTCGGGGAAGAGACGTTCGCGATGGCACACGCACTTCTCCCCCCGGGGGATACCTCCACTGCGCTCATCATCGATGTCGGCAAGACGACGACAAAGATAGCGATTGTCGTCGGGCGTATCCCGCGATTTGCCACAACAATCGGTATCGGCGGCCACGCGTTGACGCTCGCGGTGCAGAAGTATTTCGGCGTAACCGAGACCGAAGCGCGTAAGGTGAAAGCCGCACACGGCATTGTTCCCGCGCCCGGGAACGAAGAGTATCTGACCGCAATGCTCTCGACGGTCTCTGCTATTCGGGACGAGATTTCCCTCCGCCTCAATTATTGGCAGGAGAAAGAGACGGTCGGA
The DNA here is from genome assembly GCA_964357805.1 of uncultured Candidatus Saccharibacteria bacterium. GTDB lineage: Bacteria > Patescibacteriota > Minisyncoccia > Phycocordibacterales > Phycocordibacteraceae > C7867-001. The sequence goes on along the minus strand of CAYHMS010000033.1, from coordinate 1,708 downwards.
GATTCCCATGAACGAGTCACGCACGCTATTCTTGCGGGCGGGAACGCTTCAGTGAGGGGACTTCCCGAATATCTTGAAGGCGCGTTGCAGATTCCCGTGGTTGCCGGCGACGTATTCACCAACTTCGCCTCGCGCGATAGGTGGGTCCCGACGCTTGATTACACGGAGTCGCTTGCCTACGCGACCGCGATCGGTCTCGCGCTTCGCGACCACAAAAGCTCCTATGCATAATGCATTCACCAATCTTCTCCCTCCTGAACGCCAAAAAGCGCTTTCACGCGATTATGTTGTGCGCTTGAGCGTCGTCGTCGTATGGTTCGTGAATGCGCTCACGTTCATTGCCGCGCTGTTGCTCCTCCCCACGTATGTATTCCTTACCGTAAGCATCAACGCCAAGAAGGACCATCTCGCGAATGTCGAATCGGCGTTCTCTTCCGCCGATGAAATGACCCTCTCCGCGCGTCTCACCGCACTTTCAAGCGATGCAGCGACGCTGGTGGCGCTCGCTGGAGTGCCTTCGGCGAGCTCCTTGATTCGCACCGCGCTCGCCATATCGCGTCCGGGCATTACGCTTTCAGCTTTTACGTATACGCCTGCCTCAGAGAAGACTCCGGGAACGCTTTCAATCTCCGGGAAGGCGGCGACGCGTAATGCATTGCGCGCCTACCAGCTCGCACTCCAAAGCGCCTCTTTCGCGCGCTCTGCCGCGCTACCGGTTTCTGCGTACGCTCAAGATACCGATATCGCGTTCACCATTTTGGCGACCCTCGCTCCATGAAATCCTCTTTTATTCATCTCGGCATCGCGCTTGGAGCCTGTATCGCCGCTCTCGCCGGTTATGGAATGTGGTATACCACCATCGCGGCGAAAAGCATTGCCGTGGCGGAGCTTCAACACCAGATTGTCGCGAAGACAGAAACCGCACGTCGCATCGCCGCCGCGCGTTCCGCGCTCGTCGAAATCTCCGGCGACGAAGCGGCAGTGCGGAGCTATTTCGTTCCGGAAACGAACGTCGTCGCCTTCATCAATGACCTCGAAGCCCGTGGACTCTCGCAGGGGACCTCGGTCAATGTGCTCTCGGTCTCAACGAGCGGTACCCGCGAGCATCCGACACTTGAACTCTCTCTTACAATCAAAGGTTCCTTTGATACAGTGATGCGCACCGTTGGTGCCATTGAATATGCGCCGTATGATCTCTCAATTTTGCAACTCTCGCTTGGACAGGACGACAAAAAGAGTTGGTATGCGGACCTCACACTGCTCGTCGGTTCAATCCCCGCACGCGCGACAACACCATGAGCGTCTTTCACTCAACCGGTTCTTTTATGAAGCGCGTGCGCGACGATACTCATCTCGACCCGGTGCGCGATTGGTTGATAGTGTGCATACTATCGGTGACAATTCTCGCCGGCATCATCGCGTGGAATGCATGGGCTTTCAACACCGTTGCAGGGGGCGGCGTCATCGGGACTCCCGTGGCCGATACCTTACCGGTCTTCGACCGCTCTTCGCTTGGTATTATCCACACGATTTTTAATTCTCGTGCCGAGGAGGAAACAAAGTATCGGACGGGTACGTATCGTTACGCCGACCCTTCGCAATAGAACAAATATACGATAAGGTGGAGAAGTGTTCGCCCCCATAGCTTAATGGATAAAGTAGCGGACTTCTAAGCCGTTGATGTTGGTTCGATTCCAGCTGGGGGCAC
>CAYHMS010000032.1:4607-6948 GCA_964357805.1 uncultured Candidatus Saccharibacteria bacterium | reverse complement strand
GGCGCACGCGCGCCTCGGCTTCTTCTCGCGAGAGGGTCGGCAACGTGCCGGTGATGACCACTGTCTTCCCTGCCAAGGGCGCCCCTTGCCATACGTGTGGCACTTTCACGATTCTAAAATGCTTCTGCAGGCGCGTGAGCAGCGCACGATTATTTGCGTCGCGAAACCAATCCGCGACCGATGCGCCGATGATGGGACCGATGCCGTCTATGCGGGAAAGTGATTCCTCTTTCGCGGCGCGAAGCGCAGCGAGTGTATTAAAATGTGTCGCCAGTAGAAATGCGGTCTCCCCGCCCACGTGGGGGACACCGAGACCGATGAGTAATCGGTCAAGCGAGACTTTCCGCGCAATCCCAATCGCTTTAATGAGATTATTCGCTTTCGTTTCCTCAAATCCTTCAAGCGCGAGCAATTCATCTTTCGTCAGCTCAAAGATATCGTCAAAATTGGAGATGAGATTATGTTCCATCAGAAGCTTTACCGTCTCGTGTCCCATCCCATTGATATCGAGCGCGTGCTTTCCCGCGAAGTGAATAAGTTTGCGCGCCTGAATCTCAAAGGAGCCCGCGACCTTGCAGCGATGCGCCGCTTCTCCGGGCACGCGCTCAATGTTGCCGTCGCCCCCGCACAATGGCGAACGCGCCGGGAACTTCCATACCTTCACCCCTTTCGGCCGCAACTCCTTAATGACCGACACAATTTCGGGAATGATGTCGCCAGCCTTTTGCAAGATGACGGTATCACCGATGCGAATATCTTTCTCTTTGATGAAATCCTCGTTGTGAAGCGTCGCGCGGGCGACGACCGAACCCGCCACTGCGACACTTCGTAGATGCGCAACCGGCGTGAGCTTGCCAGTGCGCCCCACCTGGAGCGTTATGTCTTCTAGAATCGTTTGGACCTGTTCGGGCGGAAACTTATACGCGAGCGCGAAACGGGGGGCCTTGCCGGTATAGCCGAGCGTTTCCTGCTCTCTCCGCGACTCGACCTTCAGCACAACGCCGTCGAGCTGATAGTCAAGTTTTTCGCGCGCGCTTCCTTGCCACTTCTGCCAATACGCAAAAACCTCTTTAAGCGAATCAGCATGAGCGTGTTCAGGATTGACCGGCAGCCCGAGCTTTGACAAATAAGACAGCTCCTCGCTTTGTGTTTGTGGGTATGTCTCGGATGTCTGCGCGACGTCATAAAGAAATGCGCCGAGTGGTCGCGCGGCGGCGATAGACGGGTCGAGCTGGCGGATAGAGCCCGCCGCAGCATTGCGCGGATTCGCAAATAATGGCTCGCCCTGTTTCTCCCGCAGTGCATTTAATTTCTTAAACCCCGAGCGCGTGAGATACACCTCGCCCTCGGCAATGAGATTAATAGGGCGGGATAAACGCTCCGGTACCGATGAAATCGTACGGACGTTGTGTGTGATGTCCTCGCCGATGACCCCATCGCCGCGCGTCGCCGCGCAGATGAGCAAACCCTTTTCATAGGTGAAAACAATCTTGAGCCCGTCTATCTTAAGTTCAATATCGTAGGTCGGAACTCTACCGTTGACTTTACGCACCCTTTCATCAAACGCCCGCACTTCTTCTTCTGAAAAAGCGTTATTAAAAGACCACTGTGGCGCCGAGTGCCGCACTTTTTTAAGAAACGGCATCACTCCACCAACGACGCGTTGAGTGACCGAGTCGGTATGCGCGAGTTCCGGATATTTCTCTTCAAGCTTGCGCAATTCGCGATACAGCGCGTCATACGCGCTATCGGAGAGCTCGGGAGTGTCAAGCGTGTAGTACTGGTGGGCATGATACGCGAGCAGCTCACGGAGCTTTATCGCGCGTTCTCGTACCTTGTCTGGGACAGCCATATGCCGCCACTATATCAGTAACGGGCATTGAGACCCCGCGACACAAAACGCGCTTCGTCAGGACTCGCGACGGTACTGCAAGACACGTCATATCCTTGCGAAAAAATATATGTGGTGCCGGAATTTGGAGACGGTTTATACACGGTTACATCCGCACAGTGCGTGCCGGCATCAAGCGAGAGGCGATAGGTAAGGATCCATAAGGACGGCGACCATTGTTGCGGCACGGAAACCGGAGTATCAGAACCATCGCAGGTTATAGAGGGAACTAATTGGGGTGGGGGCTGACTGGGCGGAAATGCAAAAAGATTCAGTCGTTGGTCGGCATGGAGAGCGCATTCGAGCGCCGCATCAGCGACATAAAATGCGTACTGTGACGCAACGGCTCCCGATGCGAGCACTTGTTGTTTATATCCAAGAGAGCTGAGCGCGAGGCCGAGTGTCAGCATGACCGACATAAAAATAACGGCGACCAGAAGCGCAAACCCT
>CAYHMS010000032.1:0-4507 GCA_964357805.1 uncultured Candidatus Saccharibacteria bacterium | reverse complement strand
GCCGAGTGTCAGCATGACCGACATAAAAATAACGGCGACCAGAAGCGCAAACCCTTGCTGTGTTTTTTTTATTGCCATGGCGTAAGGTGGTCGATAACGGTCACCGAATACGGAATGCCGTGGAAGCTCCACGACACGGTGGAGACGATGCGTTCATCGTCCGCTGAAACATCAATTGCCTGCACCGTGCGCGTGAAAGATGTTTGTATGCTCCCGGAGAGATTCTGCTGCGTATAGATATTTGGCGGCGTGCATGAGAGCCCGCTTGGACCATTCGTGCAATTGGTGAGATATAGGGGTGCGTTGCCAGAGAATGTTGCGAGCGAGAAATCGCTCCCTACGCCCATGCTTCGCGCCGGGTCGAGCGTACAAGCTGTCGCGCGGCACGGCGCGATGGTTGCGAGAAAATTAGTCCACGCAGTGGTTGAAACGCTCGCCCCGCCTTCCCGATACGCGGCGAGATACTCGTTGTCACGCATCGCACGCACATATTCGATTCCCTCCTGCGCGAGATAAGACGCAGTGAGCTGGTCGCGCGAAGTCTCTGCAGAGACAATGGCGCGGCCCGCAGAGAACAGCGGCCCCGCGACCGCGAACGTGATAATGGTCACGGCGACCATAGCTTCAATGAGCGTGAATCCTTTCATATTCATAGGTCGGAGCCGCGCATCGTTGCTCCGGTCTCGACGGTGAAAGGTTGGGTCTTCCCCGGACCGGAAGAAACGGTGCCCGATACGATGATAGTAACGCGCGACTGTTGATAATCGGGCGGCTTGCCCGTGCCGAACGCATAGAACATGAGTGAAGAAACGGCAACCGAGGGGTCGGTGAGGACACTTGATACGCTACCGACTGTTTTTTGTATCGCGGACCCGGCAAGACTGTAGGATGTCGTTACGCCGTTCGCATCCTTGAAAGAGAAGCTGCTTTCCCCATTACAATCGCCCAAGCCGGCACAATCGTAGAGAGTACCGGTACGTATGTTGCGCGTCATAGCTTCGAGAGCGAAAGAGAGATTATCAATACCGGTCGCAATGCTCTGGGCCTGCCGATTAAAACTTATCATCATGAAATACGCGCCGGAAGCGAGCATCATGATGAATGCGAAAAGCCCGACGGCGACAATGAGCTCGACAAGCGTATAGCCTCGGTGACGATTCATGGGCATGAAGAAGCGTTCGCGGTTATTCCTCCCGACTCCCCAATCGAGATGAAACGCGAATCTCCTTGAGGCGAGGATACCGTGATACACGCTCTCGTCACGGGAGAAGAAAGTGCGTATGAACCATTCGCGCTCATGAACGGGTCCGCATTCGGTCGCGCAAACACAATATCGAGACTATGTACATTCCCGCCGTTCGCGCACGACCATCCCCCGTCATACGCACAGAAATTGCTTATGGTAATGGCATTCTCGAGAGTGTAATCCGCCACTCTCTCCCCCTGATTCACCTCATAGGCGCAATTGCCCGGACGAGCATCGGGAGCGAAAGAATCGACTTGCGGATGGCAGAGCCCCGATTGTCCTATTGCCGGATATGTATCGGCAAAGAGAGTGAACGCGCCCGACGTCTCTGTCTCTACGTGAATGCCATATCCCGCATTCGACGCACTGCTTGTCACCCGGCTGCCGAGACCATATACTCCGGCCGAACGCAACGTGAGCGCAATGTCGTAGGCGGTATTCGCGAGAACAATCGTTCTATTGAAAGAACTCTGGCTGGTGAGCACGACTCCCATGATGACGACCATAATCGCCAACACGACCATAAGCTCAATCAGAGTGAAGCCGCGACGAAGATGAAAGGGTTCCATTGGGTAAAGTACGCGAGAAGGAAACCGGCTGCCAGAAAGGGCGCGAACGGCACCTCACCACCCATTCTAGAGCCGACTGGCCTCCGAAACAACAGCACTATCCCAACGAGGGCGCCAATCCAAAACGAAAAAACAAAACCGGGAAGGGCCGCCTGACCGACAAGAAGGGCGAGACCGAAAGAAAGCGGCGTATCCGCGAGGCCCATAGCGCGACCGCGCGAGAAGTAGTGAATTAATGCGAGACTCGCCGCGATGAGAAAAGCAACGAACGCATTCGAGTAAAAAACGTCGAGAGACGGTGAGAGCGATAATCCTGTTACGGCGCTTACCACTACAAATACAGCGAGAAGAGCCGGCGGAAGTATCCGGTGGGCGAGGTCATACAGGACAAGCGCCAAGAGAAGTGCAAGCGAGCCGAGCATAAACGGAAGCGCGCTCGTGAATCCAATGTTCACATACGCGAGCACGAAAAGTCCGCCGAGCAATAGTTCCGTAAGCGGGGATGAAATAGAGAGGCACGCACCGCAGCAGCGTGCGCGCCCTCGTACTACGAAATATGAGATAACCGGCACAAGCGCACGTGGTGCGAGTGGCGCACCGCAGGCATCGCAACGCGAGCGGCCGGCGAGAAAACTCTGGCCGGTGTTAAGGCGCGCAACAAACGCACCGACAAAACTTGCGGTAATCGCGCCGAGTGCGAACAATGCGATGAGAATTATAAGCAGGCAGTGGCGTTGGCGTCCATCGCAGCAGATTCCGACTTCGCATTACCCGTGCTGTCAACGCACCAATACATATTACCCCCTATGCCCGCGAGCAGACCCGCCTGCACCGCATATTCGGTCGCCGAGCTGTTGCAGGTGACCAAAACAGTAGGGCCGTTCGCCGTATCTGCGCCGGAAATCGCTTTAGCAATCGTCGGTTCGGCAAAGAGAGTGCCTGCAGTAGCCGCACAGCTGTTATTCGCTACCGCAGCACCGTAGGTATTATTGTTGTCCGAGAAATAGAGCGCCGCCTGGGTTCGGATGGCCGCGAGGTCTGCTTGGACGGCGGCATCACTGCCCTTATCGCGGGCGGTATTGAGGGACGCGAGCACCACCGCCGAGAGAATGCCGATGATGGCGATGACGACGAGTAATTCGATGAGGGTAAAACCTCGTTGTGATGTGTACATACAAGATTAGTTCGAAGCCGGGCAAGCCGTGAGAGCGGCGAGCGCCGTTGTGCTATTCGAAGAGCTTCCGGTTGAATCGATGCACCAATAACGACCTGTGTTGGAAGACAGGTTCGATGAGACCGCGTACGCAGTTCCGTTTGCGATTACATTACAAACGACACCGGTGCCAGTACCGTTCGCAACCTCAGCACCGGCAATCGCTTTTACAATGGTTGCGTCAGCACAGACGCCGGTATAGGTATTGCCGGTGCCGTAGAAGATTTCCGCTTGAGTCTGAATGGTCGAAAGGTCGGACTGGATGGCCGCATCGTTGCCCTTAGAACGGGCAGTGTTAAGCGACGCAAGCACCACTGCCGAGAGAATGCCGATGATGGCGATAACGACGAGTAATTCGATGAGGGTAAAACCCTGGGAACGATTTTTGTACATAGTGAATGATATGCGGCTAATAATTGACGCGACGCCGCCCATCGTTTCTATATTGTACGCTATGCAAGCCGCTCTGGGAATAGAGGTGGGGATAAGACCCCATCTGTACCGTAACGACATAAGTGGGGAGAATGGGCTTGAAAATGTGGTGTAATTATGCTAGATTGTACGGAAATGGACGAACCAAAGTACACTAAAGATTTTGATGGGTGGCATCCTAGAAAAATGGAGTTGAATGCCCTATTGGGGACAACGACACCCTTTTATCACGAAAGAGAGATTTGGTGGTGCGCATTGGGAGTGAACATTGGCACGGAACAAGATGGAATTGGACATAATTTTGATAGACCAGTCCTCATAATTCGCGGATTTAATCGGGAACAATTCTTTGGCGTTGCCCTCACAGGGAACAGAAAGGAGAATAGTAAATGGCACATCTACATAGGACAAATAGGAGGTGAGGGTGAAGGCTCTGTCATTTTGTCGCAAGTACGTACCATTGATGCGAGACGACTTATCAGAAAAATGGCTACGCTAGATGAGGGAACATTTAAGAGAGTTGTAGACGGGTTAAAAGGAGCATTGTTCCCTCAATAAAAACAATTTTGCCCCGCTTTTTAGGGCGGGGCGAGGCCGAAGCCATATGTTTAGCCACTATACACCTGTCAAGCGGATTTGCAACAGTGGTGTGGATAGTGTGATATAATACGGCTCAAAACCTTCCTTAAATGACCAAATCCGACTTCCTCTCTATTTTGCGCCAAGCAATACAGTTCCGAGCAAAGCGGAAAACCGCGCCTTGTCGTTGTGCCGATTGTCGTAGTGGAAAACAAAGCCATCAAAGGTATTTTCTATATTCCTGTCAAGGTCGCCTGTGGACAGTAGATTTATAACCCCTGCATTCTGTAAATAGAATCTACGCCGTCCTCAATGCCCTGAAGACCGTCCTCTAAGGAATTGATTATCCTAGTAGCACTAGCATCAACCATATCTGCCGTATAAAAAGTGTTTTCCTTAACATCACCCAGTTTTGAGTAAATCATCAGTAGCAATACCACGATAACTACCTTAAACCAGTTTTCTCTC
>CAYHMS010000031.1:0-7150 GCA_964357805.1 uncultured Candidatus Saccharibacteria bacterium | reverse complement strand
CCATCGTGGCGGAAGTTCCCCAAGCAAAACCACGGTCAGTCGCATTTTCTCCACCTGTTGCTGTAACGTTTCCATTTAATGTGGCGGTTGTAGCGGTTACTGATGAAGCCGCTTGGGTGGTGACGGTGGGAGCGGCAGGTTGTTGGAGAGCAAGCACCCATCCGCCCCAACCTACAACAGTCGCCCCGAATGCTGATGAGACGTTTCCAGTCGCGCCGGTTGTGGCCCTCGATGCTTCACCGATAGCGACCGCGCCATCAGTTCCCGTGGCGGACTCGGCATAATGCTCGATGAACGCCGCTGGGTCGGTAGCGGTCATTGTCATACCAGTACCCGTGTTGTCCTCGCCACCAATAAGTGCCACAACAAGAGAATTGGCGGTAAGGGTAGTAATACCAGTGAGCGTAGCGGGTTCAGCAGTTCCACTTGCGAACGCCCCGAGCACATCATAGGGATTGCCAGTATTGATTACCCCACGGTATGAGACAATCAAGCCGAAACCATCATTGGCTCCTGTATAATCAAAGACTGGGTTTGTTTCTGACGCACTTGTTGCCCGCTTCCAGTGAAGATAATAACGAGTAGTGTCTCGCAGTGCTGTTGCCGCCTCCGTCCAGCCTGTTGGCAATAGCACTGTTGCGCTGGCTCTATACCACGAGATAGAGAGCAGGATGTCATCTGTTGCGTGGGTTGGGAGAGTGACAGTGAATGTACCTGCGGTTGAATTGCCTATGGCACTGGCGGCTACAAATGTCGGTGCCGCCGCCTGTACTTCCTCAATTCCCGGCGGGAAATTGCCAATCTGCGGCCAGCCGGAATAGACCCAGCCGAATGCAAGTAGAAAAATAAAAACGAGACGCGAACATTTTATCAAAATCTTTGATACTTTACGGCCTCGCATACATAAAATACTATCATACGGATTTAGTAGCCCGAAATGAAAAATGTTTAGCGAAGTTGTGGACCATAGCGGGGTCGAACCGCTGACCTCGTCAATGCGAATGACGCGCTCTACCAGCTGAGCTAATGGCCCGAAACGAACACTCAGAATACTAGCACGCACGAAAACTAATTTCATCGGGCCGCCGGGAATCGGACCCGGCCCTTATCCACCCCATGGACATGTACTGCCGATATACTACGGCCCGTTGCGAAGGAAGAATAACATATGTCTTCATATGATTATTCTCTCCGAAGCAACGGTAACGAAAGCTCTGCTTACGGCCCGTCGTAAACGGAGAATAACACGATATAATTTAGATATGCCAAAAGCAAGGAATGGAATTCGTTATCCAGCATCTATTAAGAAACGAGCTGAGCAGCTTCGAATCGAAGGAATGACTCATCGTGAGATTGCAAAAGAATTAGGAGCTAGAACTAGCACCATACATTTGTGGACTAAAGAAATTGGTATCACCCCATCTCAGAAACGAGCTATCGAAACCCGAAGAAACCAGCATCGGATGAGTACGGCTGAAAAGCAGATTATCAAAGAACGATTAGCCTCCTATCAGTATCAAGTAAAATATTCGGATGAGGAACTGATCAATAAAATCCGAGATTTTTACACGCAAAATGGACGAATCCCACTCAAGCGTGAATTCAACGCATTGCGTATATATAGAGTTAGATTTGGAAGCTGGAACAACGCGGTCAAGAAAGCGGGTTTCGATACTAATCCCGTCTTATTTTCTAAAAGGTTCGTTGCTTCTGACGGACACATATGCGATTCGTTTACCGAACGAATAATTGATGACTGGCTATCCGCAAATAACATCGTTCATGAACGAAATGTACGATACGGAGCCACAAAGTTCACAGCTGATTTCAAAATAGGATCCAATGTCTTCATTGAGTTTTTCGGGCTTGCGGGAGTACAAAAGACCTATGACAAAAACATTGAGAAGAAACGTCTACTCGCAAAAGAGATGGGTTATCGGCTCATCGAGATTTATCCGGACGATATATACCCAAAAAATAAATTACCCGCAAAATTGAGTGTTATTACATAATCTGTTATCGTGCATACGTTCGCGCGCTCTTAGCTCAGTTGGTTAGAGCGTTCGCTTCACACGCGAAAGGTCACAGGTCCGAATCCTGTAGAGCGCACCGGGCCGGAGTATGCCGGTAGTACGCACGCTTCGGGTGCGTGTAGACCGGGTTCAATTCCCGGCGGCCCGACCATTTAGGACAAGTCAAATTTTTCGTTTGGTGGACCGTACAGGATTCGAACCTGCGACCCCCTCGTTGCAAACGAGGTGCTCTACCAACTGAGCTAACGGCCCAATATTTTCTATTTTACCTCCCGAGCGCGAGATTGACCAGATGCGAGAGAAAATCGCGGAGGGAGACGCCGACGGCCGCGAGGGACTTCGGCAGAAGCGATTCGGTCGTGAGCCCGGGGAGCGTGTTGGTTTCCAGATAATAAATGCCCTTCGGCGTCACGATGAAATCGCTCCGCGAATAGTGGCGGAGCCCAAGCGCGCGATGCATCACCTTCGCCAATCGCTGAAGCTCCTCATTCGCGACACGGGAGAAATTGCCGGGAATAATCTCTCGAGTGGTCCCGTCATATTTGTTGGTATAATTAAAGAAATTGCCTTCGGGGGGAATGATTTCCACCGGTGGCAACGTGTAGAGCGCCTCTCCCCGCAATCCTTCCACCACACCGGCGGTTGCCTCCTTCCCCCGAATGTATTCTTCCACAAGCACGCCGGGCGCACCGTCTATAAAAAGCTGCTTGACGGCGGCGAGCACCGGCGCGTACCCACCCGCGATTGAGACACCAACCGAGGAGCCCCAGCTGACCGGCTTCACGACCACCGGCTGATGGAAGGCGCGGACGGCATCGCGCGCGCCTGTCTCGCTGTCCTCGGCGCTTTCAATGTAGTGGAACTCGGGTGTACGCAGACCTGCTCCGCGCGCGCGTGTACTCGCCATCACCTTATGCATCGTGAGATACGAGCCGAATGAGTCCGCACCGGTATAGGGCACGCCGAAACGTTCCAACACTTTTTGCACCTCGCCGTCCTCACCGTACTCGCCGTGGAGCCCGTTAAGCACCACATCAACCTGCCGCAGAATACGTTCAGGCGACGTGGGACGGCCGCGGTCGTGCCAGACGCCCTGTCTATCTATGTAAATGTCGCGCGCGGCATAGAGTTTCTCGGGGAGATTCGCGAGAATAGCGGCGCCGCTTCGGAGCGAGACTTCATGCTCGCGCGACGGCCCGCCCCGCAGAACCCCGACGATGGTTTGCATGTTATGCAGTATACCAGTTGGAATTAGCCATAATATTCGCGGATGAAGTCTGCACGATATTCATTAAATTGCCCGTCAAGAATGGCTTGGCGCGCGCCGGCGACGAGGCGCAAGATGAAGCCGACATTGTGCATAGAGGCGATGATGGCGCCGAGCATTTCGCCGGAGCGTAGAAGATGCGAAACATACGCCAATGTGAATTCAGAACTTTCCGAAATTGGTGTGAAGTCGGTGCGATACCTTTCGTTCTTGAGATGGATAAGGCCGTGCTTCGTATAAATAGAGCCGTGGCGGCCAAGCCGCGTCGGAGAAACGCAGTCAAAGAGGTCGACGCCAGCCGCGATGCTCGCGAGCATATCGCCCGGTTCGCCGATGCCGAGGCCGTGCACGGGCATCTCCGGCGGCAATTCCTTCAACATCGCGAGCGCCGACTGGAGAGAGTCGTCGCCATATTTCTTACTAAACGAACCGCCAAGCCCGAACCCATCAAAACCCATTTCAGCAATAGCCTTTGCACTCTGGCGGCGCAGGTCGTCAAACTGTCCGCCCTGCGCGATACCAAAAATAGCCTGCCTTCGCGAAGCCGCTTCGGCAGGTAAACTTGCTTCAAAATGCCGGTGATGCTTTAACGACCTTTCGGCCCATCGGTGCGTGCGTTCCATCGCTTCCTTCTGATATTCATACGGCTCGGTTGGCGAAGTACACTCGTCAAAGGCGAAGAAAATATCCGCACCGAACGCGTGCTGGAGCTCGACCGAACGCTCCGGCGTAAAACGATGGAGCGAACCGTCCTGATGCGAGGTAAATGAAACGCCCTCGTCGTCTATAATCGCCAACTGACCGTGCTGGCTTGTAACACTTTCGTCATACACTGCCGGGCTCGCGTCCGTGATTGACACGACGTGTCCATCAAATTTTGATACCTTTTTGCCAAAGGCGGCGCCGAGCGAGAACACTTGAAAACCGCCCGAATCGGTGATGGTCGGTTTTGCCTCGCCGGAGCCAATTGGCGGAGGTGGGTCCGCCCAGCCCATAAACTGCGCGAGGCCTCCGGCCTCGCGCACAATCTCTTCCCCTGGCTGCAAATAAAGATGATAGGTGTTCGCGAGCACGACTTCGGCGCCGAGCACGGTGAGTGCACTCGGCAAAATGCCCTTCACGCTCGCCTTCGTCCCCACCGGAGCGAATGCGGGCGTGTGAATGACGCCATGCGGGGTGTGCAATACGCCAGCACGCGCGCCACTCCGCGGCGCGCGTTGGTCTATCTTAAAATTTATTGCACTCATTTCTCTCACAGTACCGTATCGCTCGGGTATTGACAAACTATAATTAGTGAGTATTCTTGCGTTCAGTGGGTTCAACCGGCTCATTCCGAGCTGGCCCCAAAATGGAGGTTCTTTCTATGTTTAAGAAATTGTTCCAAGGGCTCGCCGTGTTGGCGACCCTGCTCGTTGTCGCCGGCTGCGTGAGCACCGGCACTGGCAATCTCACCATGCGCGGTGGGAAGGCGGAAGCGACTCCGCCGGCGCCCGCGACACGCGCGACCGAAGCCAAGGGGGAGACGCACGATTACATCGTGACCCTCTACCCGGGAGTCGGGCAGAACTTCAATCCGAATCCCAGAATGACGCTCGACGAGTACAATCAGTTGGCACAACTCGACTGGTTCTGTACGAAAAAAGTCGAGGAGCTCTCCGGAACCGGAAACGAGATGTTCCGACAGGGCGCCACTTATGGCGGCTTCCAGGGTTTTCTTGGAGCATTGGGCGCACGGCTCGCCTTTGGTCCGGCGGTAAATGCTGCCGATTATTTGCTGTACATCGGCGCAACCGGTCTCGGCGGCGGACTCGGAAGCGGCAAGATATCCGCCGAGATGGCGCGATCAGTGGCACATGGGTACTGTATGACCGGGATGATTTACAAAGCGGACCAGCTCGAGGGGAAACTCTCCCGACTGTTCGTTATCCCGGTTTATACCGGCAAAGCGCCGGTACCGGTTGTTTCGGACGCATCGGCACCGGCGTATCCCAGGACACGGAGCGGATACATTGCTCCTCCTCCCCGCTAACAACGCGGTGCGTCATCACACGGGCGCGAACCAACAGGTTCGCGCCCGTCTTTAATTTCTATACGAACTACTTTTTCTCTACTTTCAAGAGTTCAACTTCAAAGACAAGCGTGGAGCCGGCCGGGATAACGTTCCCAATGGCTTGGTCACCGTACGCGAGCGATGCGGGGATGACGAGTAGACGCTTTCCTCCCACTTTCATACCGACAATGCCTTGGTCCCAACCTTGGATTACTTGTCCCGCTCCGAGAGGGAATGTAAAACCGCTCACGGTTTCTGGGTGGTTGGCTGAAGCATCGAAGACAGTGCCGTCGGTGAGCGCCCCGACATAGTTCACCGTTACACTGTCTCCCGCTACGGCTGGAGCGCCCGTCCCCATAGTCTTATCGGTTATTTGAAGTTGGGTTACGGTAGACATAGTAGTTGACGTTGTTTGGGTATTAGTAGCTTGTTCGACGGCGGCTGTCTCGTTCGCAGGCGCTGATGTCCCAAAGGGCCAAAGGCCGGGAAAGATGAAGAATGAAATGACAACGACGAGCGCGAGTGCAGTGGCGATACCGGTGTGAGTTGGTTTCATATATATAAGGTTATAACGCTAGTAAGTATACTACGGCTTTTGGAACTCTTTAAACCGCTTCACCTCCTCGGCGACCGCGTCCTTCGCAATGTCCTCGTGCCCGGGAACTTCTCGGTCGAGGAATGCCTTAAGCTCCTTGGCGTCGCCCGCCTCCGCAAGCTTCGCGAATGCATCGCGCTTACCCTCCGCGAGCTTCCCCACAACGGCGAGAGTCGCGGCTTTGAGCGCGACCTCGCCGAATTGCGCGATGAGCGTCTTTTGTTCTTCCGCCGGCAAATCCTTAACGCCGAGGTCGGCGGCGATGAGTGCGGTCAGTTCGTCTTGCATAGGTGGAATCATAGCATTTATTTGGTTAATCGCCTTAAAAAGGTTTCTGGGGATGGAGGTTGTACCGGACTTTTGAAGAAATCAAGGAACCATGAAATTTCTCCTTCGGTCGTTTTAGCTCCGATAGTGTCCACCTTGATTTGAGAACCGAGTATCGAAGGGACCTCGTGTGCGAAGCGAATCGATTTACCTTGATTCTCCGGACGCTCCAAGTAATCCTGGATTAAATTAAATCTTTCTGGGTCACTTCCGCCGTATGCCGTCAAATAGGTTTCCCCGGTGAGAGTTTGTGCTTCATATATCGCCGGTACGTTCGGATTAATCAAGACTCCGTCAACTTTCGTCAGGAATGTTGGAGTCTCTGAGACCACTTCTGACTGCACCTCTGCCTGCTCCTGAAGAGGAGCGGTCTCTAGCGGATACTCCGGTGCCTCAACTGTCGGTACCGTTTGGTCCGGCGTCACGACGTCCATATCTACTGTCTCAAGTGGAGAAACCGGTGGTGGTTCACTCGGCACCACGGTAATATGTTCAACTGAAGTTACGGCATCAATCTTTTGTTTGGCGAGCTCTTCGGCTTCGGCTTGAGTTAGTTCTTCTGGAATAACAGGAGCGGACGTTTCGGGATGATACGCGGGCGTCACCGGAGCGCCTTCAGGCGCTTTGACCGCTTCGCCCAACTGAATGTTGCCCTCGGCATTGACAGACATCTGCGAGCCGAGACCAATACGAACGCTCGTGCCGTCGGCATTATAGAAGTGATGTTCCGGATCACTTGCAATCTGATGCACAACCTTGTCAATTGAGTTCGCGTCAGCTTCAAGGAGGCGTCGCATGTCGCTTCCTTCAGCATAATTGCTTGGGTCAAGATTTTTTTCCTGCAGTTGTTCCCACACCCGCTTCATCATATATTCGTA
>CAYHMS010000030.1:0-7188 GCA_964357805.1 uncultured Candidatus Saccharibacteria bacterium | reverse complement strand
AAAAGGCGTTCGATTCAAGCGTTCAACGATCAAAAAAGAGACTTGGTGGAAATCCCGCTCATGGGACTAATCGCCGCCGGAGGGCCGATTGAGGCGATTAGGAACCCCGAACCAATAGAAGTGCCACGTAGCATGCTTTCAAGAGGGGCGAATTATTATGCTCTAAAAGTTGCCGGAACAAGTATGATTGAGGAGGGTATATCAGATGGCGATATTGTGATTGTTCGCGAACAACAAACAGTTAATGATGGAGAAAAAGCTGTTGCATATCTGCCAGACAAAGACGCTGTTACGCTTAAAAAGATTTATCGTGAAAAAAAGCGAATAAAACTTGTTCCGGCGAATAAATACATGAAGCCTTTTTATGAAAAAAACATAGAGATACAAGGAAAGGTTGTTGGTGTATTAAGAAGATTTGAATAATTTTGACTGCATGAAAAAAACGAAACTTACTTTTGTAGATTTATTTTGTGGGGCCGGCGGCCTATCGCTTGGTTTTGAAGTGAACAGCTTTGATTTGCTTTTAGCTAATGACCATGACCGACATTCAATTGAGACATTCAAAAAAAATAGACCTGGACTAAAAGAAGGTACGGTTATTCTTGGAGACGTAAGGAGTCTCTATAAAAAGATTGGGAATCTAACAGATGGGGGAAAACAGATTGATCTAATTGTAGGTGGTCCACCCTGCCAGGGATTTAGTATGGCAAACAGACAAAGATTAATTAACGACCCTCGAAATCATCTTTACAAGGAGTTTGTAAAAATTGTTTCGCGGTTACAGCCCCGAGCATTTATGATGGAAAATGTTAAGGGTATGTTGTCCGCAGCAGAACAAATTGTAGATGATTTTAACAAAAAGGGCTATATCGTTTTCTATAAAATCATAAACGCAAAAGATTATGGAATCCCCCAAAATAGAGAAAGGCTTATTTATATTGGGCTACAGAAAAATAGTTTTAAAAATCCGGACGGAGTCCTTGAGAGTATATTCAATCGGATAGAGAAAAATAAACAATTAAAAGAACTCCCACTAGAGTCTGCATTTTGGGGACTTCGTAAACTGACAGCCAGAAAGGAAAAAAATGATACAGAAATTAATTCTAAAAAATCGGGCCTATCTGAGGATGTTGTTCTTAATAATGATCATAGAGATTCATCTTATGTAAAAAAAATAAACGGAGGAACACTTCCCAAACTGATCTACAATCATAAAGCTCGCTATAATAACGATAGAGATTTG
Organism: uncultured Candidatus Saccharibacteria bacterium; assembly: GCA_964357805.1. Lineage (GTDB taxonomy): Bacteria > Patescibacteriota > Minisyncoccia > Phycocordibacterales > Phycocordibacteraceae > C7867-001. The sequence goes on along the minus strand of CAYHMS010000030.1, from coordinate 5,945 downwards.
CAAATCTTTAAGCTCTTGCCGCAAGGTGGAAAATCAGATCATCCTGACATTGCTCACATAATGCCGTATAATAGTCGTAAGGATATATTTAAAGATAAATTTTATAAACTTGTTTTAAGTAAGCCCTCAAAAACAATTACCTCTCATATGAAATTTGATTGTCATATGTATATACATCCATGCGAAACGAGAGGATTGACACCACGAGAGGCCGCGAGGATTCAAAGCTTTCCAGACAACTATATTTTTTATGGTCCATACACACAATGGTATAACCAGATTGGCAACGCAGTCCCCCCATTGTTAGCGAGTATTTTTGCAGGAGCATTAAAAGAGTATTTATAACAAGCCTAAATATGAAAATTTACAAAAAGAGCGGGGAGGAATTAACCTATATTGATCTATTTTCTGGAATAGGAGGATTCCGTTTGGCCATGGATCGAGTTTCAAAAGATATTAACATAAAGTCTCGATGCTTGGGTTATAGTGAGATAGATAAATATGCGCTTACCACTTATCGCAACAACTTTGATACTAATAATGAGATAGATATTGGCGATATTACTGGCTTGAATTCGGAATCACAAATTAAAAAAGTTCTACCAAATTTTGACATACTTTTTGCGGGCTTTCCTTGTCAACCGTTTAGCTTGATGGGCTTAAAAAAGGGCTTTGAAGATACAAGGGGAACATTGTTTTTCCATATTGCAAAGATCTTAGCAGTCAAGAATCCATCATTTTTCATACTCGAAAATGTTCGAGGGCTACAGACACATGATAATGGCAAGACATTACAGAGAATAATATCGATTCTCTCCGAGGAATTGAATTATTCGGTTAAAGTAAAACTTATGAATAGCGTTAATTTCGGCGTACCCCAAATTAGGCGTCGTCTCTATATTCTTGGCTCCAAGAACAAGACGACACTATCGGAGCTAGGGTTAGAAGATGTCTCATGGGGAAGAAAACCAAAATATCAGTCCACTTGGCACCTTTTAGAAAAGGAGGTGGATGAGAAATATTATCTTTCTGAAAAAATACTTCGGACAATTCTTGCTCACGGGAGTGGTAACTACTACTCTAAGTCAGAGATAAATAGACTTATTGCAAGACCACTTACAGCCAGCATGCATAAGATGCACAGAGCGAACCAAGACAATTATTATTCAAATGATTTCATCCAGGGTGTTTTCAAAAACGGTATGGTTTCTTCGCTCCCGCACGCCAAAGGAAAAAAGAGCGTAAGAAAAATTACACCACTGGAAGCCTTTCGGCTTCAAGGTTTTGATGATTGCTTTGTTGAACAAGCTAAACAAGGCGGAGTCTCGGATACGCAACTTTATAGACAGGCCGGAAACGCAATTACAGTGAATGTTGCTCAATCTATTTTAGAAAACCTTTTTCGAAAGACCAGATTTCTACACACTTAAGCTTAGATTACTCCGTACTTTCTCTTCAATTCCTCCGGACTGATTATAAAACCGGCACTTTCTAATTCCCCTTTTTGTTTTGCGTGGAGTATTCCAAGAATCTTGCCCACTTCCTCTTTTCTTCCAAGGTGAATTTGCCTATGACACGTCGGGCATAAAGAAACTATGTTGCTAATATCATCAAGGTCTTTCGCATATTCTTCATAGAACTTCATGGAAATAAGATGGTGTTTTTCCATGTAAGGAACTCCTGCTGGTGTTAAAAAACTTTTATGAGAAGGGTCTACTTGGCATTTATATTTTTGCTGCTTTAAAACAAAATCACCCTTCGCTTTATTTCTTACAGTGACCATACGTGGGCCTTGTTTTATGCGACCTCGGCGATCTACTGTTGGAAAGTCGGCTTGAGTTAGAGTCTCTTCAATTTCGGAAAGTATCTCGTAATCGTCAGCTTCTTCATCTGTGTCTATCAACGAAGAATCTTTTCCGGGGGGAAGAAGTTCAATAGAACCCCCTGCCGCTGGAAATCCAGGCTCTTTAATCATTGCCCATCGAGTAGAACTAGATTTAATTAACTCTGCCTTAAAGCTATTTTCATCCTCTATGGATTTCCAAAAAACAAGAATATCTCCGATAGAGGCACCGCCCGCTTTGTATGTGGGGAGCAGGTTGCCAGTCAGATGAATATGATCATGGGTATCACTTTTGAAATAGTTTACATTGGTTGTTATTATCTTACTCGTTCTACCTATCCAAAATTCAATAAATATCTTTTTAATCAGATGGGATTCTGTTTTTTGCGGAGTCCCAAAATACGGTTGAGTATCAACCGTCGGAACAATGCCAGAAGTATGACCTGCACCTAATTCCGATGCGGCAAGTCGTTTGTATATTGGTTTTTCCCACTGAGACATATTTTTAAAATATTATTTATTTCAAGAAGTAATCAACTGGTTTTTTATAAATTGTCGAAAATTTCTTCATCTCTGCTACATCAAGCCGTCTTTCGCCAGACTCAATTTTTGAGATATAAGATTGTGGCTTCCCCAGCTTATCCGCAACCTCTTGCTGGGCAAGCCCAGCGTCAATACGCGCCGTTTTCAAGCGTTCTATGATGTCTTTATAGTCTTTTGAGTAAACCGACTTGCTCATATATGTTTCTATGATATATCCTATTGTGGTATAATCCCAAAATGGGATATACTGATTTGGGGAGTTCCTTAACCTTTTCCGCGCAGGGAGGGAGGGGCAAGGAAAAGAATTTTGTCGCCGCCAAAATCTCCGTCCGGCCAAATAGCGGAGCTTTCATTTTGTGCCCGGGAGAGGACTTGAACCTCCACGCCTTTGCAGGCTACAGCACCTCAAGCTGTAATGTCTACCAGTTTCAACACCCGGGCAGGTGAACTTTTATACTACCACTTCTGCTATTTTTTCTTCAACTATTGGCGTCTCTTCCACTGCAACTTCGTCAACGACAACAGTCTCGTCACTCTTTAGATTCATCATGCGCGCATTGCGGAGCTGGCGGCGGACCGCCTTGGCCGCCTTCTCGCGAATGAAATAGAGCTTCGCGCGGCGAACTTTTGAACGCTTTACTATTTCAATGGAATCAATGACCGGTGAGTAGAGCGGGAAGGTTTTTTCAACGCCGACGCCCGAGAGCGTCGCGCGCACCGTAAACATGCCGCCCGCCTCGGCGCCGTGTTTGACCGAGAGGACGAGTCCTTCAAAGGCCTGCTTGCGGGTATTCTTAATCGTCTTTTCCTTCTTGTCGGTGCCGCGACTTTTCTTGAGCTCTATAATGTTCTGGACGACGCGCACCGTGTCGCCCGGGCGTATTCCGAGCTTCGCGCGCCCCTCCACATTGACCGACGTTATAACCTTACTCATGTCCGCGCACTCTACCATATGCGCTACGCGAGGGCAATTTTTTCTTTTGTTTCGGGAAACAACGCGAATGCGGGCGCGAGGTCGGAGGGAACGGGCGCCGTGATGAACGTGCGCCCTCCCGAAGGAAGCGGTAGGTCAAGCGCGTACGCGTGGAGCGCGAGGCGTGTGATGCCGAGCGCTTGGGGACGATTGGGAGCGTAGAGAGTGTCGCCGATTATCGGGTGATGAATGGCCTTCAGATGCACGCGGATTTGGTGTGTTCTGCCGGTTTCCGGCATCAACCTTAATAAAGAGTAGCCCTCTACTTCTCCAATCACTTCATAACGCGTAAGCGCATCGCGCAAGCGACCTTTAGCCTTCGGTTGCGCACTCCGGAGGCGGAAATCTTTCCGTGAGCGACCGATGTCGAAATCAATGACGCCCTTCTTCGCCTTCGGCGTGCCGTAGACGAACGCGAGATAGGTCTTCTTCACCTCTCTGTCGTGAAATGCTTTGCGCAAGAATTCATACGCTTCTTTATTTTTTGCAAAAACTAATACGCCCGAAGTATCGCGGTCTAAGCGGTGTACGTAATTCCCTTCGGTATTCGGATACTTACTTTTGAACCACTCTTCAGCCGTCTCCTCCTTTGTTCGGCCATCGGAGTGCGTGATGAGCCCTATGGGTTTTGCGATTGCGACGACGTCTGCATCTTCGTAGAGAATGGGTAAATTCATTTTCCGCGGCGGCGCTCCCTCGAAGCGAATTCCGCAAGAATCGAGTCAAATTCCTCTTTCGTGAAAGCTGGCCAGAATGTATCGATGAAGAAGAGTTCACTATAGACCGACTGCCACGGGAGAAAACCTGAAAGACGTTTCTCGCCGCTCGTGCGGATAATGAGGTCAGGGTCCGGCATCGGATATGACCAGAGCTTTTGCGCGAAGGAATCCTCAGTAACGGCGGCTTTCCTCGCGGAAAGCGCGTTTGCCGCTGCAACAATCTCAGCGCGGCCGCCATAGGACATAAGGAAATGGAGTGAGATGTCATATGCCTCCGCAGTCGCCTTTTCCATCTTCGTCATCATCCTTTGGAGATATTCATCGAAACGCGATATATCGCCGACAAATCGCACACGCGCGCGCTCCTCGACCATCTTCTCCGTTTCATTTTCAAGAACGGAGTGAAGCAATTTCATCAAATATCCGACTTCTTCTTCGGAGCGTTGCCAATTTTCTGTAGAAAATGCATAGGCCACAACATGCGAGATACCCGCATCGCGCGACCAGCGCAGTACATCTTGTAGTTTCTTATAGCCCTCACTGTGCCCGTCAAATACCGGCCGCCCCTGTGCCTTCGCCCATCGACGATTCCCATCCATGATAATGCCGATACACGTCGGCGCTACAGCCGTACTATCCGCGGATTCATTCATATCTATATCAACCTGTATAGCATACTATTTAGTTCCTGTTTTCCAATTATTATTTTGAACCAATAGGTGTAGTCGTCTGGATTTTTTGATACATCCAACTTGATTTCTTTAAGTGTCACCCACTTCCAATCGCTTGCCTCCTCGAGATTTAAAACAGGAGCGTCATTATATGTACCGATGAGCACATGATTTATTTCATTTTCCTGTAGTTCAGTCTTTTGCGTTGGTACGGTTGCTTGGTAGCTAAATACAAAAAGCTCGTAGAGCGGACAGTCAAATCCCATTTCTTCTACAAGTCTACGGTGTGCCGCTGACATAAGCTCCTCACCATTTCTCGGGTGTCCGCAACAAGTGTTTGACCACAATCCACCGCTGTGATATTTACTTGATGCTCTCTTTTGAAGTAGCGTCTCACCATTGTTATTTCTGACAAAAATAGAAAAAGCTCGATGCAAGAGTCCTTTCTCATGCGTTTCTAATTTCCCCATTGCGCCGATTTGTGCATCGTTTTCGTCAACCAAAATAATTTGTTCTTCGTCTGGCATATGTCTGTATATAACAAGAGTTAGACGCTAATAGTTTTGTGCACCCTGCAGGACTCGGACCTGCGACATCTTCGGTGTAAACGAAGCGCTCTACCAACTGAGCTAAGGGTGCTGTATTTGAAGATTACGGCATTTATGCGCATAATCCAAACAGGCCGCGGTGGTGAAATTGGTAAACACGCTAGCTTCAGGAGCTAGTCCCCGCAAGGGGTTGGGAGTTCAAGTCTCCCCCGCGGCACTGATTAATTTACGAGATGCTTTCGAGCGAAAGCATGCCCCGACCCAATCTTCAGATATTTTTCAAAATCCAACGCGGCTTTTTTGTTTTTAAAAGCGCAATACCAGATTAGAATAGGGTCTCTGTATACTTTGGTCGTAGTCACTCTTTGAGATTTATGATCGTAGAGCCGTTTCTTTAGGTCGCCAGAATAACCAATATACAATTTATCTCTCTCGTCTTGCAGAAGATAAACGTAATGCATCATTCAAGTATACGCCCTACTCCGCCCTGCTGAGCTACGAAGGGCTACTTCGCTTGTTTCATTAAATTATTCTTCCTTGATTTTCTTTCGTGCCGTGCACTTCGTAGCTCGATTTTTGAATCGAGCGAAGTAGTGCCCCCAGCTGGAATCGAACCAACATCAACGGCTTAGAAGTCCGCTACTTTAT
>CAYHMS010000029.1:0-7202 GCA_964357805.1 uncultured Candidatus Saccharibacteria bacterium | reverse complement strand
CAGGCGCTGCCGAAGGTGGACGAGCTGGTGGAAAAGGCGAAAAAGGAAGGTATGAATGCGCTCGCGCTCACCGATGCCGGCAATATGCACGGCGCCATTGAGTTCTATAAAGCCGCGAAGGCGGCGGGAGTGAAGCCAATTCTCGGCGTCGATGCGTATCTCGCGCCGCGCTCTATGCGGGAGCCGGACCAACATGCCGATACGAGACGTTCGCGCATTGTACTATTGGCGGAAAATAACGAGGGGTACAAGAATCTCCTTGCGCTTGTGACGAAGTCATGGACCGAAGGTTTTTATGAGCGTCCGCGTATGGATAAGAAACTTCTGCGCGCGCATGGCCGCGGGCTTATCGCGCTCATTCCCTCGTTCGCCGGCGATGTCGCGCAGATGCTCCGCGCGGGCGACGGCAACGGCGCCGCGGCTGCGCTCGCGGAATTCAAGAACATATTTGGTAACGACAATGTATTTCTTGAAATCACGCACCATTCGAAGGTCGCCGGACACGAGGCGTTGCAGAAAAAAATAATCGCACTTGCCCATTCAAGCGGCACTCCTCTTGTCGGGCAGAACGATGTCTACTATCTCGAACCGAGCGACCGCGAAGCAACCGAGATTATGCGGCGTATCCAGCAGGGCGGTCGCGGCAAGAACGAAGACGAGGATTTCTCTTTCATCAACGAAAAGACCGCCGAAAAATTTTTTAAAGAAACTCTGGAGGCGCTCGATAATTGCCGACTGATCGCCGACCGCTGCGTCGTATCTCTCGAACTTGGAAAATGGACCTTCCCTGCCGTCCCGGTCTCGCCCGGTTTCAAAAATCATGATGAGGAATTGCGCGCAAAGGCGTACGCCGGTATCGCGGAGCGTAACCTACAAGAAACAAATAAGGAAATCACGGATCGCATTGAATATGAACTGAATATTATTATCGGCAAGGGCTTCGCCGTATATTACCTCATCGTCGCCGACCTCCTCGCATTCGCGAGGCGGAACGGCATCCTCACGACCACGCGCGGCTCGGCAGCGGGCAGTTTGGTCGCCTACCTGGTCGGCATCACGAACGTGGACCCGCTCTTCTATAAACTGCCCTTTGAACGATTCCTCAATCCTGAACGTCCGAAAGCGCCGGATATCGACATGGATATCGCCGACGACCGTCGCGACGATATGATTGCATATACCAAGCAGAAATACGGCGAAGACCATGTCGCCCAAATCGGCACCTTCGGCACGATGATGGCGCGCGCGGCGGTGCGCGACGTCGCGCGTGCGCTCGGCCACTCCTACACTACCGGCGACCGTATAGCGAAACTTATCCCGCTCGGCTCCCAGGGATTCCCGATGACGATTGACCGCGCGTTTACGCTCGAACCGGATTTGAAGACGCTCTACGACGAGGACGACGACACCCGCGAGATTATTGACCTCGCGAAACGCATCGAGGGGTGTGTCCGACATGTCGGTGTCCACGCGGCGGGCGTGGTCGTCGCACCGACTCCGCTTATCGAGTGGACACCCATCCAGCTGGACCCCAAAGGCACCGGTAAGCTCATCACACAATATGATATGTACTCCATCACCGACGAGTATGGCGGCGTGGGGCTTCTGAAATTCGATTTCCTCGGCATCAAAAATCTCGCTATCCTCGCCGATGCCGTCGCGCGCGTTCGGCACACGCGCGGCATCGCCGTCGATATCGAAAATGTTCCTATCGATGATTTGAAGACCTACCAGATGCTCGCGCACGGCGAAACGGAAGGTATTTTCCAGCTGAACGGTTCCGGCATGACTCGTTGGCTGAAGGAACTTCGACCGACAACTATTCACGACATCAATGCGATGGTCGCGCTCTATCGCCCAGGACCGATGGAGACAATCCCCCAATACATCGAACGGAAACACAATCCGAAACTCATTCGCTTTGTTGACGAACGTATGAAGGAATACCTCGACATGTCCTATGGGCTCCTCGTCTATCAAGATGATGTGCTTCTCACCGCCATTAAGCTCGGCGGTTATTCGTGGCTCGAGGCGGACGCGCTCCGAAAAGCGATGGGAAAGAAGATTCCGAAAGTCATGCAAGCGGAAAAACAAAAACTGACAAGAGGATTTGTTGGGTACGGAAAACTTTCAGAAAACACTGCGCAAAAACTCTGGTCGCTTATCGAACCATTCGCCGCATATGGTTTCAATAAAGCGCACGCCGCGAGCTACGGCAAAGTTGCGTACCAAACCGCGTATATGAAGGCGAACTATCCGGTGGAGTATCTCGCCGCCCTGTTGACCGCCGACTCGGGCGATACGGAGCAAATTGCTCTCTTTGTCGCCGAGGCAAAGCGCATGGGCACCCCCGTCTTGCCGCCGGATGTGAACGAGAGCGGCAGCGTCTTCGCCGTCGTTGGCGCAGAAAAAAATGCAATTCGTTTTGGTTTGTCTTCCATCAAGAACTTCGGCGATGGCATTTCAGAAGCCATCATCGTTGAGCGTGAGGCGCACGGCATTTTCACAACCCTTTCTGACTTTCTTTCTCGCGTCGGATCAAAGAATCTCAACCGCAAATCGCTTGAATCGCTCATTAAGTGCGGTGCGCTGGATTCGCTCAACCCTTCTCGCGGCACATTGCTTGATAACATTGAAACGCTCCTCTCATACCATAGAGAAGCAACAGCCAGCGCACCGCAAGACTCACTTTTTGGAACTGTTATGGCCCTGCCGGAGCTTACACTCCCGGTCGGTAAGACTGTCTCGCTTCTTGATAAACTCACGTGGGAAAAGGAATTGCTTGGCATCTATGTCTCCGGCCATCCGCTTGATGCGCATGCCGCAGTTACCGCAAAATCAAAGCTTTCGCTCGCGAAAATAAAGGAAGAACCGCAACCGGGCATGACCGTCATAGTGCCGGTTCTCGTGACGCTCGCGCGCTCCATCCTCACTAAAGGCGGCGAAAAGATGGCGTTCATCACCGTGGAAGACAAAACTGGCTCTATTGAAGCGGTTGTCTTCCCCAAACTCTTTAAAGAACATGCCGTTCTGGTCGCTTCGGGTGCCTGTCTCCTCGTGAAAGGTAAAATTTCGGTTCGGAACGGCGAGACTTCTCTCGCAATTGAGGAACTCAAACCGCTCTAGCAATATGGTATATTCGGCAGATATGGATGCAGGAGCGGAGAAAGAGCATGACCACAAGAAGCTCGGTAAGGAGCTCGACTTATTTGCGTTTTCGGATTCCGTCGGTAAAGGCCTTCCTCTTTTCACTCCCAAGGGCTCGGTGATACGGCGCGAGCTCGAACGTTTTATCGTTGATGAAGAAATCCGGCGCGGGTATCTCCATGTGTATACGCCCGACATTGCGAAGCTCGACCTTTACAAAAAAAGTGGTCATTACCCGCACTACAAGGATTCAATGTACGCGCCTATCGAGATAGATGATGAACAGTTTATGCTCCGACCGATGACGTGCCCGCACCATTTTGAATTGTACCTGCGCAAGCCGGTGAGCTATCGCGAACTCCCGATGCGTATCGCAGAACTCGCAAAACAATACCGCTTTGAACAATCAGGTGAACTTATGGGCCTCCAACGCGTACGCACGTTTTGTCTCGCTGACGCACATATTATCTGCGCAAATGAAGAACAAGCTGTTGCTGAAATCAGCATGGTACTTGACCTTATCGAATACGTTACCTCCGTGTTCGGCCTTACGCTCGACACGGATTATCGCTACCGTCTCTCGCTCGGCAATAGAGAAAATGTAGAAAAATATTATAAAAATGATGCCGGATGGGAAAAAGCAGAGGGGCTACTTCGCACGCTTATGCGGGAACGCGGCTCACAGTTTGAGGAGGCGAAAGACGAGGCGGCTTTTTACGGCCCCAAAATAGACATCCAGATGAAGAATGTGAATGGAAAGGAGGACACCGCTTTCACCGTCCAATACGACTTCTGCATGCCTGAACGGTTCGACCTCTCGTATATCGGCGAAGACGGTGCAAAACACAGGGCGTTTGTGGTGCATCGTTCCTCTATCGGCGCTATCGAACGCATCATGGCGTTTCTTATTGAGAAGTATGCGGGAGCATTCCCGCTCTGGCTTTCCCCGGTGCAGATAAAAGTTCTGAGTGTGTCGGAGAAACACGCGGCATACGCGCAAGAAGTCGTGAGCGAGTTGAAGGCGGCCGGCATCCGCGCAGAAGCCGATGCTTCGAACGAGTCCCTCGGCAAAAAGATTCGCAACGCGAAGCAAGAAAAAATCCCCTACCTGCTCGTCGTCGGCGATAAGGAAGTTGAGGCGAAAATGATTTCAGTGGAGAGCCGAGACCATGGAAAACTGGATACGCTGTCGGTCGAGGACTTTGTCACCCGTACGACCGAAGAAATAAAAACTCGAAAATAGTTGAATTATCAAGGCGAGGCCTTGCTATAGAAATCATACTCAAATTGAAATACGAAAGCCCACGAGAATGAGGTGTGCTCTCGTGGGCTTGTCAGCCATAAGGGTAATCTGAACTCCGGCAATTGAGTTTCTGGTGGATTTCGTGGTCGATCTCATCCATGTGCCGCCCACACAAACATACGCAAAAGACACGAGGGGCGCTTGCTGACGAGAAGAAATATCCGCCAGCTTTTATGAACTTCTCAACCAGAGAATCACGGACGAAATCATCATCTTCGCATACACGTCTCAGGTTGACCCAGAAATCTTTTCCCTTTCTCGGACAATAACGCTGACCCATTTGAGAACATCTCGTGACACGCGCCGAGCAAGGCTACATTGTTTTTATGGGCGAGAGGTCGTGATATGACGATTCCGATTTTCCGATCAACCACCGGGTAATCGACGTAATCACGATTTGCGCGGAGAAGTTGAAGATATTCGTCAACCGACATAATCTCCCCCCTCTGACCTCCCGCCAAGAGAGACTGTAAGACGAGTGGTATTTCGAGCTTGTTCATCCCTATCTCCTATGCAGAAGAGTGTTTCAGAAAAAATCTCCTATGGCTTTATACCTGAACGATATATCTATTGCAAATATACCGCTTTATCAAGGCGAGGCCTTGCTATACTTATTTCATGGCTGAACGAAGTCCATTTGGTGTCGGCGAGTGGTACCACTGCTATAATCGCGGTGTTGATAAAAGAATCGTATTTGAAAACGCAAGGGACTACAATCGCTTTCTTTTACTTCTGTACTTAGGGAATGGTTCAGTTCCGCTCCATCTAGCAAATTTGAAAAATCATAATATACGGGCAGTACTTGAAGACGTATTGATAGAACGTGAAGAACCGATAGTAGAAATAGGGGCGTATATTCTTATGCCGAATCATTTTCATTTACTTCTCAAAGAAATTCAAGAAGGTGGTATCACAATTTTTATGCAACGCATTTTTACTGCGTTTACCATGTATTTCAACAAGAAATATGACCGGACAGGTGCTCTTTTTGCCGGGCCATTCAAGTCGCGACATATTACTGACGACCGTTATCTGAAACATCTTATTTCGTATCAGCATCTCAATGTGGCTGAACTTTTTGAACCTCGATGGAAAGACGGTTTTGGTAATCTTAAGAAAATAGAAAAACAACTGGTGGCATATCCTTATTCGAGTCTCCTCGATTTCCTTGGACAAAAGCGTCCGGAACGAAAGATTCTTGGGGATTCGGTCTTTGAACTGTACGATTCAATCCCTACGCTTGCTGAAATTATCGGAGATGCTCATGCTTACTACATTGAACATAACGATGGTAGCAAGGCGAGGCCTTGATATTAGGCACCGAGGACAGAGAGTGCACGGGCGAGTGCAAGCTTCGCGCCGGTCACACCGGTCGAGTAGCTTGAATCAATTGCGGTGGCGAGGGCGGCAATGAGCTTTTCAAGCGTCGGGGTGTTAAGACGCGCGGTCATACGCGCGATATCGGCATCGCAGCTCGTGCCGTCGATGCGGGAACGATACGCGTCGTCAAGCAGACACACTGCAGCCGTAATGAGATGTTCCGGCGCGCCGGCACCGCGCACGTGCTGGCGCAGGCCGGCGAAGACCGCCATGCGGTCGCCTTCAAGAAGCGCGACAGTGAAGCCGCGAATATGCGCCGGCACCGCGCCTGTCTCGGCAATCGGATTGGTCACGATCGGCTCAACATTCTCATAGATCGGTTCAACGTGTTCGTACACCGGCTCCACATTCCGCGAAAGACCCTTCACGATATCCTCAATCGAAATCGCGCCATTATTTTTCGCAAAAGACTTGAAGCCGTCATAGGTCGAATAGCCGCGCGGTGCTTCGCGCGCTTCTGTATGCGATACGGGGCGCTGCTTTTGATGAACAGGAGGCGCAGGCGCGTGTGCGACTGGCGGGCTCACGGGCACGGATAGAGACTCTTGCGCATTGAGCGCAGCCAAAACACGCACGCCAAACGCGCGAGCACGAGTATGTACGAACGGTAACGCTCCGAAGAGAACCATGTACGCAAGCGCCAAAGTGAGTCCGATAAGTATCAGCCAGTAGAATGCAGCGCCGACCGGTCCGAGTTCAAGACCGGTGCGCGGAATCTGTGAGAGATAGAGGTACGCGAGAGGTTGCGAGCTTACGTGCGCAAGTGCGGCGAGTACGACATTCGGTGGTTGACCACCACCTCCGCCGCCTCCGCCGCCTCCGCCTCCGCCGCCACCGGGAGAGGGTGGGACGACGGGATAAGTGCACGAACCGTCATTCACCGTCGCGGCGGGGTTGTAATTGGTGGCAGTAGAATCCATGCACCCGACAACAGGAGTTGGAGCGGGCGTAGGGGTCGGTGTCGGTGCTGGGGTCGGTGCTGGGGTAGGCGGAGAAGTTGGTGTCGGAGTTGGAGCAGGCGTAGGGGTCGGGGTAGGCGGAGGGGGTGGTTCTGGAGTTGGTTCTGGAGTTGGGGTAGGCGTAGGAGTTGGAGCAGGCGTAGGGGTCGGGGTAGGCGGCGGCGTGACCGGCGCGACACAGCCGTTCGCGGCACTGCCGTTCTCAACGAACTTGTAGTTTCGCGGAGTGAAGTTGTCATACGCCCATATTTGCCAAGGATGCGGTGGCGATGCTCCAGCGTCAGTTCCGGTACAATAGTTAGTCCACACAGGCGAAGGTAGAGGAGGCGGCGGGGGTGGAGGCGGCGGTGGCGGTGCGGGAGAGCGGCCCGCCCCGTCTTTTACCGGGGGGGCGGGGGTGTAGTTGGTCGCTG
>CAYHMS010000028.1:0-7260 GCA_964357805.1 uncultured Candidatus Saccharibacteria bacterium | reverse complement strand
GTCGTGCAGATACGAGAGTGCATAACCAGCTTTATCGCAGTTGGCACAATCTCCCGCATTACTATAGAAATACAGAACTGTTGTCGGTTTTGTACCGCACGCGTCGGCAAACTTCTTCGTGATGAGATAATCGCGAATTTCAAGCAGGGAATACTTCTCCTTCAAACGTATCACGTGCTCGTTGTCGCTCCCGAGCTGGTTTTCGGCATAGGACAGACGGCTGCCCATGTTTGAGAGTTCGCTTGAGAGGGTAGTGGAAGAGGCGGCGCTATCGCACGGTGCCGTCTCAAGCAAAGAGAACTGCGTGTCAAGAGAAAGTATGTCAATCGAGAGTTGGTCTTCAATAGTCGAGAGTTCATTGATGCGCGCGCGATTCAGGTAACTAACTGCGTATGCAACCGTGCCCGCGAGAGCGATAGTGATGAAGAGGGCTATGAGCGCATTTCTGACGATGAGGGACATTTTCAATAGGTTAGCGCCAACGGCGATTCTTACCAAAGGTGACATCGGCCGTGGCGCGCAGGAGCCAGAGCGGTACGACGAGCCCGTAGAGGAACGTATACAAAACGAGCCCAAGAGCGATATATCCCGGCGTTTTTGAAATACGTTTACCCACTACGATGAAAGAGAGCGAAGCAAGAAGAGTGGTAACGCCCAGAAGCAGATAGACATTGATGGGGAAATAGAACCAGTCGAACGAACCGCTCGGTACGTACGCATATAAGAGCGGAATACCGGCTCGAATGGAGAGCGCGGTGAGAGCATTTTGCACGAGTGTAAAAAGCATAAGGAAGAAGAGCACCATGCCACTCCCAATGGCGACGAGCGCGCTCGGGAGCACGAGCATACCAAGTACTCCGTGACGGGTGTTGCCTATAAGTCCGCGGTATTCGCCTAAGATGTTGCGGAGGAAGCCGGTGGTCCAACGGATACGCTGCTGTATGAGTTTTGAAATCGTGTTGGGTGCCTTGGTATAGACGCGGGCGCGTGGCGCGTTCTCAATACCATACCCTGCCTGCTGAATGCGAAGGGCCATTTCCATATCTTCAGTCTGGTGGCCATGCCGGAATCCACCCAGCTCTTCAATAACGGTACGTCGATAAAAAGAAAAAGGTCCGGGTGTGACATAGAGACCGTTAATCGAAGCGAACGCATGCCGATACGCGATGCCGAAGATATATTCTGCATTCTGCATGTGTTGGAGCATATTTTCCGGCGTATGCACTGACAGCGCAGCGGTCGCTGCTGCGATGTGCGTATTCGCAAAGCAGGGAATGATCTCGCGAAGCGCATCCGGTTCGACGAATGAATCAGCGTCGAGGCAACCAATAAATTCGGCACGGGTAGCGGCGATGCCGGCATTCAGCGCCGTATGCTTTCCGCCGTTCTTTTTGCTGATGATGCGCACTTGCAGATGCTTCGCGAAACGCGCCATCGCTGCTGGCGTCGCGTCAGTGGAGCCATCATCGACGAGAATGATCTCGAGCTTCTCCTTGGGATAGTCGAGCGCGAGCAGCGAGTTCGTGGTAGCGGCGACTGTGGCAGCTTCGTTCCAACACGGCACGATGACCGCAACGAAAGGAGCCTCGTCGCTACGTTGCCGCGCGCGCGGGCTTTGAGAGAAGTGTCACCAGAATGAACGACTCGAAGAATATCGCGATGAAGAGAAACGGATACGCCAGCATCTCGGGGTTCATAATGGCGTTACTGTAGCATAAATGCTCTTTCTAACGAATCGTCGCGCCGAAATTCTTGACCGTGGCGGCCTCAAGCTCGGCATGAAGTGCGTTCACCTCCTCATTCGTCAATGTCTTGTCAATACTGCGATAGGTGATTCGATACGCATAGCTCACCTTGCCGGCGCCCAGTTTTTCCTCGTTCTCATACGTATCTAAGAGCTTCATTTGTTCTGCCATGTCGCCGACGACATCGCGTACAAGGTCAAAATAATTATTCGGGACGAAATTCTTGTCCACGATGAAGGAGATATCGCGGACGACAGAAGGATATTTACTGACAGAGATAAACGCGTTTCCGAGTATAAGTTGCTTCTTCACTCGCTCGTCCGTGGACCAGAGCAGACGAATATCGGGGAGTTGCATACTGATGATGGCGAGTCGCTCAAGCCCGAATCCGAATGCCCAACCGTTGTAGCCCTCAACTCCCATTTTCTTCAGCACCGATTTCTTCGGCATGCCGCTCCCGAGAATTTCTATCCATTCGCCATTGATATTAACTTCAACCTCGGTCGAGGGGTCGGTATACGGGAATGTCTCATCGGGGAAGCGATACTCAACGGCGCCAAATACCGTTTTCACAATCTCCGAAAGCACATTTTTAAGGTCATCAAGCGTGAGTATCCCTTTTGAATCCGGCTGCAGATACCATCCTCCCATCTGGTGGAAAACATTCATGTGCCGGCGGTCTATCTCGTCCTTTCGATACACTTTGCCGTAACAGAGCGTGCCGAGCGTTTCGCCCTTCTTCACTCGCTCTTTAATTTCAGGCTGATTGAGGTAGTAGTACCAAAACACCGTGTCATGAGTTCGGAGAATATGGGTGTCGTCAACGTAATAGGTGTCCGATTTTGAGCGCGCAGGATGAGTGGCGGAGAAATCAAAAAGATCAAATGAGACATCTGTTGGCACGATCTCAGGGATTTCAATAACATCAAATCCTTTCAGAGCCGGCACTGCCGTAACGCGTTCAACGATTTCACGGAGCGGCGAGCCCGGAGTGCGTGAGAGGTCCGGCATCGAGAGGTAGCGGCGGATACGGGCGGCTTCGAGATCGGTGCGCGCCTCCAGTTCTTTCCGACGCCGCTCCTCGTCGGTTCTTGAAATCCTGATATCCATTGTGCCCTAGTGTAACAAAGGAATGGTAAAATAAAAACACCCAATTAATAACGCCAACCAAATTCATCCTATAGGTTAGTTTTGGTAGTATCAAATGAGTAAACCAAAATGCTCACGAAGTAGACGGTCAGATTCAAGTGCTTCAGCGACAAGGGAACGTAACTCCCCAACTCCGCTTGAAAGGTGTGCTCGCACAAGCGCTACGAATTCATCGCACGGATACGGATGGATCCATACGCTGTCTTGCAGGCGGATGAACCCTGCACCCATAAGAAGATGCCGTAAGACGAGTCGCACACGCCGCCGTTTCTCCTGGATATCAAAGATAAGCACACGCCACTTACCATCCCATCGTATGGGTTCAGGGATCCGATATTCGCGAGCAAGGATTTTTTCTATAGATTTCTCGCCAAGCGAAGTGAGTACAAGATGCATACCATTCGTCGAATGTTTTTCTTCTTTGACTAGGCCGCGCTGCTTGAGTCTGTAGCGTGCTTGAGCCAGGCGCGCATAGAGCTCTTTACGGCGCGGCTGACTTCTATCAAATGGACCAATAAGTCGCAGAAGTTTCGGAGCGACGAGCGCTGTTGTGAGTACCCCGCCGGCGTACAAAAATCGCAATATATTCGTTTGAAGAGCCATCTTCCTCCGGTCCTGAATAGGGAATTTCATCTACCAATTCTATCCTATAGGTCTAAAATGGTAATCCTCCTAATACGGTACTCTGTGGACAGTCTGGAAGGACTGATTTTGAGCTTGTTTTGTGATACAATAAGGGCATTAGAAACATGGCTAAAACGGCTCAAAAAAAGGGTGAAAAACGCGTCCCGCCCCTTCCGAAGAAGGGGCGGGACGCGGGAGTGTACGATGCCTCGTCTATTACCGTCCTTGAAGGGCTTGAACCGGTCCGGAAGCGTCCGGGGATGTATATCGGAACCACTGGTCCCGACGGTCTGCATCATCTCGTTTGGGAAATATTCGACAACGCGCGTGACGAGGCGATGGCGGGTCGGTGTGATGACATCGAGGTAGCGCTCCTGCCTGACAGTTATGTGCGTATCGCGGACAACGGCAACGGTATCCCGGTCGGTATTCACTCCAAGACGAAGGTCTCGGCGCTCGAGACTATTATGACGACGCTTCATGCAGGCGGTAAGTTTGATAACGAGGCCTACAAAGTATCGGGCGGTCTCCACGGTGTCGGTGCATCGGTCGTGAATGCGCTCTCCGAACATACGAAGGTCGTTGTGCATCAGGACGGCGGCATGCACATGCAGGAATATAACATCGGCAAGCCGGTCGCAAAGGTGAAGAAAATCGGGCTCTCAAAAGAGCGCGGCACGATTGTTCTTTTCAAGCCGGACGCAACTATTTTTAAAGAAGGCATCGAATGGAATTGGGAAAAGATTGTGACGCATCTGCGTCAACAGGCGTACCTCGTAAAAGGCGTACGCGTTTCTATGGTTGATGCGCGCATATCGAAGGACGCATTTGAAACGGACTCTCTCTTTTTACACAATCGCGCGCTCGGCGTGCCTTCAATGACCTTCTACTTCGAAGGCGGTCTCAAGTCGCTCGTTGCTTTTTATAACAAGCATCAAACACCGGTACATAAGAATATTTTCTATATCGACCGCCACCTCGACAACGTGGAAGTCGAAGTCGCGCTCCAGTACGTCGATGACCTGACCCCACGGATTACCGCTTTTGCGAACAATACGTACAATGCCGAAGGAGGCACGCACATCACCGGTTTCAAGACGGCGCTCACGCGCTCTCTCAATACCTACGGTAGGAACGCGAATATCCTGAAGGAAAAAGACGAAAATTTCACCGGCGACGATGTGCTCGAAGGCATCACCGCGGTCGTCTCGGTAAAGCTTCCTGAAATTCAATTTGAGGGACAGACGAAGGCGAAGCTCGGCTCGGTTGAGGCGCAAGGAGCAGTTGCTACGGTCTTCGGTGAGGCACTCGGCGCATATCTGGAGGAAAATCCGGACGATGCGCGCGCCATCATCAATAAAGTCCTTCTCGCGTTGAAGGCGCGCAAGGCGGCGAAGGCGGCGAAGGATTCAGTATTGCGCAAAGGGGCGCTTGAAGGAATGACACTTCCCGGGAAGCTTGCCGACTGCCAGGTCAAGAGCGCCGCGGAAGCTGAACTCTTTATCGTGGAAGGCGATTCGGCCGGCGGCTCAAGTAAACAGGGAAGGGATCGCCGCACACAGGCAATTCTTCCTTTACGCGGGAAAATCCTCAACGTGGAGCGCGCCCGTATTGACCGTATGCTCGCGTCGGTTGAGATTCGTGCATTGGTTATTGCGATGGGCACCGCAATCGGGGACGTATTTGATATCTCGAAATTGCGCTATCACAAAATCATCATCGCGACCGATGCCGATGTCGACGGCGCACATATCCGCACGCTTCTCCTCACGCTCCTCTATCGCCACTTCCGTCCCATCATCGATGGCGGTTTCGTCTATATCGCCCAGCCGCCGCTCTACAAGATTACGAAAGGGAAAGCGCTTGCGTATGCGTATTCAGATAAAGAAAAGGAAGCCGCATTGAAGGAAATGGGCGAATCAAGCGTCCAGCGCTATAAGGGCCTGGGAGAAATGAATCCAAGCGAGCTCTGGGAAACGACGATGGACCCGACCCGGCGTGTGCTGAAGCGAGTAAATATTGAAGACGCCGAGGCGGCCGACCGTATTTTCGATATTCTTATGGGTTCCGACGTTGCATCGCGCAAGTCTTTTATCCAATCGAACGCCAAATTGGCAAACCTGGATGTTTAGGAAAGCAAAAACAAGGTTCAACCTTGAGGATTCGGATTTAAGGTTGAACCTTGTTTTGCAAATGCTTAGCCCCCGATAATAGTTATTGTCGCGGAGGCATCATTGTTATTCGTATTCGATTCTATAACCGTGCGCTCGGGGTTCGCAGCGATTGAAACCATTTTATCTGTGCCACCTATCGCCTGGTCGAAACCGAGCGTGTACTCAATGCTGTCGCCGGTGTTGAGCGATTGTTGCAGTTCTGATTGGTAGACAAATGAAGTCTGGGTCGGGATGGACGCACTGAAGCGCCATAGACCGGTCGCCCTTGTGCCGACGTTCTTAATGATGAAGGTAATCGCCGGACGGAGGCCGGATGGTACGGTAGAGCTAGCAATAAATGAATCGGTCGAAGCCCCGCCGAGATACCCGATGGCTTTAATACTTACGACTAAGTCGGGGAGACCGGTCTGTGCATTCGTAGTCGTCGCACCGCTCATTTGGTACGTCGTGTTCGTCCTCACTCCGACGGTGGAGGGCGGAGATGGAGTCACTGTCGCGGGTTTTGAGACGGTCGAGTGTGCGATTGTTGAAATGGTTGAACTCGCTTCGCTGAAAGGAATAGTTGTTGATTCGGTCAGGGTCGGGACGACCGAGAGGGAAGGTCCCTCTGCCGGGGTAAAGACTGAACCAAGAAAGACGGCTGCACTGCCGACGCGACCCACGACATCGGGGACGTAGCGCGTTGAATATACGGCAAGCCATATGCCGGAGGCAACCAGTGCGACAAAGCCGACGACGGCGAGACCGGTCATGGTCGCCTGGCGGGTAGTGATAATTGATTCGGGTGCGTCCATACGATACTACTGTACATACCACGGAGCGCTTTTACTGTCAAGTTTTGGTAAAGCACCACGAGACCTTGACATAATTGATACATTACTGTACTAATGAGTGAGACTATATGAAGGGATGTATCGAATTCATCGTCCGGCTCATTCAAGCCGGCAGACGGGCCTATGCAAGGAAGTGGAGCTTTTTCGGCGTTTTCGCGTTTGTCTTTTTTATGAACGTTGCCACTCTGGAGAAACTTGATATTTTGCCCGAAACAATAAACGCCGTTCCGACCGTCGTGCTTGCGGCGAGCCCGCTTCTCGCAACGAGCGCGAGTATGCCGACTCCGTCGGTCGTCAGCGAGTTGCCGACGAAAATAGAGATTCCGAAGCTTGATCGTTTGGTGGACATCATGAATCCGACAACGACGGTCATCGCGACGCTCGATAAAGAACTATTGAAGGGTGTCGTGCGCTATCCGACATCGGCAAAGCTTGGCGAGACGGGCAACGTCGTCCTCTTCGGCCACTCAAGCTATCTGCCAGTCGTCGGCAATCAAGCGTACAAGGCCTTCAACAACATTAAGAAGCTCGTCGAAGGAGATACGATTATCGTGTATTCCTCTAGTACCGCATATACGTATCGGGTGAGGACTGTTGAAAAAAAGATTGCGGCCAACGACGGCATTTTGCTCTCGACTACTGGCCGCGTGCTCACGCTCACGACCTGCAACTCCTTCGGCAGCCCGAAAGAAAATCGGTTTGTTGTCACGGCCGATTTTGTTGAAAGTCGCGCGA
>CAYHMS010000027.1:0-7454 GCA_964357805.1 uncultured Candidatus Saccharibacteria bacterium | reverse complement strand
ATAAAGAATGAGGGCGGCGCCGTCGTTTCGATTACGGAGCAGGGATCGAAGAGTTCTTTTCTTTCGCGTTTCAATATAGTTATCGGCACGGGGGTAAAACGTTCCGACATCATCCGCATGGCGAAGAATCTCTCTGCGATGCTCTCCGCCGGCCTCTCCATCTCGCGCGCGCTCTCGGTCATCGAACGGCAATCAAGCAACAGGCATATGAAAAAGATTGCCACCGGCCTCTCCGAATCGGTAAAAAAAGGGTCTTCGTTCCATGAGGCCCTCTCCGGATATCCGAAAGTGTTTCCCGAGATATTTGTTGCGATGGCGCGAGCGGGCGAAGAATCGGGCTCTCTGGCTGATTCCCTTACCGTCGTCGCTCTCCAGATGGAACGTTCGGAGGAACTGATACGCAAGGTCCGGGGCGCGATGATTTATCCGGCGATTGTCATTACCGCCGTCATCATCGTCGGAATCCTGATGCTCATCTACGTGGTGCCGACCTTGACCAGCACCTTCACTTCGCTCGGCGTAGAAGTGCCGCTTGCCACGCGCGTCATCGTCGCGTTGTCGGACTTCATGGTTGCTCACGTTGTGCTCGTGCTTGTGATACTCGTCGCATTCTTTGCGGGCGGCATCGTTTTTATACGGTCGAGGTTCGGGAACAGGATAGTCGTGGCAACCGCACTCCACCTGCCAGTCGTCGGCGAATTGGTACGTGAGACGTACACCGCACGCGCCTCCCGCACGCTCTCCTCGCTTCTCTCCGCAGGCGTCCCGGTGCTTGACGCCCTTTCCATAACGAAAGAAGTCGTGCATGCGGAAGCTTTCGCGAAGGTGGTCAAGGAGGCCGAGGAACGCGTCAGGAAGGGAGAGCTTCTTTCTTCTTCGTTCGCGGAGCACACACGGCTGTATCCTATCCTAATGAGCGATATGCTCGCGGTCGGTGAGGAAACTGGCAAGGTCGCCGAGATGTTGAAGCAAATCGCGGAATTCTACGAAGAGAACGTCGCCGAAAAGACGAAAGACCTCTCCACCATTATTGAGCCCGTTCTCATGCTCATCATCGGCGTGGTCGTTGGTATCTTCGCCGTCTCGATGATTGCGCCGATTTATTCGCTCTCCTCGGCTATCTGATTGTCTATTGTGTAATCGCGTAGGTGCCGGGCACGACCGCCCATGAACCGCCGGGGCCGCTGGAGAAACTCGCGCTTTGCAATCCGCTCGTATACGTAATGGTTGCGTTATTTGAGATTTTAAGTTTTTCAGCGGTTATTTCCTTCATTGCGGAGTTGTTGGAAATTTCCACCATTCCTTCTCCTGCGTACAAAATTGCGCTTCCGCTTCCATTGGCTTGCTTAATGGCTGTTGAACTTACGCCCTCTCTTTGCGAGAGCATGAGCATATAACTTCCGGAAGCGCCTGAACCCAAAACTTGAGCCGAGTTATCAATCTCTATGTAGCCCGCGGACGAACTTTCATCAATGCCGGCCATGACCACGCCGCTTGAGCTGCCGTAACCCGAAGAGAGCCGTATGATGGCGTTGTTGCTTAACTTAATCTCTCCGGTAACCCAGATGGTACCCGTTACAACAACTTCCGCTGAATTACTCAAGGTTAGATTACCGTTAATCTTAATCGGACCTAGATTCCTGGTGCCGCTGCTGAAACTTTGGGAGCCCACTGTTCCTCCGATGGCCGCTTCCGATTCCCATGTGTCAATTTGAGTTTCCGAGATTGGCAGCGGCACCGCCGCCGCGGGAACGAACGCGACGGGATTGGGGGTCGTGGCGGTCCCCGTTACGGTACAACTTGACCGTGTATCATAGGCGGCTGTGCCCCCGATTGTGCAATTGGAGATTGAATCGGCCACGACATTGCCAGTAACGGTCGTATCTTGAAGTACGGAATGAGTCGCATTGCCCCCGACCGTTGAAGTTCCTCGTATGGTGCGGGACCACGCATCACCGTCGATATCCATGCCCTCAATAATACCCGCCGGTCCGGCGGCAATCGCGGTGCCTTGAATTCTGGCCGAATTAGTGCCGATGATATTTCCGTTTGAATACGCGTTGCCGATAATTTTTGACGCATTGCTCATTTCCAACCCGCCCTGCCCGATTTGAACCCCGTAACGAAACGACACGACGGATGAATCTACGCCGACCGTCGCTTGGACGACCTTCGTCGCGGTCGGATTCGTGCTGTTCGGCACAAAGCTGGTAACGGTCACGCGCTTCGTGTTGCCATTGATGCTCGCGACTGAAATACTGAAAGTCCCGTTGCCGAGCGCGGTCTCGCTTTCTCCCGAATAGCCGGAATCCCGATTGAGTTCGTACACTGCCGTATCGATACCCGCTTCCGAGAGGGAGCGTGCCTGCGCTCCGGCGAGCGCATATCGTTCGGCTTGCACGGCGCTTGCATAATAATTGAAAAAGCCAACCGTAACCGCCATAACGACGGAGCTCACGACAAGAGCGAGAAGGAGGATGTATCCACGCGCGGGCGGTAATGAGAGTTTTTTCATAGGTTCCTTAAATAGATGCGCCCGCTCAAATGTACCTGCGTCGTCTCTCCCCGCACGACCGCGCTTGTCGTCGCATCGACCGTGACACTCGTTACCGAAGGGAAGTTCGAGTCGTCATAGGAGAAATTGAGCGCACCGAGGACATCCGTTAAACGCTTCTCTCCCGAAACGCGGGAACTGCCGAGCGCTGCATCAACGAGACGATAAGCGCTCGTTCCGGAAGCATGGATACCGATATAGTCGTACGCTCCGGCCATGATGGCGCCCGAGGCGTCGACGGCAGGAAGTTCAAATATCGCCGTCGTCGTTCCAGAATCGTAACTGATACCGGAAAATATATGAGTCGCAACGACGCGCTTGGCCTGCAGACCTGCCGTGCGTGTAGCGTCCATAATGTTGCTTCCGCCGAGCGCGACGCTGATTGACGATTTCTGGAATAAGACAATGCGTCCGTACACGACGTAGAGCTGTGTGATGGCGAGCATGAGAACCGCAGAAAGGGCGACGGTGACCAGCACTTCGATGAGGGTGAATCCGCGCGGCATATCAGAGACCGCCGACCTCGGTTACAAGCGTTGTGAGCGAAACAAAACGCGTGAGGCCGTCCGCACCTTGCCACGAGACACCCGTCATCACTCTTTTTGTCTTCGCATTCCAGTCCGCGACGCTCGTACTCGCCGCTCCTTGCGGCAGATTCGCGAGCCCGGGGTCAAAGAACGGACCGCCCGCCGAGAGCGCCGTGTATCCAAGAGCACGAAGTTCGTCAAGCTTACTGTCCGCTATGCGGAATGCAATATGTTCATACGTTGAATCGCGAGTTACCTTGATGGTCCCCGTGACAACCATCACGAAAGTAGCCGCGATGCTTATAATGAAGAGCGCAACTAGCATTTCAATCAAGGTGAATCCGTTCTTTTTGTTCACGCAAATCACATCCAAAGTATAGCAAGAATATTGTTATACTTTCTGTATGCTTATTGTCGCCAATTGGAAGGCCTATGTGGCGGACCTCGCGAAAGCGAAGAAGCTCTTTGCCTGCGCGAAGCGCCTTGCGAAGAAAACGGGCAGTACCATCGTGCTTGCGCCGTCTGCGCCTCTGCTCGGTGCGCTTTCTTTGCGAAACAGGTCTCGCGTCGCTTTTGCCGCACAAGACGTTTCTGCAACTCAAGGCGGCGCACATACTGGTGAGGTGACCGCGCAAGCATATGCAGCGACCGGAGCGACATACGCTATCATCGGCCACTCCGAACGGCGGGCCGCGGGCGATACGAATGCCATCGTCGCAGAAAAACTTATCCACGCTGTTGCAGAGGGGCTCATGCCCATTCTCTGTGTCGGAGAGCGCGAACGTGATGGCGAAGGCCGCTACCTCACCTTCGTGCGCGAAGAGCTTACGACCGCACTCGAACCACTTGCGCCGAAAGAGCGTTCAAAAGTCATCGTTGCCTATGAACCGCTCTGGGCAATCAATAAAACCGCCGCTTCCGCTATTGACCAAAATGACCTTACCGAAATGGTGCTGTATATCCGCAAGGTACTTGCGGAACTTCTGCCGGGAAAAAGTTCTGCACGTTCTCTCGTGCTTTACGGCGGTTCGGTCGAACCGGACAACGTGCGCGACCTCGCGGCGAGCTCGGGCATCGACGGACTCCTCGTCGGGCATGCATCGGTGGCTTCAGACCTCTTCTCACTTGTGGTAAAACAGCTCGTCTAAGACATGCGGACTATTCGCGACATACCGGTATTCGAGAATATCCCGATACTGGTGCGTGCGGCGCTGAACGAACCGGTAGAGAACGGAAAAATTCTGAACGAATACCGCCTGCGACGTGCTCTACCGACCATCCGTTTCCTTTCTGAGCGCGGTGCGAAGGTCATACTCATAAGCCACATAGGCGAACGAGGGACCGAGACCCTTGCTCCGGTTGCACAGGCACTGGGGAAACTCATCTCCGGCGTTTCATTCTTTCCCGAAACTATAGGCGTACGAGCTCGTGCGGCAATTCGCGAACTCGCTCCGGGGAAAATCCTTGTTCTCGAAAACGTGCGTCGCCACAGAGGAGAAGTTGCAAATGACCGAGCGTTCGCCAAAGAGCTCGCGGCGCTCGCTGACATCTTCGTCGAGGATTCCTTCGACACGTGCCATCGCGTACACGCCTCAATCGTGAGCGTCCCCGAACTTCTCCCGAGCTATGCCGGATTTCTTCTTGAAGAAGAGGTGCAGGAACTCTCGCACGCGCTCTTTCCGAAGCATCCGTCGCTCGCCGTCATTGCTGGGAAAAAGTTCAGTACAAAAGAGGCTATGCTTACCACACTTCTGAAAGAGTACGACCATGTTTTCGTCGGCGGTGCACTCGCAAATGATTTTCTGAAAGCGTCAGGCAAAGAAATAGGAAAGTCGCTTGTTTCAAATATTGATGCACATATCGTCAAAAAAATCCTTGCCAATCCGAAGCTCATCTTGCCGGTTGATTCCGTCATTGCAAACGAAATGATTCTGGATGCCGGTCCGGGCACGAGCGCGCTCCTTGCTAACCTCGCGCAAAAAACGAAGTCTATTCTCTGGAACGGGCCTCTCGGGAAGTATGAGAACGGATTTACCGATGCGACTCACTCTTTCGCACGCGCCGTCGCTGATTCGGACGCACATTCGGTGGTCGGCGGCGGCGACACTATCACTTCCATCGCGGGACTCGGTCTCCTGCCTCAATTCTCCTTCGTTTCTACCGGCGGCGGCGCGATGCTTCAGTTTCTTGCGAACGGCACGCTCCCCGGCATCGAAGCCCTTGAATCTCACTTCTTGAGCGCTTGACGGAGTTTTTCGGCGTTGTCGGCAAAGTCGTTTTTGTCTCCCTCTGCAGTATCGCTCGGAAAGACCCAGATGTGCGCATGCTCCATTTCATCACCGATTATCTTAGAGAGTACCCACTCAGTGCTGAAGGCCTTTTGTTGCGCTTTCGCGACTTTTCGTACCACTTCAAAAAATTCTCCGGCATTCGGCACGTCCCAGACCCATCGGTAATGCTGTTTTGGAATAACTTGAGTATGTCCGGGACTTTGCGGGCGGATATCCAAGAAGGCGAGGAAGTCGTCGTTTTCAAATACGATTTCAGCGGGAATCTCTTTTTTGGCTATCTTGCAGAAAATACAATTCTCCATCAGATAAGTATACAATAGCCCTCACATGTTCCCACTCCACGACCCATTGACCGACGCACTGCGCGAAGAGCTCGTGCAATATGACGACCTTACTGCCGCATTACTCGCGAGACGTGGCATCGTGACAAAAGAAGGCGCCGAGAAATTTCTTAACCCCTCCTACGACGCTCATCTCCACGACCCACTCTTGATGACAGATATGGAGAAGGCATCGCGACGATTTGCGGACGCAATTCTTAGAGGAGAAAGAATCGCCATCTGGAGCGACTATGACTGCGACGGCATCCCGGGCGGCGTGCTTATGCACGACTTCTTGCAGAAATGCGGGGCGAATTTTGAAAATTATATTCCGCATCGCCACGACGAAGGGTATGGCATGAATGTTGCGGGGATTGAAAAGCTGGCGGAGGGTGGGGTTAAATTGGTAGTGACAGTTGATTCCGGAATCACGGACATCGAGCCCGTAGCGCGCGCGAACGAGCTCGGGATGGAAGTAATTATTACTGACCATCACTTACCTCAAGAAAAATTGCCGCCAGCCTTTGCGATTCTAAATCCAAACGCCAGACCAGAAGAGACCTACCCCTTTAAGGACCTGTGCGGCTCGGGCGTCGCGTGGAAACTCGTTTGTGCAACACTCGCTCTAGAGCCAAAAATAAGGGGAAAAGTGCCGGAAGGGTGGGAGAAGTGGCTTCTGGATATGGTCGGTCTCGCCACCATCGCGGATATGGTCCCGCTTATAGACGAGAACCGCCTCCTCGCGACCTACGGGCTTCTCGTCATGCGCAAGTCGCCGAGGATAGGCCTGCAAAAACTGTGTCGGGGCATGCGCGTGGAGCAGAGGGCAATTACTGAAGATGATGTCGGCTTCATGCTCGCCCCGCGAGTGAACGCCGCGAGCCGCATCGGTGACGCGCGCGACGCCTTCACCCTTTTCACAACCGAAAGCGAGAACGAAGCCAACCTTCTCGCGAAGAAACTGGAGAAATTAAATAGGCAGAGAAAGGCAAGTGCGGGCGCTATCACGCGCGCGGTGCACTCGCGCCTCAAAGAAAAGGAAATGAGAAGTATCATTGCGCTCGGGAACCCCGAGTGGCGGCCCGCCCTGCTGGGCCTTGTCGCAGGAAATATTGCGGACGAGTTTGAGCGACCCGTCTTTCTCTGGGGGCGCGAGGGGAATATGAGTTTGAAGGGTTCATTTAGAAGCGGCGGTTCAATGCAAATCATGGAACTCCTACGCACGACTGAAAATATGTTTGCGCAATTTGGCGGACACGCGGCCGCCGGTGGTTTCACTCTGATAGACACTGAAGTATTTTTTCTTGAAGATAGACTCGTACATGCACACGAACAACTAATGAATGGAAAAACGATTGAGGATGATATTTCTCAACATGCTGATGCAGTCGTCACTCCGGAAGAAATCTCTGTCTCGTTCTTGCGGAGCGTAGAAAAGCTCGCCCCGTTCGGCATAGACAATCCTAAACCGGTGTTCTTGTTGCGCAATGTGTCTCTGCGAGAGATTTCACGTTTTGGAAAAGGAGAAGAGCATCTGAAATTAAAAATTGAAGTGAACGAAGAAGGAAGCAGTATTGACGCGGTGACATTTTTCGTCAAAGGCGCGCTCGCTCGCACCACGAATGCACTCACGCGCGGCAGTCGCGCGCATCTGCTTGCGCACCTTGAACGCGACACCTTCTCCCGTTCTAACCCCGTCCGCCTGCGACTTCTGGACATCAGGTCAATCTAACGAAGTAAAAAAGACCCTGCCGGAGCAGGG
>CAYHMS010000026.1:0-8057 GCA_964357805.1 uncultured Candidatus Saccharibacteria bacterium | reverse complement strand
GGCGGAAGGGGTGGGACTTGAACCCACAAACCGTTTTTTACGCGGTTACGGATTAGCAATCCGCTGGCTTACCATTCGCCGCACCCTTCCATGCTTTGCACAGTATCAAATTTAGTGGGCGAGGGCGAGCGGAATGATATGGCCGGCGCCGACTTTTTGTAATGCAGAAATGGCGGCTTGGAGCGTCGCGCCGGTCGTGAGAACGTCGTCTATGACGATATAGGTGTATGTCGAAGCGTTGCCCGCCCGCCTTCGCTCTTCGAGCTTTGGCGAGGCAAGGAACGCGCCGCGCATGTTCTTCTCGCGTTCGTGGCGGGGAAGAGAAACTTGCGAAACTGTCTCGCGCGTGCGCTCAAGCAATGTTGCATCTACGGTGATGGTAAGCTCGCGCGCCGCTCGGCGCGCGACTTCTTCCACCTGATTGAATCCGCGCTCCTTGTGCCGCTCTTTGCCGAGTGGTATCGGAATAAGCACAACAAGGTTCAACCTTGTTACAAGGTTGAACCTTGTTGTGCAAATGTCGTCGGCGTCACGCAGGTATTCGGAAAGCGCGGCGGCGAGAAATGCGAAGGCGCGTTCGCTGCCGTGGTACTTCGCTTCGTGGATGGCCGCGCGCACATGGGAATTGTTGAAGGGCAGAAGCGCGACTGTGCCTGGACGCGTCTCGGGGACGAGACGTGGAGCGACGAGCGCGAGAAAATCATCAATAGAAATATCGCGCACCGCGGCTTCATCCGTACGTGGAGGGAACAGGAAGTCGAGCCAGCGCATAGGTGGTAGTATATAACCCATATGTCTTTCTTGAGTAACCTTTTCGCGAAAAAGGAAAAAAGCGTGCTCGGCGTTGATATCGGCACTTCGTCGTTAAAGGTTGTGCAACTGCGCAAGGAACGCGGACAAGCCATACTCGAAACCTATGGCGAACTCGCGCTCGGTCCCTATAGCGGAGTGGACGTGGGGCAGGCGACGAGCCTTTCCGCTGAAAAGATTACCGAAACGCTCAAAGATTTATTGCGTGAAGCGAAAGTCACGACCACGAGCTGCGGCGTGTCAATCCCCTTCGCGCGGTCGTTGCTTACTCTCGTCGAGCTGCCGTACCGTTCGAATTCGAAAGAACAAAAAACGGTTATTGAGCTCGAAGCGCGCAAGTATATCCCCGTCCCGCTCTCCGAGGTGCAGCTTGATTGGTTCATCGTGCCGGAGGTAAATCCTTCGCAATCGCATGAAGAATCCGCCGGAGGCGAATCCACCTCCGGCAGAAAAATCAATGTGCTTCTTGTGGCCGTGCATAATGATGAACTGTCCCTGCTCCAGAAAGTGGTTGCCGGTGCGGGGCTCTCGGCGAGTTTCTATGAGATTGAGATTTTCAGCACCATCAGAGCGGCGGTTGAGGACCCGGTAAAGCCAGTCATGGTGATTGATGTCGGCGCGGCTTCGACAAAAACGTATGTCATTGAACACGGCGTTGTTGCACTCTCACACTCCATAAGCGTCGGGAGTCAGGATATCACCCGCGCCATCGCAATCTCCGGTAATGTGTCCATCGCCCAGGCTGAAACATTGAAGAAGAAAGAAGGTCTCGCGGATGGCGGCGCGCTCGGCTCGCCGGAGATTGTGTTCTCGCGCATTTTCGGAGAAGTGCGGCGCGTGCTCATACAATATGAGACGGCGCACAAGAAATCCATCACTTCCATCATATTCACCGGAGGAGGTGGAATCACTAAGGAACTTGATGAGTATGCAAAGAAGCTCTTCTCGATTGATGTGCGTGTCGCGGACCCTTTTGCAAAGACCGAAGCTCCGGCCTTTATGCGTTCGGTCCTTGAAGAAATCGGCCCCGAGTTCGCGGTCGCCGTCGGCCTCGCACTCCGAAAACTGGAAGAGATTTGAAATGCAGAACGTTTTGCACAGATGCGATACACGCGGCTTGCATACATAGCGTATACTGAAATGAAATGGCTCTTCCTCCCACGATACCGACTTCGTTCGTTCCGCGTTCGGCGGCAGCCGCTGCGCAGCGATTCCGTGCCGATTTTTCTTCTACATTCGGTTTCTTGGCGTATGCGATTCTCGGCGTTGCCTTTGTCCTCGCACTCATAGTCTTTTTCTACGGCAGAATCCTTTCGGCAACACAATCGTCGAAAGACGCGGCTCTTGCAAAGGTTGAAGCCATGATTGACCCTGCTACCGTCGCAAACTTCGTGCGACTGCGCGACCGGCTCAACTCGGGCACGGCGCTTCTTGGCGAACACGCCGCCTTCTCCCGGTTTTTCACTTTACTCGGCACCCTTCTCCCGTCAAACGTTCGCTTTACGTCGCTTCACCTCTCTCTCGATAACACGGGAAAAGCAAGGCTCGAGGGCGCAGGTGTCGCCAAAAGCTTCAATGCGCTTGCGGCCGTCTCCACCGCCTTCGCGGGCGACGGTCGCGTGAAAGACGCTATTTTCTCAAACATCGTCGTCAACACAAATGACAGTTCTGTTTCCTTCGCGCTTGCCGCTACGCTTGACCAGGAGCTTGTCACCTTTACGCCATGAATCGCGTCCTTCAGCTGTTCGCTCTCATTGTTGCCGCAGGCATATTCTTTGCCTACATACGACCGACATGGTCCGGCAGCATAGCGGATAAAAAGGCCGCTATCGCTTCTGATGACCGGGCGCTTGCGGCTGCCGGTGAGTATGCCGCTCAACAGAATGAACTCGCCTCCGCTCGTAATGCGATTGACCCCGTCAATTTGGCGCGACTCTCCACACTCCTTCCCGACTCGGTCGACAACGTCGTGCTTATTCTCGACCTGAATGCGCTTGCGGCGCGAAGCGGGCTCTCGCTCTCGAATATTGATGTTATGGCGGGCGCGGCGAATTCCCAAAAGGCGGTCGCTTCCGGAGCATTGCCGGCTTCGGGTACGAATCCGTTGGGTTCGATTGATTTATCGCTCTCCGCAATCGGTACCTATACGGCGCTCCAAAACTTTCTCGCGGGAGTAGAAAAGAGCGCACGCCTTCTCGATATGCGAGAGGTGGTCGTGAGAGGCTCCGATACCGGTATCTATAATTATCAGATGACGCTCCGTCTCTACTGGCTTCGCTAAATTCGATGTATGAAACCAAACACCGTTACCCTCATCGTCATCACTCTTCTCATCGCGGCAGGCGCCTACTGGTATTTCTTTACCGGCACCGGGAATCTGCCTCCACTCACGGTCACGAGCGCTCAAGTGAGTCAAGCGCAAACACAATTCCAGATGTTGGTAAGCCAGCTTCAGCCAATTTCATTCAATACCGCTCTCTTTTCAGATGCGCGTTTCAACGCATTGATTGACCTGACGACGCCGGTTTCTCCGGAAACACCCGGCCGCCTTGACCCTTTTGCTCCCTTACGTAAATGAATCTTCTTAGCTTTTTTGTTGATAAAGGCCTCATCTCCTCAACCGATAGCGCGGCAATTGAGGCCGAGCTCGCCGCAAAACGTCCGCTTACCGATATATTCGCCGAGCGTGGGATGTCGTTCGCAGACACATTTGCGGTAGCGGGGAATGCGTACGGACTCCCGACGCGCATACTCGGCAATCCTCCCGCCGATGAACAGGTGTTCAGATACATTCCGATTGACTCGGCTCGCCATTACGGGTTCGTACCGCTCGCTCTAGCGAACGGGGCGCTTGAAATAGGCATTACCGACCCGGATAACATTGATGCTCTCGATGCTCTGCAGTTCATCTCCGGGCAGATTGGCATTCCCTACAAGATTTTCCTTATTACAAAGCAAGATTTTGACCGCGTGCTCGACGACTATCAAAATCTCTCGGGAGAGGTCGGAAGGGCTCTTTCCGAATACGAAACGGTTGCGAAATCCGTTTCTGCGGCGGCTCCGTCTCAAAAAAAACCACCCGTGTCGTCTGAAGAGACGTCGGAGTTGGGCGAGGAGGCGCTCGTACTCACGGGTTCGCGCGAGGTCTTGAATGAAGACGCTCCGGTAACGAAAATAGTTTCCACGATACTTCGGTATGCGATTGAGGGACATTCGTCCGATATTCACATTGAACCTTCGCCATACAAGACTCGCGTCCGTTTCCGTATGGACGGGTCTCTTCATACGTCGCTTGAATTACCTGCGAAGGTGCATGAAGCGGTCATCGCGCGCATCAAAATACTCGCGCGGTTGCGGCTTGACGAGAAACGCAAGCCTCAAGACGGACGTTTCTCCGCGACCGTCGAAAAAAATCGCATTGATTTCCGCGTTTCCACCTTCCCGACGGAGTACGGAGAAAAAGTAGAAATGCGCATCCTCGACCGGTCGGGCACAACGGCGACCCTGGAATCAGTCGGACTTACGGGGACACAGCTGACCCTGGTTCGCGACATGATGAAAGTCCCCTACGGCATCATCCTCATCGCCGGACCAACCGGCTCCGGCAAGTCGACGACACTCTTCGCCATGCTCTCCGAGCTTGACCGAGAAACGGCAAACGTCGTCTCGCTTGAAGACCCGGTAGAATATGAGATTCCCGGTGTTGCACAGAGCCAGGTGCGGCCCGAAATCGGGTATACCTTTGCGAACGGACTCCGCTCCATATTGCGCCAAGACCCGGATATCATTATGGTCGGCGAAATCCGCGATAAAGAAACTGCCGTGCTCGCGGTGCAAGCGGCGCTTACGGGGCACCTCGTGTTCTCCACCATACACACCAATACGGCGGTCGGTGCGATTCCGCGTCTGATTGATATGGGCGTCGACCCGTTTCTCATCGCGCCGACCCTCGTCGCGGTTATCGGGCAGCGCCTCGTCCAAAAGCTATGCAAAGAGGGAGGCAAACCTTTCCCGATTAAAGACAGCATCAAACTATTTCTCGACCGTGAATTCGCCGATGTGCCGAAGGAGTATCGGGATGCGCTTCCGCCTTTCAAAGAGTTTTATCATGCGACCCCGACAGCGGACTGCCCGAACGGCACGCGCGGACGCACCGCCGTCTTTGAGATATTGCGTATGGATAAGAAGCTTGAACAAGTCGTGCTCAAAGAGCCGATTGAAGAAAAGATTTACGCCGCTGCGCGGGCGGGCGGCATGCTGACGATGCGCGAAGACGCGATTATAAAGGCTCTTGCCGGTGAAATACCTTTTGAAGAGGTCAACACGCTCGGCGGAGAACTTTTCCCCGAAGAGGCCGCCGCTTGACGCGGGAGCGTAGTATACTATTAGACAATGGCATACCGCGTATATTTGGTGGACGACGACCGATTTCTGCTTGACCTATATGCGGTGAAGTTCAAGAACGCCGGCCACGAGATAACCGTGTTCGGGAGCGGCGAAGACCTACTCGCCGCCCTCCGGAAGGGAGATACGGCCGTGCCGGACGCCATTCTTCTTGACCTTGTGATGCCGGGCATCGGCGGTTTCGGAGCTCTTGAAACCATACGGAAGGAACGCCTCGCGCAGGGCTCAAAGATAATCATTCTCACCAATCAAGGCCAGGATTCCGACATCGAGAAGGCGAAAAAATTCGCCGCCGACGGCTATATCATAAAAGCGTCCGCGATTCCTTCTGAAGTGCTTGCCGAAACTCTGAAAACCATCGAGTCTGGCACAGGAAAGCTCCGCTAACACCATGGCTGCCGACAAACGTCTCGGAGAACTTCTCGATATTGTTGTTGCCGAGGGCGGCTCGGACCTCCATCTTTCCGTTTTTGGACCGCCGATACTCCGCGTTTCTGGCGCATTAGTCCCCCTCAACAAATATCAGGCGCTTACCGCTTCGGAGACCGAGACGATGCTCAGAAGCATCGTCCCTCCGGAGCGTTGGGATTCGTTCCAAGAGAATCAGACCATCGACCTCTCCTACGCCCATAAAACGGACGTACGATTCCGCATCAACGGGTACCGCGCGCAGGGAGCGACCGCGCTTGCGCTCCGGCTCATACCGCGTGCGGTACAGACGTTCACCGAGCTTAATCTCCCTTCCATACTTGAGGTTTTTACACAACGCGAACAAGGATTCTTTCTTGTTGTGGGTCCGGTAGGGCAAGGAAAGTCGACCACGCTTGCGGCGATGATTGACCGTATCAACGATTCGCGCGCGGAGCATATTCTCACGATTGAAGACCCGGTCGAGTACCTCTTCACCCCGAAGAAGTCCCTCATTCATCAGCGCGAGGTGCATATTGATGCGCCTGATTTCCATACCGCGCTCCAAAGCGCTTTTCGCGAAGATGTGGATGTCATTATGGTCGGCGAGATGCGCGATTACGAGACCATCTCTTCCGCGGTGACTGCCGCCGAAACCGGCCACCTCGTGTTCTCCACGCTCCACACCAACAATGCGGCGCAGACCATCGACCGCATCATCGATATGTTTCCGGCAGAACAACAAGCTCAAGTGCGTGTGCAACTTGCGGGAAGCCTTGCCGGTATCTTTTCGCAGAGGCTCATTCCGCGGGTATCCGGCGGCCTCATTCCGGCCTATGAGCTTCTCATCAATAACAATGCGGTGAGCACGCTCATTCGCGATGCGCGAACGCACGAAATAAGTGCGGTCATACAGACGTCTTCGCAGGAAGGGATGATTGACATGGACCGTTCGCTCGCCGAGCTCGTGCATAAGGGCGAGGTGACAGTCGAACACGCCTACGAGCACGCGATGGACCCGAAGACCTTCGAGCACTATTTGTAATCAGTGAGTAGATGCATTGGCGCGGTGGTATACTATTCGGTATGTTGGACAAGAATGACAAGAAATTTCTGACCGAAAACTTCGCAGCGAAGAAAGAGCTTTCTGATGTTAAGGTCGATGTTGACGAACTCAAGGTTGATTCAAAACTTATCCAGGGGACTTTAATTCGTTTGGAGAAAAAAGTGGACAAATCATTTGAATTCTCAAAAAAGACGTTGGCGATTGTTGAAGGTTTTGCCGGTAAGGTCGCTACTCTTGACCAAGAAAATAAAATGGGTTCGATAACGCTTCGTCGCCACGGCATCCAGATTCAAGAACTCGCCACGGCAACGGGTACAACTCTTTCGGATTAACCCATGCTCTTCAAATACCACGCGATAGACCAAGACGGGCACGAACGAGAAGGGACTATCGAGGCCCCGTCGCAAGAGGTCGCCGTCTCCGCGCTTCAGCGGCGCAACCTCATCATTTCGGCTATTGAATCCGCCGAGAAACATTCATTCCTAGAATCCCTTCTCTCGTTTTTTGGTCGGATTTCTAACAAAGATATTGTTATTCTCTCGCGTCAGATGGCGACGCTGTTTGAGGCTCAAGTCTCGACCCTGCGCATATTCCGCCTTCTTGCTGCCGAGGTTGATAATAAACAGCTTGCCATCGTCCTTTCAAATGTGGGAGACGATATCCAGGGAGGAAGTCCCATCAGCAAGGCTCTCGCGCGCCACCCGAAAGTCTTCAGCGGATTCTACGTGAATATGATTCATGCCGGCGAAGAATCCGGCAAACTGTCCGAGACCTTTGTGTACCTCGCCGATTATCTCGACCGTTCCTATGAAATTGTCAGTAAAGCGGAGAACGCCCTCATTTATCCGATGTTCGTCGTGGGAGTTTTCTTCAGCGTCATGGCGCTTATGCTCACGCTCGTCATCCCGAAAATAAGCGCTGTGCTCATTGATTCCGGCCAAGCAGTGCCTATCTATACCGCTATCGTCATCGGTTTTTCGAACGTTCTCGTTCGCTACGGCATTTTCATACTTATAGCGCTTGTTGCGCTTGGTTTCTATATGTGGCAACTGGGGAAGACAGAGCGCGGGAAACTTGTTTTTGATAATCTGAAACTGTCGATTCCGTATATCGGCGACCTCTATAAGAAGCTCTATCTCGCGCGTATCGCGGACAACTTCTCCACCATGCTTCTCTCCGGCGTTTCAGTCGTCGAAGCGATTGAGATATCAGGTTCAGTGGTTGGTAATGCAGTCTATGTGTCCGTTCTGACCCAGGTTGGGGCGGATGTAAAAGGAGGTTCCTCCATATCAGACGCGTTCGGCAAGCATCCGGAAATCCCGGGCATCATGGTCGCCATGACGAAGGTTGGCGAAGAGACAGGCGAACT
>CAYHMS010000025.1:0-8078 GCA_964357805.1 uncultured Candidatus Saccharibacteria bacterium | reverse complement strand
GAAGATGACGAGACCAAGAAAACATTTGTTGCGACACTCACGTACGACGAACGCGGCGTGCCGAAGCTGCGCGGCGTGAAGCGAATCAGCAAGCCCGGTCGCCGACTCTACGCTCCGCATACCGCCGCGCACAGGGTGAAGGGTGGCACCGGCGCGCGCATCATCTCGAGCCCTGCGGGCGTCATCTCGGATGTTGAAGCGCGCAAGAGTCGCACGGGCGGCGAAGAGTTGTTTGAAATCTGGTAGTTCGACTACGCTCACTATACATAATGTATGTCACGCCTCGCGAAGAAACCAATAGCCGTAGGAAATACCGATGTTTCGGTCTCTGGCAGTACGCTCACTGTAAAGGGAACGAAAGGTACGCTCACCAAGCGCGTCCATCCCACGATTGATATACAAGTCGCTCCGGAAGGTGTGATGGTTACACCGAAGGATCATTCTCGCCTTGCGAAAGCGCTGACCGGCACGTTCGCGTCGCATGTGAAGAATATGGTGCAGGGCGTTGAAACGCCCTATATGAAAAAACTCATTATGGAAGGCGTTGGCTATAAAATGGAGGTCAAAGGGAAGGATGTGGTCCTCACGGTCGGCTTCTCGCACACCGTCTCGCTCCCGATACCGGAAGAGGTTTCAGCGAAGGTGGAGAAAAATATAATGACACTTGAGAGTGCGAATAAAGAATCGGTCGGACAATTCGCCGCGAACATTCGCCGCGTGAAGCCGCCGGAACCGTACCTCGGCAAGGGCATCCGCTACGAGGGCGAGGTCGTCCGCCGCAAGCAGGGCAAGAAGGCGGTATAACTAGGCTCTAGGCACTAGGCTTTAGCAAAAACATGAATCACAAACCAAAATCAAATAGCGAATTGCGAAAACGCAGACATGCGAGAGTACGTGCCACAATTAAAGGCACGGCCGAGCGTCCGCGCCTCGCGGTCTTTAGAAGCAATCGCTTCGTTTCCGCGCAGCTCATCGATGACACGGCAGGGACAACGCTCGCCGCTGCGCACGGACGCGAATTCAAGGGCTCACAGTCGGTACAGGCGAAGGCAGTCGGCGAAGCGGTCGCGAAAGCGGCTAAGGCGAAGGGCATCACGGCGATTGTCTTCGATCGCGGGGGATATCGCTACGGCGGTCAGGTCAAGGCGCTCGCGGATGCCGCGCGCGCGGGCGGTCTCACTTTTTAAATACATATGATTACTCCAATGGAACCAGAAATTATACAAGAAGTGGAGGAGGTTATCGCTCCGATTGAAACGGTCGCTGAAGCGGCTCCGGTTGAGGTAGTACGCACTCCGCGCGCGGGCGGTCGCGGGGCGATTCGCGGTCGTGCATCGCGCAGCGGAGGCCGCGCCCGGCCTCCGCGCGAACGTGGCGAGTTCGAGCAGGTCACGATTGACGCGCGGCGCGTGGCGCGCGTCATGGCGGGCGGGCGGCGCTTCAACTTCAGTCTCGTCGTTGTCATCGGCGATAGGAAGGGTCGTGTCGGTGTCGGTCTCGGAAAGGGTGTCGATACGGCGCTCGCTATTGATAAGGCGACCCGCGATGCGAAGAAACACCTTTTTACTATCCCCCGCACAAAGTCAGGTTCCATTTCGCACCAAGTTTCCACGAAGTATGCATCCTCGACGGTCGAGATTATTCCTTCCAAAGGTCGCGGGCTCGTCGCCGGCTCGGCAGTGCGCACCGTACTTGACCTCGCAGGTGTGACGGATGTCGTCACCAAGATACACAGCCGTTCCAAGAATAAACTCACCATCGCGCGCGCGACCGTCGCGGCTTTGAAAAAATTGCGTTCGGCATAATTCTTTTTGTATGCAGTTACACCTACTCTCACCACACACCAAGAATAAGAAGAATCCGCCCGTTGGTCGCGGCGGCAAGCGCGGCAAGACCTCCGGTCGCGGCGGCAAGGGGCAGACCGCCCGCGCCGGACACAAGATTCGCCCGGAGGTGCGCGACCTTATCAAGAAGCTCCCGAAGCGCCGCGGCCACGGCAAGAACCGCGCGCGTACGGTCACAACGAATCGCGTCAGTGTTTCTGTGGTAAATCTTGCGGCGCTTGAAGCGGCATATAAGGCCGGCGAGACGGTCTCGCCGGCGTCCCTGGTCGCCAAAGGACTCGTGCGCCGAGCGAAGGGGCGCGCGCCGGTCGTAAAGATTCTCGGCACCGGAGAACTCACTAAGGCACTTGTCATTGAAGGGTGTACACTTTCTGTTACGGCGCTCGCCGCAGTTACAAAAGCTGGCGGGACACAATCCCATGCTTAATATTTTCATCCACAAACTCAAACTCGCATTCGGTGACCCGGAGATACGTTTCCGTATTTTTTTTCTCACCGGTGCACTCGCCCTTTTCCGCCTACTCGCATCAATACCGATTCCGGGCGTTGATAAAAACGCACTCGCTGCTTTCTTTGCGAACAATCAATTCTTCGGTCTCCTCAACATCTTCTCGGGCGGGGGACTTTCTAATCTCTCAATTGCGATGCTCGGTGTGGGCCCCTACATCACTGCGTCCATCATCATGCAGCTCGGTACTATCATCTTCCCGCAGGTGAAGCAGGCATACTTTGAAGAGGGCGAAGCGGGACGCGCGAAATTCATCGGGTGGAGCCGTCTGTTTACTATTCCCATCGCCATTTTGCAGGGCATCGCCTTCTTGTTCCTACTTGAAAGCCAGGGCGTTATCGCGCACCTAGGTACGGTCGCGCTCATCGCGAACATTGCGCTCATCGCCGCGGGCTCAATGCTCCTTATGTGGCTCGGCGAGCTCGTAACGGAGTTCGGTATCGGTAACGGTGTCTCGCTCATCATTCTCGCGGGCATTCTCGCGAGCGTGCCGACGAGCATCTCACAGACTCTTTTCGCTGCCACCGCGGCGAACATTCCGAGTTATCTCGCCTTCACCCTGTTAGGACTTGCGATGATTTATGCGGTTGTGGTCGTCTCCGACGCCGAGCGCTCCATTCCCATCGCGTATGCGCGGGCGGTGCGCGGCGCCGCGATGTCGCAGGGTGCGGCGACGTATCTCCCGATACGACTCTTGCAGGCAGGTGTTATCCCGATTATCTTTGCGTTGTCGCTCATCCTTTTGCCGCAGATGGCGCTCTCGGCGCTTGGAGCATTGAAGATATCTTTTGCGTCGAGCGCGGCGCTCTGGTACACCGCCTTTCTTTCCAATCCGTGGCAGTACGGCGCGGTCTACTTCTTACTCGTCGTCCTCTTTACCTATTTCTATACCGCCGTTACCTTCGAGCCGCACCGCGTCGCGGAGAATCTTCAGAAGACCGGCGCTTTCGTCCCCGGAGTCCGCCCCGGCCGCGAGACGGAAGAATATATCGGCAGAGTCGTGAACCGCATCACACTCCCGGGCGCCTGCTTCCTCGGCATCATCGCGGTCTCGCCTTCAATCATTCAGGGGCTCACGGGCGTCACGACGCTCGTCCTCGGCGGCACCGCGCTCCTCATTGCCGTCCAAGTCGCCCTCGACCTCGCCCGCAAAATTGACGCCCAGGTCTCCCTCCGCGAATACTAAAAATCGCACATAATCGCGCGGTGGTATACTTTCCGAATGAGTCCTGAATCCGGTCCCAAAAAGCAAGAACAGGCATCGCAGTTACTCGCAAGGATTACTTTTTCTCGTCACGAAGAAACGGAATATACCGGCGTCGGTCGTGATATTACCGAAAAAGGTGTCGCTCGTGCTCAGGAGAAAGGAAGAAATATAGCCGAGGAGAAAGGACCGCCAATGGTTATCGGGCATTCTCCCAAAGAACGGGCGAAAGGGACTGCAGAATCAATTGAGGAAGGTATGCAGGAAAAACTTGGTGATTCTTCCAAAAAAGCTCGATGGGTCCGGATTCCTGGGCTACGAAGCACTACATTTCATGATGATGAGTTTTTTAAATCTTTACAACAGGAATTAGGTACTGGACAAGAAGCGTGGACGGACGCGCACTACAATAAGCCGGAATTCTACGATAATCCAGAAAAAGTGGAAACGAACGAAGAAAAACGAGTTCGATTATATCGAGAAATTAGTCGCCTCGTTTCCTTCTTAGAAAAAAAAGATCTGAAAGGCGAAGTACCCCATCTTGTTTTTGTATCGCATTATGAATTACTTTCGCTCATGCTTGATGATGTATTTGGTATCAAGACATTTGGCACTACCAATACGCCGACCTTCGGTGAACATGTAGATATAGACCTGTATAAACCGCTTAAAAATGGCGACGTGCCGATTCGCATACACTACGACGGCCACGAGAAACAGGTGCTGTTCGACAGGAAATTACGCCGCTTGGTCGCACCTCCGAAATGACCTATTCCCAAGCACCTCTCTTAAAACTCTTGAGTGTTGGTAAAATACCAGGCGAATCCGGTATTCCTCAACATATCGAAACTGTCCTTTCGAATGTATTTCTCTTTAATGAAAGGGGGTATAAGGTGTACAAAAATGATAATGAATTCATCAATAAAAACTTTGGTGACATTTCGATTAAAAAAAGACGATTCAAATTTTCAAGTATCGATTTTGAGTGGAACCACCAATTGGCAGGGGAGATATACTTGCGACTTCAAGGTGTGAAGGTGGATGCGGATGGTATCCATTTTGTGGATAATTATAGAGATGCTGAAGAACTTCTGATTGTCACAAAAAGGTTGTCGCTGAATACGTCATTGTTCGCACACTTACGAAATAATGATCTTGTCGAGGATGACTACTATGAGATAGGAAGGCAATTCGCAAAATGTGAAGAGAATTTCATATGGCATGGCGACTTGCCCAAAGAATCCTCGCTTGAGAACATGTTATGGCGGCATCATGATGTGATTGAGTGGACCAAAGACGTAGAAATGTGTGTACCGCGGGAAGAAAGAGAAACGTACGCCAGGCAGTTGATGAATCTTATCAAACAAGTATATGCAGATGGCCAAACTCATATTTCAGTCATGTTTGATGTTCATTGTCTCAATGCGTTTTATATCAATAGAATGTTTTATCCGTTCGACGTCGTTTCGTCAAAAGATGCATGGCGCTTTGGACCATTCTTGATAAACATATACCGTCTTGCTACTGATGTATTTGCCCTTGTCGGTGAACAAGAATTTCGCGCGGTTTTGCGCGGCTATTACGATTGTCTAAATAGGAATTTCCCCTCAAAGGAAACTGAACGATTATTGGTCATCTACGCGTCACTTATAATGATGCCGTATCTGTATATGCTCGGCAAAACTGATGCCGATAAACATAAAGCGGCAATCAAATATCATGACTTCCTAAAACGTTACGCGACGATTTGATTTTTTCGCAATATCGGCTAGAGTGTTGTCTGAAGTTTTTTCGGGGAGAAAGCAGTGAACGATCAGATGAATATTTTGAGACGTGGCAGAGTGACGCAAGAGCTTGTGGAATGCCCACATTGCCGCAAACAATCTGGGTCGCATTATCTGGACGGTTTTGCTCCCAATGACAGGGGAGTGACTGTGCGCAGGTATCGATGCGACAACTGGATGTGCAATGAATTTTTCATCGCCTATCGCGACTAAAAAGGCCTCCCTTCGGGGTGGCCTGCTGTTTTTCATAAGCGAGGAATGCTAGAGTGAGCGGATGGAAACGAAGACGATATTTTTTATCGGGAAGCCAGGGTGCGGGAAGGGGATGCAGGCGAAAATGCTGTCGAAGGTGACAGGATGGAGGGTCGTATCGTCTGGACAGCAGTTTCGGGCGATGGCAGAAGAAGATACTCCGGTTGGACATAAGGTAAAGGCCGAGAACGACGCGGGAATGCTTCAACCATATTGGCTTGCTACATATCTGTTTCTCAAAACACTGTTTTTGGTTCGTGCTGACGAAGGAGTTATTTTTGACGGTTCCGGTCGCAAGGTCCAAGAAGCTGAACTGATTATTGATTCGCTCAAATGGCTCGGGCGACCATGTATCGTCTTGAACATACAAATTTCTGATAAAAGCGTTCGCCGGCGGCTCGCACTCCGTAAAAATATTGAAAGTCGCACTGACGATTTTGCAATTGAAGAAAGATTGAATGAATATCATAAACATACCGAACCGGTGATAGAATTATTTAGAAGAGAAAATGTGCTGATTGAGATAGACGGCGAGCCGACGCCAGAAAAAATTGCTGTCGATATCAAGAAGAAGCTCAACCTGCCTGACGGCAAGGCAGGCATCAAATGACCATCAAGAACGACACCGAGCGGGAGAATCTCATCGAGGGCGGGAAGCGCCTCGCGGCCGTGCTCGCGGCGCTTCGCGCCAAGGTCGCGCCCGGCGTGACGGCTGAAGAGCTTGATGATGTGGCGGAGCAGATGATACGTGACGGCGGCGACGAACCGTGCTTTCTCGGTTACACGCC
This sequence comes from uncultured Candidatus Saccharibacteria bacterium, assembly GCA_964357805.1. Taxonomy (GTDB): domain Bacteria; phylum Patescibacteriota; class Minisyncoccia; order Phycocordibacterales; family Phycocordibacteraceae; genus C7867-001. The sequence continues at coordinate 1,698 of CAYHMS010000025.1, read as the reverse complement.
TGAAGGCGCCCGCCGACCGTATCCGGCGACGCTCTGTGTCTCGATAAACGACGAGGTTGTGCACGGCATCCCGAACGAGTCGGAAAAGATATTGAAGGAAGGCGACATCGTCGGGCTCGACCTCGGTCTCACGCATAACGGCGTTATCGTTGATGCGGCCATTACGGTGCCGGTGGGGCAGATAGATGGAGAATCAAAGAAACTACTCCAGGCGACCGAACGCGCGCTCGTTGCGGGTATCGCGGCGGCCGGAGCAGGGAAGCGTATGGGCGACATCTCGTCAGCTATTCAAAAAGAGATTGAGGGAGCGGGCTTTAAGGTCGTGCGGGAGCTTGGAGGGCATGGCGTGGGCGACCTCGTGCACGAAGACCCTTTTATTCCCAACTTCGGCCGTCCGGGCGAAGGCCCGTTATTCGAAGAGGGCATGGTGCTCGCGCTCGAGCCCATCGCTACTACCGGAAAGGCCGCAGTCATTCTCGCGCCCGATGGCTATACCTACCGCACCAAGGACGGCTCGAGAAGCGCCCACTTCGAGCACACTATCCTGCTCGAGAAGGGCGGCGCGCGTGTCGTGACGGCGGCATAAGTTATGCACCGCTCGCCCTTTGCCCGGGGTAGACGGTTCTATACTTACACATAGGTCTTGGTCTTCAAAGCGTCCAAAGACGCGTCCGGGTATGGCGGGAATGGTGATGACAGCCTGTGGTGAGTAGGATGGAAATGTTACGGCAAACCTCCATCCGCCCCGTGCTGGAGTTGCACGAAGCACTCCATATGGCATGCCAACCGTACTCGTACAAGTTGAACCAAAACCAAGCACTTGTGGGCGTCGGAGACAGCACTTTCCGACGCCCGCTTTGTTTCCGGCCGTATTGCATGTGCGAAGGGAAGCGCGTATCATAACGGCATAACCGCGCTTCGCGCATTTTATTTTTATGGCACATCCTAAGACGGAACGAACACTCGTTGTCGTGAAGCCAGATGGCATTCAACGCGCGCTTATCGGCGAGATTATGAAGCGCTATGAGCGCATCGGACTTAAACTCGTTGCGCTCAAAATGTTCGTGCCGACCGAGACAATGATAGAGGAGCATTACTTACTCGATTCGGAGTGGAAGAAGAAGGTCGGTAAAAAAGCGATTACGAGTTATCAGAAGAAAGGCGAAACACCACCCTCAAGCGACCCTATCGAGGTAGGGAATCTCGTTGTGAAGCGCCTGAAAAAATATATGACGAGCGGACCGGTCATTGCGATGGTTTGGGAGGGTGCGCATGCGATTGAGTTGGTACGCAAGATCACGGGCGGTACTGAACCGAGGAGCGCCGAGGTGGGTACGATTCGCGGAGATTTCGTTGTTGACTCATATCAGATGGCGGACGGAGACAATCGTGCAATTCGTAATCTCATTCACGCGTCAGGCTCGGCGCCGGAGGCGAATATGGAAATTCCACATTGGTTTAAGCCGGAGGAAATTATTAGTTACAAGGTTCCACACGAGGCGACGCTCTATGACGTGGATATGAAGGATATCCTTGGGTAATTTCACGTTTTCCACAAAAACACTTGACAGCGGGTGTATACTCTAGATAGGAGCTGTTCTTAAAAACGCAACTTGCTCATCATTGGGGAAATTATGCATTAAGGTTCGCTTGGTGAATTCCGCAAGGAGATCCGAGAGCCACCGTTGCTTATCCCAC
>CAYHMS010000024.1:0-8167 GCA_964357805.1 uncultured Candidatus Saccharibacteria bacterium | reverse complement strand
CTGTACTACTCTGCGGGCATGCTAGCGCATACCCTGTTTTTTGTCAATACCTCTGCAACAATGTCTCAATTTTCGTCCTATAGAACAGAAATTGATACATCCTTCTGCGCGACGGTGGGGTGGGTGAAAATTAATGGCGGCTGTCCCCTTTTCTTTCGTAAGGTGTCACCTCGGGGAGAATATAAGGATGTCACTTGCAATTTATGAAGGCCGATTTTTACTGTCCAAATAGTGTGACATGAAAAATCTCCCTTTTTCCGTAAGTTCGATTTTTTCAGTACCCCTCTCTCCACTTATATTTATTAGACCCTTTGAATCCGCAAGCGCTAGAATTTCTGAACCAATGAGCAAACTATAGTCGGTTCCATTAAACTGTCTCGTCTTCCCACTCTTGTTGTAAATGATATTACTGAGCTGGGACATCCCCGCGATGTAAAGAGCACTTCCTTTAATGCTTTCGAATTCTTCTTCCCACTGCTCCTCTTTTGAGGTTGATTTTTTTATTTCTGCTGTCTGTTTGAGCTGCCGTTTCTTTACTGTAACAATTTTCCCAAGAGTTTCCGCTTTCTCCTTTTCGAGACTTAGTTGCCATTCGTTATATTTTCGTTGTCGTGTCTCAAATAATTCTTTCCTTTCAAAGTGGCTGTTGAGATATTTCTCAAGCGCCCACTTATGTAATATAGGAAGATATAGGATCGCTAAAAAAGTAAATATTGCCGGAGGTATTATATACCAGCTCGTATTTAAAATCCAATCGAGGACAATCCATTGTCCTGTAGAGAATGGTAAATGAGAAGAGATATATTCAATTTTAGGAGTTGTGAACAAAGATGGACTCTCAAGAAATACTATTTGGAAGAATTTCCAATTCCATGTAATGAAAAAAGCTATGTAAGTAAAATACAGAGGACTTCCCGTTTTCTCGTTGAACCATTTTGAAAATGATGACCAAAATCCGTCCATACAGGCAATTATGCGTCAACAAGTATAAAACGTCCAGAAAGCACAAACCGCCCTGCGGCGGTTTTTGCTTTGTAAAATGATTAGCGCTTGGACCACTGCGGGGCCTTGCGGGCCTTTTTAAGACCGGGCTTCTTGCGCTCTTTGACGCGCGGGTCGCGCTTGAGGAACTTCGCGGCCTTCAGCACCTTGCGGGTGTTCGGCTCCGCCTTGATGAGCGCGCGGGCAATGGCGTGGCGGAGCGCGTCGGCCTGCGCCGCGATGCCGCCGCCCGAAACGTGCGCAGTGACGGCGTAGTGCTCCGCGCTCTCTCCGCCGGAGGCGGATCCGCCTTCGGCGGAGGCGTTAACCAACTGAAGCGCCTCCTCGGCGACCTTCGCGCGCAGGTCGGTCTTGAAATAGTCCTTTGGGCTCTTGCCATTGACGACGAGCGACGATTTGTCGGCCTTCGTCATCCGCACGCTCGCGATGGCGGTCTTGCGGCGCCCGACTGCAGTAATAAATCTCTTAGAAGTCATAAGGTGTAAGGGGTAAGGTGAAAGTTATTCGTTGACTACCAAATTCTTCATTCTCGGTGCCCGCAGCTTGTTGCGCGGTATCATCCCGTCTACCGTCTTCTTGACGACTGCGGCGATGCCCTTCTTCGTAATCATCTCCGCCATACTCGTCTTGTAGAAACCGCCCGGATAGCCGGTGTAGCGCGTGTAGACCTTGCCCTCCTTGCGACGGGTAGAGATGTTGAGACGGCCCGCGTTCTCGATAATGACCTTCGTCGGGATGGCCTGATTCTTGGCGAAGTGGACGGAGCGCTTCCCGAGCAGGGCGTGCGCTGCCTCGCTCGCTACGCGCCCGAGGGTGCGGTCGGTCGCGTCTATCGTGTAGGTCGAGGGAAGCGGTTTGGTGTTGGAAGTTGCCATAGGTAGTGTCTATTACACAAAGGCGATATACGCAAGCTTGCGGGCATCGTTTGTCCCGCGCTTGGTGCGCTTGACCACGCGGGTGTAGCCGCCCTTGCGGTCTGCGTAGCGCGGGCCGATGGTGCCGAAGAGCTTCTTCACGGCCTCTTTGTCGTGCAAGCGCGTGATGGCGAGCCGGCGGCTCGCGAGCGTGTTCGTCTTGGCGTAGCTCACCAATCGCTCGATGAAGGGGCGCAGTGCCTTTGCCTTCGCCTCGGTGGTTGAAATGCGCTCTTCAAGCACGAGCGAGCGCGCGAGCGAACGGATGAGCGCCGCGCGCTGACCGGTCTCGCGATGAAATGTCTGTGCTTTTGTCGTATGCGCCATATTTTTATTCGGCTTTCAGCGTAAGGCCGTGGCCGGCGAGCGCTTCAGAGATTTCCTCTATGGCCTTTTCGCCGATGCCGTCCAACTCCTTCAGCGCGCTCGCCGTCTTGCGCGCGAGGCCTGCCGCACTCTTAATGCCGGCGCTTTCAAGCGCGTCCGTGATGCGCGGGGAAAGCATCAAATCAATTATCTTCACCTTTGATGCGCTCGTAGCGAGCGCATCGTCTTTCGTGGCCTTGGCGGAGGAGGGCGCATTCTCCTCTTGAAAGCCGATGACGGCCTTCAATTGGTGGATCATCGTCTCAATGGAGCGCTCGAGCGCCTCGCGCGGAGCTACGGTGCCGTTGGTCTCGATGAGGATGCGCAGGCGATTGAAGTCTGTGCGGTCGCCGACGCGCATATTCTCCACTTCGTAATTCACGCGGCGGATAGGCGTGAAGGTCGCGTCGAGCGCAATGGTGCCGATGTCGACTTTATCCTTCGTCAACGCTTCGCGCGCCACGTAGCCGAGGCCGCGCTCGACAGTCGCTTCGAGTTCGAGCGATGCCTTGCCTGATGAAAGGTCGCATAGGTGCTGTTCCGGATTCTGTATCTCAACTTGGCTCGGGAGTTTAAAATCTTTTGCCGTCACTTCTCCCGTACCCTTCGAGATAAGCGAGATAGTTTGAGGCTCATCGCCATGCAGGACGAAATGTACGCGTTTGAGATTGAGAAGTATTTCCATTACCGTCTCGCGCACACCGTCGAGCGTCGCAAATTCGTGAGGAACGCCCTCAATTTTCACTTGGGTAACGGTCGCGCCCGGAAGCGAGGAAAGGATGATGCGGCGCAGCGAGTTGCCGAGCGTGTGACCATACCCCGGATAGAGCGAATCAATTTCATAGACGCCCTGTAATCCTTCTTCAGAAACGATACGGGGCTTACTGGGAAGTGTGATGTGGTATTCCATAACGCAATCGTAATTACCTGTTATTAATTTTAAATATTTAAAAATTTAAATATTTAATCATCTCGTGTAGAACGAGAGCACCGCGACGAGGTCGCCCGCGACAGCCGCAGACGACGACGTCGGGCGCTCCCGTACCCCTCCCTCCATTTTCACCGGACTCCACGTGAGCCAGGACGGGAGCGGGCGTTCCGCGAATTTCTCTGCGAACCCAACGAGCACACCGTGCTCCTTGGACCCCTCGCGCACACTGATGCTATCGCCGACCTTGAGCGCGTGCGAAGGGACGCGAATTTTCTTCCCTCCGACAAGCACGTGGCCGTGCGCGACCATCTGGCGCGCGCCGCGCCGCGTCATTGTGAGACCGAGGCGCCAGACGACGTTATCCAGGCGCATTTCCAAAAGCTCGTGGAGACGGTCCTTGGGCTGTACGCTGTGCGCCGCGAGCGCCTTGCGCACATAATTGCGAAACTGTCGCTCCGGCAGACCGTACGTGATACGCACTTTCTGCTTCTCAAGCATCTGTTTGCCGTACTCGCTCTGGCGGCCGCGGCCGCGCTTCTTGTTCTTGGCGCTGCGGTCGGCCGAGAGCGCGAACTTCTGCGTTTGCGCTTTTTCGAATACGGAAGCGCCGAGACGCTTCGCTATTTTATATCGCGGTCCGGTGATCATACTCGACGAGGTTTCGGAGGTCGCGGGCCATTGTGCGGGACCGGCGTCACGTCCTTGATGGATTTGATTTGGACGCCCTTGCCGGAGAATGCGCGCAGCACCGACTCGCGGCCGGCGCCGACGCCGCGGATAATGACCGTCGCCTCTTTGAGGCCTATCATCATCCCTTTTTCGCCGAGGAATTCGCCGACCTTTGCCGCCGCGTAGGGTGTGGACTTTCTCGCACCGGAGAAGCCGAGCGCGCCAGCGCTCGACGAGACGACGGCGTTCCCTTTCTCGTCGGTAAGGACGGCCTTCGTGTTGTTGAAGGTCGCGTCAATATGCAAGATGCCTTTCTCCAAGTGACGCTTGGTGACCTTCAAGAGCGCGCGCTCCTTCCTCCCCGCGTCAAGGCCTCTGCCGCTCTTTTTGATAATGCGTTTCTTGCCCATATTATGTTTTCTCAAGCGTACGGCGGCCGGAGGTCATCGTCTTACGGACGTTGCCGCGGCGCGTTCTCGAGTTCGTCTTGGTGCGCTGACCGCGTACCGGCAGTCCGCGCGTGTGGCGCTCGCCGCGCGCCGAGCGAATGTCCTTCAACCGCTTGATGTTCTGCCCGACCTCGCGGCGCAACTCGCCTTCGATGGTAAATCCCTCGGCGAGAACTCGAATTTTCTGCTCCTGTTCGCTCGATAACTCGCTGCCCTTTGTGTGTGCGGGAACGCCAACTTTTTGTAAAATCTCGCGCGCGCGGGTTGGCCCGATACCGAAAATAAGCGGCAATGAATACGCAAGCTGTTTGTTATCGGGAATAGTGACACCAGCTATACGCATATTGAAATTTTTAAATATTTAAACATATCAACCTTGACGCGCCTTACGGCGCGGGTTCTTTTTATTAATACGATACAAGCGCCCGCCGCGACGGACGAGCTGGTCTCCTGGTTGCTGGACTTTAATTGATGCCCGAACTTTCATCGTAAAAATGTGTTTGAATATTATGTTAATCGCCGCACGATCCGCGCCCGGCCCCCGTAGGGGTCAAGCACCATATCCACCTGGTCGCCGACCAGGACGCGGATGCGATGCAGACGCATTTTGCCTGCAAGGTAGGCAAGTACAAGTTTCTCTTCTCCCCCCTCCTCCGCGGCGAGCAGGCGAACGCGAAAAAGCGAGTTCGGCAACACTTCCTCGACGGTACCGGTTACCGTCGTTTTTGTTTCTTCGCCTTCACTCATTTATGAATCGCTTTCCATGCAGTACCTTATCAATCTAGCAGGTATACCGAAAACCGTCAACCGGCGCTACGGATTAGTCACAACAACCCCGATTGAAGCAGGGTCCTGGGGGAACGTCTGCCGCCAGAACGGCCGCAGGATGATGACCGCCCGCTTGACCTCCGGATAATTTGTGAGCGCCACCTCTGCGGCTGCCTTTGTCTTCCCGCTTACCGCCGCAGCAATACGTGTCGGATCCACGGTGTAGATGAAGGACGCGGTACCGGCAAGCGTGAACGAGAACGGTGCCGCCCCTGAAGATGCTTGAGAATCTGATACGTCATTTGCAGTGGCGAATAGCAGGTTGTCCGCGGATGCAAGTGTAAGCGGCTCTCCCTGATACCCGAGACCGACAACCGAGAAGGCAATCGCTTTGGCAAGTGCGGCATTCGGAAACACGATTGCCGTGACCGTGGCCTGCTGCTTCACATCAACTTGACCAGTTGTCGCAGAGGGTTCTGAAGCAAGCTCCTTATATATCGTCGTAGCGGCACCGGGGAGCAGGATGTATCCGGAAGGGATTTGGGCCTCTAGACTTGCTTGCAGGTCCGGTGCGAGAGCAGTCGTCAAAGCTTTTCGTGTTTGCGCTTCAAGAGCCGAATCGATAACTGGCACATTCCCTGATGCGCCACCTTTCATAGCCGTCGTCGAACGTCCATACACCTTGGTTGCCTTTGGTGTCCCAATAAATCCAAAGACAACGAAAGAAGTTGGCTCAATATTGTACGAGCTGCCCGCCTGGTCGGCATATACCCTCGCGGTTATGGTGCCGGGATTTGACGGGCTACCGCCCGGCACCGTTACTGCCGAGTAGGTCTTGAAGATGAGTCCGGAAGCGGTTGCGAAACGGGTATTGATGAGGAGTTGTTGCGCCTTCGTCTGAGTATTATAGATAGTGATAGTTCCGGAGGCGGAAGAAGTAGCGGTCTTGGTACCACTGCCCTTCACACTCTTGGTCGCTATCTTCTGTGCGGTGATGACTTCGTATGGTAAGTCTCCCGTGCTCTTGCTCGCAATGAAAGAGTCCTGGACTGCGGCAGAGACCGTATGTGGTGTCACGCGAACTTTTGCACTGGAGAAATAAAAGAGTGCGCTGACAGATATGAGGATAACCGCTGCAATAGCGATAAACGTCGTGTAGGGGAACCTCGGTGGGCGGTCGCTCGAGAGATCTAATGGCCTTCGGTTCGGAGTTATGGGCTGGCTCATTGGTTCTGTGTCTCTGCTACGACGAGACGGCGGAACGATGTCATTAAGTGTGCGCATATGTCCGCAAGTATACCACCCCGGCAAAGCAAGCAAAGCCACACGTTGCGTATTAATTTTTATCCTCGGGAGAGTGGTGCTGGAAGTACAGCGCCATAAGGAGGAGTGGGAGGTCGGGCGGAGCTGTTGAAACCTGGCGTACCGAGCCGACAATATGGCTCGGGAGGACGGAGACAATCTTCGGTGGATTATCGGCGACCCACAACTTTCCGAAGTCCGCTGCGGCGAGCGCTTGTTCAAGAGAAGAAGTGTCAGGTTCGCGCTCGTGCGGGAAGGCTCTCCGCATCGCCTGGTAGCGCAAGGAGGTCCCCGCGATAAGTCGGACGCGTTCGGCGTGATAGAGGTCCCGGAGCGTTGTGACGATGCGGTCGGCGACTCCTGCGTCAATGAGCGACGTGAGGACCGTGAGCGAGGCGTGACGTATATTCTTTTCATAGGGGTCGCGCGTTCTGTATCCATTCGCGGTCGCGCTGATGATGCTCTCATCAGCGAGATGTCTCCCGGGTATGACGACTCTCGTCTTCTCAAGCGCCATGGTAACCATATGCTTCGTGAAGACGAAAGGGTCTTTCCGTTCAAAAGTTTCGGTGCGCACGTTCGTTTCTTGCCATGGCGTATCAACCGAAACGAGGATTGAGTCAATGCACCCGCTGCCGGTTGCGCGCGCGAGTGCCGGCGCGCCCTCGCGGATAAGCGCGGACCCGAGCGCTTCAAGAGCACGAAACATCGCACGCTCATGCGGCTCCCCTCCTCGAATCTCAAGGGGGAGCCGCTGCGTATAGAGCAGGGCGGGCAGCTCTCCTTCTGTATAGCGTGCATAGGCGCCCGCGACCGAAGTCGCACCGATGTCGAGCAGCACAACCGATGTTGCACGTTCTTTTTTTTGAAAAAGAGTATTGAAAAAACTCATCCCGTTATTCTAACATCGCTTTGATGCGGCGGATGCCGGCGGAGGAAGCCTCCTCTTTGAGAATTTTAAATGTGCCGATGAGTTCGCCCGTATTAGATACATGCGGGCCGCCGCAGAATTCTATGGAGAAGGCATGGCCGAGTGGACCGACCGAGTAGACTGACACCGTATCAGGGTAGGTCGCACCGAACTCGTGCTCTGCCTCGAGTGCTTCGGCATCTTCGAGGCGCATATCTATACGAATGACCGGCAATGCTTCGGCAATTTTGTCGTTCACTATTTTTTCTACTTCTTTAATCTGTTCGGGTGTCATCTTCTGTCCGTAGGAGAAATCGATGCGCAAGCGCTCGCTTGTAATATTGCTCCCGCGCTGATGCACGTCCTTACCGAGAACCATTTGTAACGCTTTGAGAAGCAAGTGATGGGCTGTGTGGTATCTCACCGTTTGTTCAGCATGATCGGCGAGCCCGCCCGCGAACTTCTGCGCCGCACCCACGCGCGAGAGCGCCTGATGTTCTTCCATCTGCTTTTGTACCGCATCGAGATTAACCGATAATCCGCGCTCCTGTGCAATTTCTGCCGTGAGCTCTATCGGGAAACCGTAGGTTGTGAAGAGCATAAAAGCGTCAATAGTGTTCCCCATTTTCTCCAGCTCGCGCATGCCTTGTGCGAGTGTCTTTCTGAATTGTGTTTCTTCCGCGCAGAACTCATCCTCATGTCCGCCAGTAACCTCACCGAGTATCGCTTCTTTGATGCCGAGCTTGTCGGCTTCGCGAATAGAGCGGCGGATAAGGCGACGTAAAATGTACCCCTGTTCTGTGTTGGAAGGACGAAGTCCCGCATCAAGCATGACCGAAGCCGCACGAGTGTGGTC
>CAYHMS010000023.1:5541-8596 GCA_964357805.1 uncultured Candidatus Saccharibacteria bacterium | reverse complement strand
TGGACGACAAGCGTCCCTCCTGAAACAATTCCGCTGCAACCGGCGGTGTTGCACGCCCGTACGCTCAATGGGTATGTCCCTGCGGGGAGCGTCGCGCCCGGAACGTAAGAATTGCTCGCGGGCCAACTAGGATAGGTGGGGGGGACGGAAGAGGGATTCGCAACAATCCATACGTCGTAATAGGTTGGGGTGTTGGTCCCGAACAAGGTGACCGCGAACGTCCCATTCGGAGGAACGGGATTCGGGCTCACTGTAATCGACGCGGTCGTTGGGGCGACGACGGGAGTGTAGCAAGTATTTGAGGTAGTGGTCCATGCTCCCCACGAACAACTAGGATAAGCCGATTTGGTGTGAGTTTGTGTAATTGACCCCAGTTGGCCCGTCGGACAACTCAAGGTTTGTGTCTCAGTGAGGGGAGAGGCACACACTCCCGCAATACAGGGACTATTTCCTTGCACCCATGTACCGCTAGTGCTACAAGTGAACGAATCATAACTACTTCCGTCTGTAGTATAAATTTGGTTAGTGTTGTTTACGCTCGCTACTCCCCCTTCTATGGTAGAAGGCTGGGATTTATATGCCGAACAGCCTGCCCCCCAATACAAAGTGCCGGAGGATGCAGGACAATAACTAGGGGTATACGTGCACGTTTGGCCATAGGCCGCGCACGAAGTTTTCGTACAAGAATAATAATAAGGACAGCAATACCCAACATTGGTTGTTCCACAATTAACGCTGGTGCCCCAACAGTTGCCAGCGCCGTAAAGATTATAATTGGATGCACAAGCGTAGGGACCAGTGTAAGAACTACATGTAGTTCCTGTACATGTAGTTGTATAAGAAGACCACTGAATACATGTACTATTAGGAACACACGTGGTCGTTCCTGCTTGTGCAACGCTGGCGAAACTGCCAAATGATACGCCAACCAGAAATAACCCGAAGAGGAAGGGAATTATTTTTAGTAAGCGGGATTTCATAAGCTGGCTTTTATTTCGCCGAGATGATGAATGCTTGTGCAACAACTTTCCCAGTTTTCAGTGCGGCAGGGTCTGCCGCGATAAAGATGGTCTGACCTGACCTAATATCTGCAAGCGTAGCGACCGTTCGCGCGTAGGTAATCGCGACTCTATTGGGGTCATCTATTTCATACACGGGAATATCTGCTGTGAAAGCGACGCTTGTGGTTGTTGTCGCAAGCGTGTTGAAGAAGTAGGGATTGTAGGAAAGGCTCTTCCCCGCGATATCTACCGCGACCACCTGTCCTTTAATATAAGGCGTTTGATTTGCCGCTTGCGCTGTGAAATATTCTTCAATATTCGCCTCCACGACGAACGAAACTTGGCTCACGCCGCTCAACACGCCGTCTTTCTCTGATTCGTATACAACGGTCACTTGCGTTCCTTTCTGCACATCGCCGATATTCACTTCTGCGAGCCCCTGCTTCTCTACCTCCCCTTTCGCATTCTTCTGCGAGATGATTTTTTCAATCTTCGTTGCCGGAGTTATAACAACCGTCTTTCCGACGATCGTCGTAGAAACCGGCGGCGGAGGGATTTTCTCGGTCCCCATAACCTTGGTGACTACCGTGTCGATGGTGATCTGCATCTTCTCCGCATTCACGCCCGCCACTGTCCCCTGTAACACTAGAGAAGGATTTTGAGTTACCTCTTGCGCTTTTTGTTGAGTGTCGTTTTTTGTCGGAAGGAAAGCGTACACGACCCCGCCCGCTATAACCAGAGCTACGACCGCCCACACTATTTTAGTATTTGTATCTGTTGTCATAATGCTCCTTATTGTACCCTAGAACTCTTTCCTCTTATTATGCGTTCTCAACAGAGGTGGGGACATCTATGGAATGCGACCTCTGTAGCCGACGTCGCAACAAATATGGTATACTGGCAACAGTATGAACATACCCTCTAGACGGTCGCTGTTCTGGGATGTCAATCCGGCGACGCTGGATGCGAAGCGACATGCGACGTATATTATAGAACGCATACTTGATTACGGCACCGACGAGGAGGTGCGGTGGATGTACGGCGCATACCCGCGCGAACTCATCCGTGGCATCGTTGACCGCTCGCGCTCGCTCCGACCCGAGACGCGCCCGCTATGGAAACAACTTCTCGCGGCCTAGCGGATTGGCATCTCGACGTGCTGCCGGAAGAAACTAAGCGGGCGCTTGAGACATTGTCCAAAGCCGCATGGCTCAAGGATTCGCCGTGGTATCTGGCCGGCGGCACGGCGCTCGCGCTTGCCGCCGGCCATCGCGCGTCGGTGGACCTCGATTTTTTCACATCGGAAGGATCATTTTCGATTGCATCAATGACAGAGCGGCTCTCGATACCCGAGTGGACAACAGACATTTTGAAAGACGATACAATCTATGGTCGGCTGCACGGAGCGCAGGTGAGTTTTATCGCGTACCCTTTTTTCATCCCGCGCGCTTTGAAACGCCGGTACGGAAATGTGGCTGTTCTCGCGCCGGAGGACATTGCGGTTATGAAGATTATTGCGGTCAGCCAGCGCGGGCGCAAGCGCGATTTTATAGACCTATTCTGGTATTGCACGCACCGCGAGCCGCTTGAAAAAGTGTTGCGCCGTCTCCCTGACCAATATCCTTCCGTGGCGCACGACTACTATCATATTCTCAAGAGTATCGCATATTTTGCCGACGCAGAGGAGGAACCGATGCCGAGCTTAAATTTTGAAACTGATTGGGAGACCATCAAGCGTTATTTCCTTAGCGAGGCGCCGAAAGCGATGCAATCGCTCGTGCTGTAAGCGCTCATCCTGAACTTCTTTAATTGTTCGCGAGGAAATCAATATTGCCCTGGATGGACTCGGCAAGCGCCAGAACGCTCCTTCCGTAAGATTGTCCGCTTGACCCCGCCCATGCGCCTCCCGCGTAGTATTTCGCCGCGGCCCGGCGTTCGGCGGTATATCCGCCGGCGTCTGCGCCCAAATCGTTAAAGTAGAGCGACATAGCCACAATCGCATCCTCGGCCGCCCAGGGGTTCGGCACGGCATTTCCGGTCACCCTCGCCGTCCG
>CAYHMS010000023.1:2230-5441 GCA_964357805.1 uncultured Candidatus Saccharibacteria bacterium | reverse complement strand
GCTTTCGCTTGCCGCTCCGCAAGGACTTTTTTATATTCAACCTCCTGGTTCGCGGTAATCGCAAGCAATTGTTGTTTCTGCGTTTTGTCGGAAGAAATCTGTTTCTTCTTCGTTTCAACGACATATTTCGCATCAGCGGTCTGATTCTGTTTAAGCGCGAGGTCGGCCTTTTCGCTTTCCGTCTGCGCCTTTACGTCGCGGATATCGGCAAAAAGAGCTTGCAGGTCGGTTTTGATGGAAACGAACGCATCAATATCGACGAAAAAAGAAGAGAGATTTTCGTTCGAGAGTGCGATAGCAATAATGGATGAATGGTCTATCTCGTTTTCCTGACGCAGAATGGACGCGAGTGATTCCTTCCCGCGGGCAATGCGGTTAGAAAGTTGCACGATAACCACATTCTTCTTCGCTATTTGCGCGGATAATTGCTTGATGGTGATGTTTTTCGCGTCAATCTGCGCCTGCGCCGCCTTGATTTGAGCGTTCAGAACCGTCACATCTCCCTGCAGGGTATTCTTCTTCGCTTGGGTATCCTTGATGATTCGCTGCTGCACCGCGATTTCCTTCTGAAGCTCATCATACTGCGTCTGGAGGGCGGCGCGTTCCTCGGACGTGAGGTCTTGAGCCAGAATCTTGTGCTCTGACACGATAAAAACGCTAGCGCAGGCCACTATGAACAGCAAAAACGCTATAACGGCTTTTCTGAACATCTGCCTAGTATAACAAAATTATTTCTTTTCCTCGGGAGCCACTGCACCCTCTGTTGTTGCGGTTGCTGCAACCTCTTTACCCTTCTTTTCAACTTCAATCGAGGCAATATCCGCCGGCACAACTACTTCTTCTTTTTCTTCCACAATCTCCTGCACGAGCGCGACCACTTCTTCGGACGGAGTAACGAGCTTGATACCGGAGGGAAGAACGAGGTCGCTCGCATGAATTTTATCGCCGAGAGCCGCGAGCATGGATACGTCGACGGTAATAGTATGAGGAAGGTTCATCGGGTCCGCTTCCACCTCGAGTTCGTGGAGTACCTTTACCAGGTTCGCCCCCGCCTCGACAGCCGCCGAAACGCCTATGAATACGAGCGGAATGGCGACCTCAACTTTCTCGCCCTTAGTTACCGCATAGAAATCAACGTGGCGCGGAAGGTTCGTGAGCGGGTCGAGATCCACCTCGTGGATGAGGGTCGGTAAGGGTTCGCCTTGGCCGGGCAGGCCGAGGCCTGTAAGCGACACTATCGTAGCTTCGCCGGCTTCGCGCAACACTTTCCCGAATGCGCCTGCCTCGACGGCGATTGGTGTCGCCGTCTGATGCGCGCCATACACCACCGCAGGAATGGAGCCCGCGCGCCGCAGCGCCGCCGCGCTCGCACTCTTCTTACCGCCTGCCTGCGCAGGCAGGCGCTTTGTTACTTCAAGCGTAAGCATAATGCCAAACTATATCGCACTCCTTCTTATTCCGCAACGCACCCATGAAAGACCTCCGAGGTCTTTCATGGGTTATACTTACTGAATGGAGTTGTATCATGTACTCAATCACAGTATCGAGGGGCGTAACTTGTTTCTAGATTCGCAGGACTATGCACGTTTCATTCATAATCTGTACGAATTCAATGACACGAGACCGGCAGACAATTTACATAGACTATTTGATCCCGGAATGAAAGACCTCGGAGGTCTTTCATTCCAGCGAGCTCGGAAGAAATTAGTAGAGATTCACGGATGGTGTCTCATGAAAGATCACTATCATTTACTCATTTCCGAACTCACTGAAGGCGGACTGGTAAAATTTATGATGAAGGTAAATGTCGGCTACGCTAAATATTACAATGAACGCTATAGGCGGCATGGGCATGTCTTTCAGGGTAAAACAAAGAAAATTCTTATTGGAAACGAAGTATATTTCTTATACATCCTCCACTATCTACATCTCAACCCGCTTGATTATCTCGCGGGAGCATCCAAGTGGCGCGAACGCGATAAAGGAACCATAAAAAACACAAAAGAAGCACTGACGTATCTAGATGGGTATCGCTGGAGCAGTTATTTCGATTATTGTGGAAAGAAAAATTTTCCTTCCATTCTTACTAAAGATCTGTTTGGAAATTCATCCAATAACTATCAAGAGGAAATTGAAGCTTATCTGAAAGATGTCGAAACATCATCAAGTGATGACTTCATTCTGGAATATCCATAATGAAAGACCTCCGAGGTCTTTCATTCACCGAGGGCGGCGGAGACCTTGGCGAGGCGCGCGAGGAAGGCGGCGCGGGCTGCAGAAATATTCTCTTCTTTCCCTTTCCATAGTGAAAGCGCTTCTTTTTGGAGAGCGCGAGCATACGAGAACGTGAGCGGCCACGGAGCGCCGATTTTTTTTGCGCGACGAGTCATCGCCGCGAGATTCTCGGTTGCCTGTTCCGGTGTCTGTCCTCCCGAAAGAAATGCGACGCCGGCTATCTGTCGCGGTACGTTCTTCAACAACACATCAAGCGTTTCTTCGGCGACCTCTTCTGGTGTATCTTTTTTGCCGCTCTCGCTTCCCGAGAGCGCCATAGACGTCTTCACTATGATGCTCGCACGGTCCACCGAATGCTCTTCAAGTACGGAAAAAACCGTGCCGAGTACATCAGCGATAACCGCGCTCGCGCGTCTTCGACTATGTTTTCCTTCCATCAACACTTCCGGCTCTATGACCGGCACGAGGCCTGCCGTCTGCGCTTCTTTCGCATAACTCGCGAGACGCTTCGCGTTCTCATGGAGCGCTGCCGTAGTCGGCAATTGGTCACCGTCAATGCGGAAGACCGCGCGCCACTTGGTAAAGACGGCTCCCTGCTTCTTGTAGAGCGCAAGCCGTTCGGGAAGGTCGAGAAGACCTTGGGTGATGAATTCGTTCGGGCTCGCGCTGGACGGCTTGCCCTGAGCTCCGTCGAAGGGCTCCGTGCCGAGGTCAACCTTCACGCCGGGCACAATGCCGCGCGCCGCGAGCGATGTCGGGAATAATTTTTTGTCATTCCCTTTCTCAATGAGCGTTTCAGAAAAAAGGATGACACCCGAGAGATATCGCTCAATGCCTTCGGCGCCGATGAAAAGAGCGCGATACTGCCGACGCATCTCCGCGCTCGTGGAGATGCCGTAGTCGGCGAGGCGCGCGGTCGCGGTATGCACGCTCTCGTCTGCGGCAAGGAACCCCTTGCCGGGCGCAAAGAGCGAAC
>CAYHMS010000023.1:0-2130 GCA_964357805.1 uncultured Candidatus Saccharibacteria bacterium | reverse complement strand
TATGGACTTCATTGCTATCGGCGACACGACCGTTGACGAATTTATTACATTGAAAGAAGCGCGCGTCAATTGTGACATCAACCACGAAAACTGCACCATTTCGATGAAGTGGGGCGACAAGATACCGTACGAATCGTCCACACTCGTGCCGGGTGTGGGAAATGCGGCGAACGCCGCGGTCGCCGCCGCGCGCCTCGGCCTCTCCGCCGGATTCGTTTCTAATGTCGGAAAAGACCGTTTCGGCGAGGAGATTCTTGCGACCTTCGCGCGCGAGGGTGTGAACACACGATATGTCGCCATTAATGACGGTATTCCAACGAATCATCATTATGTGCTCTCGTATGATGCCGAACGTACGATTCTTATCCGTCACGAAGCGTATCCGTATCTCATACCCGAAGGGTTTACATCGCCGAAGTGGCTCTATCTCTCCTCCACCGGCGAGCGCGCGGAAGCGTTCCATAGTGAACTCGCGAAGTGGCTGAAGGAGCATCCGGAAACAAAACTTGCCTTTCAGCCCGGCACGTATCAGATAAAAATGGGAAAAGAAAAACTGAAAGAACTCTACGCCGCTACGGAAATTTTCGCCTGCAACAAAGAAGAGGCCGAATCCATTTTGGAACTCGGCCTGCCTGCCGGCACGGCAGGCGAAACGGAGGTAAAAGAATTACTCGAAAAGACGCATGCGCTCGGCCCGAAGGTCGTGCTCATCACGGACGGCCCGCGCGGCGCGTACGCTTTTGACGGTACGCACATGCTCAAAGTGCCGATGTATCCGGACAAGAATCCGCCGCTGGAGCGCACCGGCGCCGGTGATGCGATGACGGCGACCTTCGCCGCCGCATTCGCGCTTGGGAAATCGCTCTCCGACGCACTCCTCTGGGGCCCGGTGAATGCTATGTCGGTCGTGCAGCACATAGGCGCGCAGAAAGGCCTCCTCTCGCGCACAGCTCTTGAGGAAGAGCTTAAAAACGCGCCGGCGACATACGCAGTCACTCCGCTTTAAGATATGAACGCGCGCACGGCGGCTTCCAGGTGAGGAGCGTCAAGCCCGTAGTGCGCGAGAAGTTCGAGGGGTGTGCCCGATTGGCCGAACATATCTTGAACACCGAGCCGCCGGAGCGGGACGGGATGATGCTCCGAAAGAAATTCAGCGATGGTGCTCCCCAATCCTCCTGCGGCTTGGTGTTCTTCGATGGTGATAACGCGTCCCGTCTGCTTCGCCGCGCCAAGCACCGTCTCCTCGTCAAGCGGCTTTATCGTCGGCACGTGGAGCACGAGCGACCCAATGCCGCTTGCGGCGAGCGAGCGGGCCGCGACAAGCGCGGCGTAGCTCAAAGAGCCGGTCGAGAGTATCGCAACCTTCGGATTTTCTGAACTCCAGAGCGTGAGCGCCTTCCCGATAGAAAAGGGAGTTTCCGGCGTGGTAAAAACGGGTGTCGGCGCGCGGCCAAAGCGAAGATACACCGGTCCATCCGTTTTTGCCGCGGCAACGACCGCCTTTCGCGCTTCCTCTGCATCACCGGGAGCAAGCACCGTCATATTCGGCAACATGCGCATCATCCCGATGTCCTCAAGCATCTGGTGCGTCGCGCCATCAGGGCCGACCGAGACGCCTGCGTGCATCCCGCAGAGCTTGACCGGCACATTATTGAGCGCGATGGTCGTGCGTATCTGCTCGTAATTTCGCCCGGGAGAAAACACTGCGTAACTTGCGATGAAAGGAATTTTCCCCGCGAGCGCCAGACCGGCGGCGACCGTCGCCATATTCTGTTCGGCAACGCCGAGCTCAATACATCGTTCGGGAAATTCTTTTTCAAACCATTCGGCACGCGTTGATTCCTTAAGGTCGGCGCAGAGTACGACGACACGCGAGTCGACTTTCCCCGCTTCTACCGAGCCGGTGCCGAAGCCGTCGCGCGTCGGTTTCTGTTCAATATCGTCCGCAAATATTTTTGCGGAGAGATGCGCGCCGGAGTTAAGCATATTCGTGCTGAACTTTGCCGCCCATCGAACGTATCTCTTTGAGAAACCGTTTCCCTTCCTCCGCTGAAGGCGGCTTGCCGTGCCAGTGATAATCAAATTCTATTTCGGGCACGCCTTTGCCGGGAATGGTATGCGCGATGATGA
>CAYHMS010000022.1:7572-9199 GCA_964357805.1 uncultured Candidatus Saccharibacteria bacterium | reverse complement strand
CGCCGCGAGACCTACAACGAACTCGTGAAGCTCGGCAAGATAGACCCTGCTGCGAAAAAGACGCGCAAGGGCGGCAGGCGCTAGACGATGGCTCGACATCGCTCGCCATAAAATGGCCGGTGTTTCTATAAAAAATCTAACTCGGTCCTACAGAGGGCCGTCCTCCGTATTTTCTGCAATTGCGAAGGAAGTGCTCCCCGGCTGGGAAGTCTCTCTTGTTTTTGTAGGCGCGACAAGGGCTCGTGCTTTAAATATTCAACTGCGCAAAAAAGAGTACGTCCCGAACGTACTCTCCTACGCGCTCGGCGAGAAAAGTGCAGAAATTATTATTTGCCCGAGCGAGGCGGCTAAACAAGCTCCTGCTTTTCGCCTAACGCCTAGCGCCTATTGCCTGTATTTATTTATCCACGGTGTGCTGCATATAAAAGGATGGGTGCATGGTGCTAAGATGGAGCGATGGGAACAAAAACTCCTCTCACACTATGGCACGGCGCATAGCGACCGGCATCGACATCGGCACGTACCAAGTAAAAATGGTCGTCGTCGAGGAACTCTCCGATAAACGCGGCGGACGGCAGTTGCGCATCCTCGGTACGGGCCTCGCCGAGTCAAAAGGCCTGCGCCACGGCTACATTGTTAACAAAGAAGAAGTCTCGGTAAGCATACGGGAGGCGAAGCGGCAGGCGGAGTATGCGGCGCGCGTACCTCTGCGCGCCGCCTTCCTCGCGGTTGGCGGCATTTCGCTCGACGAAGCGCGCGCAACCGGATTTACCATCATTTCGCGCGCTGACCAAGAAATAACGACGCTCGACCTCGAGAAAGCGGGAAAGGCGGCGCGCGAAGCGGCGGCGCCTGGATTTCTGAACCGGCACGTCCTCCATAGCATTCCGCTCGAGTATCGCGTCGATGGTACGAAAGTGCTCGGAGACCCTCTCGGTATGAAGGGCGTTCGGCTCGAGGTTGACTATCTCTTCGTAACCTGCCTCGCTCAACATCAAGAAGCGCTTGCAGAAGCGGTCGAAGACGCGGATATCGAAGTCATCGACCAGATGGCATCGCCTTTGGCCGGCTCGTATGTCCTCCTTGAAGGCGACCAGAAAATGAAAGGATGTGTACTCGCGAATATCGGCGCAGAAACGGTATCAATCGTCGTCTATGACGAAGGCATTCCCGTCTCGGTCAAAGTGTTCCCGATGGGTTCAAGCCACATCACCGACGATATCGCGTTAGGTCTGCGCATCTCGCTCGAGGAAGCCGAGCGAGTGAAGCTCGGGCGACTTTCGGGGCAGATGTATCCGCGCAAGAAAGTTGACGATTTCATTTCGAACCGCCTCGAGACGATGTTCGCGCTCATCGATAAACATTTGAAATCGCTGAATCGCCGCGGCCCTTTGCCCGCTGGCATCATCATTTCTGGCGGCGGCGCGGGCATCGGCACCATCAGCGATATCGCGAAGGGCTCGCTGAAGCTTCCGGCGCGTCTTGCGGAATTCCGCCTCTCCGCCGATACGAAAATTCGTGATGCGACCTGGGCGGTCGCCTATGGTCTCGCGCTCTGGGGACTCACGGGCGACACGAACGCGCCGAAAAAAAGTTTCGGCGCGTTCTTCGGAAAATTTTTCCGCCA
>CAYHMS010000022.1:0-7472 GCA_964357805.1 uncultured Candidatus Saccharibacteria bacterium | reverse complement strand
CGGGTTGGCATCGCTTCAAAAAAACTCGGTCTCCCCGAGCGCGAAGTCGTTAGTCGCGCGGTTTCAATGTATCTCTGGAATATGTCAGAGATGACATCCTTGTCGCGCGAGTTGCAAATATGGGATGTATTGTCCGCAAAGACAATGCAAAAATATAAATTTTGACCCATCATGAAACCGGGGGATGTGTGGATTGTGCATATTCCAGAACTTGGCACTCATGAACAAAGTGGTGTACGACCAGCTGTGGTTGTCGCGCGAGTAACACGAACGATTGTTACGGTCATTCCCTGCACCTCAAACATGACGGCATTGCGATTTCCTTTTACACATCTTGTTGAACAGACAAAAGGAAACGGACTTACTGCTCCATCAGTTGCGCTCGTATTTCATATGCGAGCACTAGATGCCTCATATCTGAAGAAGAAAATCGGGCAAGTTGATAAAAAGACCCTTACGGCGATACGTACACAGGCTCGGCGGCTCATTGGATAGCGTTCTTCAAGCAATTTGCCTTAAAACAATAAGTCACACTTAGTAATTGTCAATATTTGCATATTTCTTGCGTCTGATAGTATGGCGGCACCAGTATGTCCAAACGCGTTGAACCAGAGATAGAGACATTTGCGAGGATTCGCGTCGTAGGCGTCGGCGGCTCCGGTAGTAACGCGGTTAATCACATGATTAACTCCAAGGTGCGCGGGGTGGAGTTCCTTTCGGTGAACTCCGACGCCCAAGACCTTCATCGTTCTCTCTCCAAGAGGAAAATTCATATCGGCAAGAATCTCACGCGCGGGCTCGGCACGGGCATGAATCCCGAGCTCGGGAAGCGCGCCGCCGAGGAGACGCGTCAACAGATTCAGGAGGCCTTGCAGGGGTCGGATATGGTGTTCATCACCTGCGGGATGGGCGGGGGGACCGGCACCGGCGCTTCAGCCGTCATCGCGAAAATAGCGAAAGAGGTTGGCGCACTTGTCATCGCTATTGTCACGAAGCCCTTCTCTTTTGAGGGAGCACAACGTAAGGATATCGCCGAGCGCGGGCTCGCCGAACTGAAGAAGGAGGTGGATGCGTTTATTGTCATTCCCAACGATAAGTTGCTCTCCGTTGTTGAGAAAACGCTCTCGCTTAAGCAGGCCTTCGCGCTCTGCGACGAAGTGCTCCGCGAGGCAGTTGAAGGCGTTTCTGATATTATCCGCACCCCGGGCGATATTAATACCGACTTCAACGATATCAAGGCGGTCATGGAGGGCGCGGGTCCCACGCTTATGGGCATTGGCGTCGCCGAGGGCGACGAGCGCGCGAAAGAAGCGGCACAGCGTGCGGTCAATTCTCCGCTTCTTGATATCTCCATTTCAGGCGCCAAGGGCATCCTCTGGGTCGTCGCCCATTCCGATGACCTCGGCATCATGGAAGTGCACGAAGCCTCTAAGATTATCAGCGATTCGGTGGATAAGAACGCCAAAATTATCTGGGGCGTGATGAAGGACGACAAGCTTAAGAAGGGACAGATTCGCATTATCGTTATCGCTACCGGCTTCCCGGAGAGCGCCGCACACGCCTCGCATTCTGCGACTGAACGTTCCCTCTTCTCTATGCCGGCGGAGAAGCGCGAGGAAGAGCGCGGCCGCATATATCATGAAATTCTGAAGCGTGACGAGAGGACTGATGGCGAACTGGAAAAAGTTGACGCTCAAAAAAATTCTAAAAAACAGGAAAAAGAAGAGCCTATCGTGACCGCAACGCCTCACAAACGCGAAAACACTCCGCCGGCTCCGGAAGACGACGAAACTTGGGGCGCCATTCCGGCCTTTCTCCGCCGACACAAAAAATAGTTGACGGGATTCCTACTCTCTCATCCAAAACCAAAAAAGGTTCTTGAGTTCTTCTGACGTCTCGTAAGCGTCCGCATGAGAAAACACACCGAGGTATGAATTGAACAAGGCAAAAAGAGTCTCTTTGGTTGTCATGCCTGACTTGAATCTCTGAACCTGATCACGCAATTTCCGCTCGATTCGTCGCCTCGTCCTCGTACGCACCGCGACATGGTCTTGAAGAGATACGTATCCTAAGAAATCGACGCCCTGGCGGTACTTGCGGATGAATACTTTATTGGGATGTAGCGATACTGCGAGCCGAGTACGCAAAAATCCGCTGATGCTTGATATGAGACCCTGAAGATATTGCCTATCTTCTGATACAATCACAAAATCATCCGTGTACCGCATATACCGCTTCACTCGCAATTCATGCTTCATAAACTGATCGAATTCATTCATATACACGTTGGCGAAAAGCTGGCTCGTGAGATTGCCGATTGGCACGCCTTTTCTTGGCGCATTTCTGCTCTCTCTCTCTCTCTCTCTCTCTCTCTCTCGTAAAGCCCACGTCCTCGTAACTTCCGATAATTTCTCTCACAAGCCAGCGCGTGTCAGGATCGGTAACTCGCTTTTCAAAGATGTCGAGCAAAATGTCGTGATCGATACTATCGAAGAATTTCCGCACGTCGCACTTAAGCGCATAGCATGGTTGGGTGCCATTTCTGCTCACTGCACGGAGTGTTCGCGCCAGATATTCCACACCTTTGTGCGTCCCTTTGCCGACCCGACACGAAAAGGAGGTCGAGATAAAGGTTGGTTCAAAAATCGGACTGAGTATCTTGAACACTGCATGGTGAAGTACTCGGTCTCGCACCGTCGCCTTGTGTATGCACCGCAGTTTTGGATCATGAATCATGAACATTCGGTATGGTCCGTGGCGGTAGCATTTCGCACGCAACTCACGACCGAGCTTAAAAAGTTCATACTCGACGTTCTTTTCAAAGACTTCCACATCCGGCCGGTTCCGCTTATCACGTTTGAAAATGCTCCATGCCTCAAACAGATTTTCTGTCGAGGTTATCTGCCTATATAAATTCTTATACACCTTCATATGGCAAACGATTTAGACATACCGATTTTCAAGAAATGTTACGACCTCTATAAGACATTCTACACCTACCGCGCCGATGTTTCGAAGCAAGACCGCTACACCATCTGGCAACGTTCAGAGAACACTATTCTCAATGTTCTGGAGTCCATCCTCCTCGCAAGTCAATCAAGCAAAGCGGAGAAACTCCCCGTGCTTGAGGCGACCAGTGTTAAGTTGAACCTGTTGCGTGTCCTTATCCGCCTCACGAAAGACGTGAAATCCATCGACAACAAGAAATACCTCACACTTGAGACGGACATTGATGAAATCGGCCGGATGCTCGGCGGGTGGATTCGCTCGACAAAAGAGAGATAAGAGAAGTCCCGCTCTCACGCGGGACTTCAACCGGATAGAGAGACGACTGCCGTGCAGACGCGAGACCGAGATTGTCGTTGCGCTTGTTGTCCCAGTTGTTGTTGACGTTGAGACCCTTGTCGTCGAAATTGCCGACGTTGACGTGATTGCCGTCCGAGTCGCGGTTTGCCCGTTTCCATCCATGACCCGCTTTGTGCGCGGCACCGGACCTCGAGGGTTACTGAAGGAGTTTCCCCGCATTCTTATGTCCTCTTGGTCCTGAATGTATTGCGGAAGCAGTCCCGAAAGACACCTTCTCCAGAAACGGGCAAGAAGTTCAAATCTCCATCCTGTTTCGCGCTCTATCGCGAGCCGGTAGCCCGAACGATACTCTGGCGAATCTCCAAGAGAGATACCCCGCGAGGATGAACCGTAACCCATCCTGCATGAGCGAGATGTTGATAGCGTAGCATAAAAAGAAAAACCCTCGCAAAAATGCGAGGGCTCAAGGGATACAAGAGGAACAAGTTTTCGAGGTTTCCAGGTTCAGAACTTCCGTGCAGACGCGAGACCGAGATAGTCGTCGCGCCCGTAGTCCCAGATGTAGTCGACGTTGAGACCCCTGTCGTCGAAACTGCCGACGACGACGTGATGGCCGTCCGAGTCGCGACTAGAGGTCCGCACATACAGGTTCGGCAGCAGGTAGACCCCGCGAACCGCCTTGTACGTAGTGAGACACCAGACCGCTTCGGCCGCGTTCGGAACTAACATCGGCTCGGAAACCAAGTCGGATTGCTCCGTCCAGTTCTTGTTGAGCGAGTCGGCGACCGGCTCCTTACGGAACGCGATCCAAACCGTTTCGGCCTTGTCGTTCTTGGCGAACTTCTGCGCCTTCTCCGAGTACCAGCCGCCTTCCTTCGAATAGAAGTAGTCGGCTTTCACGCTGCGGACGTCGAGGAACGACATGCTCTTCGGCGGCCCAGCGACCAGCATCATGCCGTTGTCGCGGCACCATTCGAGCGCTTCCTGCGCCGGGAGCGTATCGTCGAACTTGGCGAGCTGCTCATCGGGGTAGGTGAGGCCGCGTGCGGTGGCGATTTCCTCGGGCGAGATGAAGTCCTTGCCGAGAATGGTCTTGGCGAGGTCGTAGTTCGGCGCCTTCGCGGTGAACCGCGCGATGCCGGCCACGATGTATGTCTGGAACTCTCCGCCCTTCTCGAACAGTCGTTGTAGGCCATCCTTGTCGGGGTTGACTTCCTTGAGGCCGCGGTTGCCCGCATCCTCAACGAAACGCTTGTACTGCTTCTGCTGGTCGGACGTGATCCTTGCGGTCATCGTCGTCTCCTTAATTCCCGAACCGTCGGGTGTGCGGCTCTGTCTCGCATGAGACAAGCTTCCTACGGCCTAACGAATACGCCGCAAAAAGCTCGCCTCATGCCTTCTGAACACTTTCAAAGAACTATTATTATATGATAGCATACACAATATTATCTGTCAATATCTTTATGATATCGGCTTCGTACGGCATACTGCATGCATGTACGATTTAATCATCATCGGCGGGGGGCCGGCGGGGGTGGCGGCGGGGGTGTACGCGGCGCGCAAACAATTACGGACGGTACTTATTACCGAAGAAATCGGCGGGCAATCAGTCGTTTCCGAAGGTATTGAAAATTGGATTGGTTCGCCGAAGATACACGGTAGCGAGCTCGCAAAATTGTTTAAGGCACATCTTGACGCCGTAAAGAGTGACATCGTAGAACTTGCCTTGAACGAGCGAGTCGTCTCTATCGAGAAGATTGTAGACGAATTTCTGGCAAAAACGAAAACGGGAAAAGAATTTTCTGCGCGGGCGGTGCTTATTGTCTCGGGCGCCGGCCGGCGCAAGCTCGCTATCCCCGGCGCCGAAAAGTTTGAGAACAAAGGCGTTACGTATTGCGCTTCCTGCGACGGTCCCCTCTTCGGCGGCATGGACGTCGCGGTCATTGGCGGCGGTAATGCCGGCTTTGAGACCGCGCTGCAGCTCCTCGCGTATGCAAAGTCCGTTACGCTTATCCATCGTCATACAGATTTCAAGGCCGATTCGATAACGGTCGAAAAAGTCTGCGCACATCAGCATATGCGCATTGTGCGGAATGCCGAACCAGTCGAAATTATGGGAGAAGCTTTTGTGACCGGTTTGAAATATAAGGACAGAGACTCGGGAGAAGTGAGTGAACTTCCTCTTTCTGGCGTATTCGTCGAAGTTGGCGTCCTTCCGAACACTAGTTTTGTCGAGGGGCTTGTCGAGATGGACGAGTTTAAAAGAATAAAAGTTAACCCAAGAAATCAGCGCACGAGCCCCGTTAGAAATCTGATTTCTAACGGGGCGAGCATCGAGGGCATCTGGGCCGCCGGCGATTGTACGGATGAATTGTATCACCAGAACAATATCGCCGCCGGCGACGGCGTGAAAGCGCTTGAAGATATCTATCTCTGGATTAAGAAACGTTGATATACTACGCACGATGCAATACCAATTTTTCTCGTTCGTCGTCCCTGCCCACAATGAGGAGCTGATTATTGAACGAACATTACGTTGTCTTCAGGACCTTGAGTATCCGAAAGACCGTTATGAGGTCATCATTGTTGAAAATGGTTCAACCGATGTAACGTATGAAAAAGCGAAACGGTATGAGTCGGATAACATACAGGTGTATGACCATCTGCCGAAAGGTGTCTCGCGGGCAAGAAATTTTGGGCTCACGAAATGTTCTCCGGAATTTGATTGGTGTATCTTCATGGATGCGGACGTGTTTATACAGAAAGACTTCCTTTTAGAACTGAATGTCCATCTCTATGAACATCCCGCTTTCGGCTACGGGACAACGACCGTCAATTTGGATAATGACACCTTCGTAAGCACATTTTGGTCACGTTTCAACAATTTCTTCTATCGGCTTTTCAAAGTACTCTTCACTATCCATATAGTACGGAGGGACCTCGCATCAAGAGTGCTGTACGACGAAAATCTGGTCTCGGGAGAAGACATTATATATGGCAGAGCGCTCGCAAAATATGGGAAATACTTCTTTATGAAGACCGACAAAGTAAGAAGTTCCGACCGGAGGTTCATAAAAAACGGTTATGTGAAGATGTTTTTCATCAACCTCTATCACGGCATTATCTGTTTTATACTGCCTCATCGTGTGCTTAAGAAAATTGATTGGGAGGTTATTCGCTAATCCTATGGAGGGATTGAAACAGCCGAAAGGAGAACATCAGCCGGAATATATACGTTCTGAAGCTCTCGCGAAACAATTTGAGCAAAGTGAGAAGTACATGTACGGTTCAACAACGATTGAAGCATTTGATATACAAGCAGAGAAGTTGAAAACTGAAACTCCTGTGTTCTTCGGCACTGGTTGGTCTGCCTCTCGGGGCGTCTACGAGGCGACTATTCTCGGTATTGCTGACCGTGGCAGGAGGGTTCTCTCGATGTTCGCCCCGCATGGTATCGATACCTATCCGGATTTTGGTACTGGCGACAAGACCTATGCCGCCGCAGAATTGCGTAAGGCGGCGGCAATGTTGCGAACGCTTGAAGAGAAAAACGTTGAACAATTGGATATTGTCGCCCACTCGGAATCTGCTATTTGGACGCTGATAGTCGCTACAATGCATCCGGAGAAAATTCGCAATATTGTTCTCATAGACCCAGCCGGTCTTATTGATGAAGATACTACCAGGCGTCTCGCAGTGAGTTTTTGCAAAGACATTGTGCAGGGAGCGCTCAATAAAGAAAAACTTCCCCATCCAAAAGTTGAACGCTCCGTCCAGCCGGGCAGTGGAACTGATCTTTTTGGAGCACTTAAAAATATGGTTGGCGACCCGATGCTCTCTCTAAAGGAAGTGCTTGCGTTACGCGATGCAGACATACGCGACATACTGGAGGGTCTGAAAAAACAAGGAAAACACATATCCATTATCCAAGGCGCACGAGATGCTATCTTTCCCATGGAACGTATGAATAAAGTCGTGAATACAAAACAAGTTGACGGCTTCTACTCCGTCTATGGAGCCCATAATGAAATCAATTCAAATCCTGAAGCGTATATTCATGTCATAGACCATGCGCTTGATGCGCTGGAGAAATTGAGCAACAAAGATAAGACCGTGAGTAAATAAAAAGAGAAACCGCCGAGAGAAAGCGTTGGCGTTTTCTCTCG
>CAYHMS010000021.1:0-9260 GCA_964357805.1 uncultured Candidatus Saccharibacteria bacterium | reverse complement strand
AAGGCACTCAAGGACGCGGTCAAATAGTTTCTTCTCGAGAAGAAAATCAAAAACCCGCTTGAAGCGGGTTTTTGATTTTCTTATGCCGCTCGTTTTTCGTCTTCGTACGGCTTATGAACGATATTATGCTTTGCATACAACTCATTACGCCTCTCCCGGTTTCTCTTTAGCCGTGCACCGACAATCTGCAATGCTTGACCTTCCTTTACTTCGTCCAAGAGCTCCTGATCGATGGCAATACTGGCGTTGAGCTTTTTAAGTTCAGCCAGATAATCGACTGCGTATTCCTTGTTCAGTGGATTTCCTTCCATATGCCTTAGCATAGCAACTGGCGCATTTATTTCAAATACTTCTTTTTGTTGAGCTTGTCGGGGAGGTAGAAGGATGGCCATCCCCAGCTTGGATGGGGAATACTTGCGTTTGATTAGAGTTAGGTATAAGGTATATACAGTGCGTTAGAGTTAGCTAGAAATTATCTCTAAACCACTAGATATTAAAATGGATAAAACCAACGCCAAGACGCCCTTCGATTTGAAACCATTACCAGTGGTGGTTGATTATATTGCCCTTGTGGCTGATTTGGGTAAAGCGAATGCCGCCATTGCCCGTCTTGATGAGACCCTTACACACTTGAGGAACCCACAGATTATTGAACGCACATTTCTTACCCGTGAAGCGGTGCTGAGTTCACAAATTGAAGGAACCCAAGCAACTCTGGAAGAAGTACTTCGTGAAGAGGCGGAAGTAGGCGAAAATGTCTCTGAAGTCACAAAAAAACTTCAAGACATTCGCGAGGTCTTTAACTATCGTCGTGCCATGCGTGATGGAGTGGCTATGATTGATGCGGGGAAATCTCTATCTGAAAATAGTATAAAGGAATTACATGCGATTCTTTTGCGGTCGGTGCGAGGGAAGACAAAAGCGCCGGGCAAATTTCGTCGGAATCAAGTGTACATTGCTCCGCCGGGCACCCCTCTGAGTGAAGCTCGTTATGTGCCACCTGTTCCTACGCGCATTCCAGAGCTGTATAGCAATTTCGACCGGTATTTCAATGATGAAGACGTGGAACGAGATCCATTGGTGCAAATCGCGATTGCACATTATCAGTTTGAAGCGATTCACCCATTCAATGACGGTAATGGACGCATTGGACGCCTCCTTATCCCCCTGTTTCTCTACCAACGAAAATTGTTGTCAAAGCCGTATGTGTACGTGAGTAAATATTTCGAGGAGCATCGTCGTGATTATTATGATTTACTTGCTGATGTTAGTTATAAAGAGGCATGGATTCCTTGGATTCGTTTTTTCCTCAACGGTTTGGTTGAACAAGCAAACGATGCCTCTGCACTCGTGCATAAAATTCTTGGTGTCCAGCGCCAATTTCATATGGTTCTTTCCGACTTCAAATCTCCGTATGCACTCAATCTACTCGACACCCTTTTTGCATATCCAATAATCACTACAACGCAAATGCGGAGAATTGGAGATATAAAGAATACGCAAACATTACTCAATCTGATTAGAAAGTTCGTTAAGGCCGGCATCTTATCAGACGTGTCTCCACACCGACAGAGAAATAAGACGTATGCATTCAAACCACTCCTTGATCTTATGAATGAATATAAGGAAGTAGAAAAATAAAAACGAATAATATTCTTTATTTCAAATACTTCTTTTTGTTGAGCTTGTCGGGGAGATAGGATTCGTCACTATATTTCTCGTACCCTTTACCATAATCCAATTCTTTCATTAGCTTCGTGACCGGATTGCGGACTTTTTTTGGAATAGGCAGATTGCCGAATGCCTGCACGTCGGCCTGTGCAGAGCGGAGGGCGTCATAGGCGGAGCGGTCTTTCTTCGCCTGTGCAAGGTAGGCAACGCCGTGGGCAAGATTGATGGCGCATTCCGGATACCCGATGGTCTCGCAGGCGCGGAAGACGGCGTTCGCCACCACGAGCGCGGTTGGCTGGGCGAGGCCAATGTCTTCACTCGCGAAAATAACCATACGCCGCGCGATGAAGAGAGGGTCCTCGCCCGCCTCCACCATCCGCGCGAGATAATACAGCGCGGCGTCCGCCTGCGAGGCGCGCATGCTTTTTATAAAAGCAGAGATGATGTCGTAGTGCTCCTCGCCCTTCTTGTCGTAGCGCAGATGCGGGGACTCCAGCGCTTTGTTCAGCGTCTCCACCGTCACTTCACCGTACAAGCTCTGCGCCCCTTCCATCATCCCGAGCGCCTTGCGCGCGTCGCCATTGCTGTAGCCGAGTAACCAATCAAACGCGTCTTTATTCACTTTCAGCTTTGTGCGCTTAACAATCGCGCGGAGCGCTTCTTCGGAGAGCAGTTCCAAGACGAACACGCGACAGCGCGAGAGGAGCGGAGGAATAATTTCAAATGACGGATTCTCGGTTGTCGCGCCGATGAGCGTCAGCTCCCCGCTCTCCACATATGGCAGGAGAAAATCCTGTTGGCTTTTATTAAAACGATGTATCTCGTCCAAAAACAACACTTTTCCGCCGGAGGCGGACCCGCCTCCGGCGGGCGGTCGTATCAAAAGTTTACCACGGTCGTGGGTATCTTTTGATATAATTTTACGGATATCATCTTTGCCGGCAGAGACGGCCGAGAGCTCAAAGAGTTCGGCGTCAAGCGCTCGCGCGTAAATGCGCGCGATAGTCGTCTTCCCCGTCCCCGGCGGGCCCCAGAGAACAAACGAGAATTTGTGTTTCTTCTCCACCGCCACGCGCAGTGGCCCTGCCCTGAGTCCCTTCGAAGGGTTACCTGCTCCGACAAGGTGTTCCTGCCCGACAACGTCGTCAAGCTTCTGTGGCCGTATTTTCGCGGCGAGGGGTTCCATCCGCCTATGGTACTCCTCTCGCTGAATAGTTTTCTTAGTGGTGTGATGATGTTAGTGGCTCAACCGCAAGACGCATGCCCATTGCTTTAAGGACGTCTGAAAAACTTTTGAGTCGCGGGTTTCCCTTGGTCGATAAGGTTCGGTAAAGAGTGGTGACGTTCAGGTTCGTTTTCTCGGCGATTGAAGAGACACCGCCAAAAGCCGCAGTGGCGTAGCGCAGCCCGCTCATGAGTTCTTGATGATCGCCATCTTTCAAGATGGCATTAATGTAGGCCACCGCAAACTTCGGGTCACGACGAAAGCTCTCGATAGTAGCTTCGTCGTGTGTGCGGTGTTGTTTTGCTGGTGTTTTTATTTTTTTCATAATCGTTGTTGATAATTCTTCCAATATTTCACTGCGTGAGCGATATCACCCTTCTGTGTCCGCTTGGTACCACCACACAGAAGCAGTACTACAGTTTTCTTAACTTCGACATAGTACACTCGGTATCCGGGTCCGACATCGATCTTTAATTCCCAAACGCCATCATTGCAGAAACTGCAGTTTCCTAAATTCCCAATATCTGCAATACGGTCAATCCGGCGCTGGATGGCAACACGGCCGATTATATCGCGTAGCCGGTCGAGCCAGTCTTGGTATGTGTCACGCCCACTGGAATTGAGGTAGTGCAGTACCTGCATAAGTATATTCGCTTATAAGCGAATCGGTGTCAAGCACACCTGTTGTGGATTACTCATGTGCGGGATACCGGAATCGGACCGGTGCTATCAGTTTGGAAAACTGATGTTCTACCATTAAACTAATCCCGCCGTGCCCTTCGTAGCCTTTGGCGAAGTAGGGCGTAGTGCGAGAATACCATTTTTGCGTTAGCGTATGAATATGCAGCGCCTTGAGCCCTATCTCGGTATGACAATCGCCATTGTGCTTGGCGTACTCATTATTGCCTTTTCGAGTACGGTAACCGTTGTGCGTACTACAACGACCGCTACCCCCACTGCTTCCTCAACACTTTCGGCGCTGCCGTCGCCGAGCATTCCCGCAATTTTTAACCCAGAAACGAGTACGACGACTGTTCCGAAAAAGGTCGTGCCGCCCAAGCCAACGCCAACTCTGGCACCCATACAGGTTGCCGTACCGGTCCCAGTTTCTACACCGACACCACCTTCTTTTTCTGTAAGCAGTGCCGCGCTTGATGCCGCTGCTTTGGCGCTTCGCGCCGCGTTGGTGAATATTATTTGTCATGCCCCATTTGGAAGTGGTCTGCATTCCATGAGTGGCAGCGGTGTTTTCGTCGACCCCAAAGGCATCATCCTCACCAATGCGCATATCGCGCAATATTTCCTCCTCGCTGACCGCAACGTTTCGTGCACCATTCGCGCAGGGAGTCCTGCAACGGACGGCTATGAGGCCTCTCTTATGTATATTTCGCCCGCATGGCTCTCCGCAAATGCGACGGTACTCACCCAAGCGAATCCGAACGGGACTGGCGAATATGATTTCGCATTCCTCGCTGTTACTTCGAGCGTGAACAGAAACGCACTCCCTGTTTCATTTCCCTTTATACCGCTCGCGGCCACGCCACCAAGCATTGGAACGCCCGTCGTCATAGCCACGTATGGCGCGCAATTTCTTGAGTCCAATCAGATACAATTTAGCCTCTTCCCCACCATCGTGTTCGGTTCAGTAAAAGACGTATTTACCTTTGTCGTCAACACTATTGACGTGCTCGCGCTCGGCGGCTCGGCCGCTGCCCAAGAAGGCTCCTCCGGCGGAGGTGTCGCTGATGCATCAGGCAAATTGGTCGGCACTATCACCACGAGTACGACAAAAGGGACTACCGATACCCGTTCTCTTGATGCCATCACCGCCTCGTATATCCGCGCCGAATACGCGAGCGAGACCGGGAGAGCACTCGATCTTCTTCTCGCCGAACCAACCGCGACTGCCATAGCCGATTTCGCACCTCAATTGCCCGCTCTCGAAGCTATCATCACTGCGAATTTGCCCTAAAGCTGATACGATGCAGATAACCCTTCTTCGCTAAAGCTACGAAGGGCACAGCGGGCCGGAGTATGCCGGTAGTACACCTGCTTTGGGAGCAGGCAGACCGAGTCCGATTCTCGGCGGCCCGATGCTTATAGCTTCAAACGATTTGGGGCAGGTAGTTGACGCGCGCGATGCCGTCGCGGCGGCGCAGCCACACGAGACAGCCGTCCACCTGCCACTCCCCTTCCCACTTTTTCTCAAGGACATACCATTCGCCCGTTCGCGCAACCTTCCGCACCTTCGCTTCATGCAAATTGAGAGATGGGTCATACACGTCTTCTCCTTTGTTCTCTGCCAGAGGGAATTCTTCAGCGAGCACCGTCTTCACTTCAACGAAATGCAGAGTATTTTCCTTCTCTGCGACGATGTCCAGCTCGCCGGTTTTTTTGACAATATTGCGGTCCCGAATCTTAAAACCATGCCGTTTGAGATATTCGCAGGCAACGTTTTCTCCTAGATTACCGACTTCTTTACGACTATAAGAAGAAATATCCACGGCTTTTAGAAATACGGCTCATTTACTCATTATTTCACGGACTTCCTCAAAAGTCCTCTGTCCTTTATCCCCAGTACTAACACCTTTTTCCCCCTTTTCAAGTTTCCACAGAATGGTATTGTGGATAGTATCTTATGTCAAAACCGATTGTGTCTTGGACTCCAGAGCGTAGAAAAGAATACCAAAGAACGTATTCGAGAGATAGAAAAGCGCAATATAAAGAGAAAGGTATTTGCCCAAATTGCGAGAAGAGGCCAGCAGTTAGCGGAAGAGTCTGTTGTCAACAATGTCTTAATGATAAAAAGTTGAGTCTCAAATTCGGTACTGCTGGACCACACAGACAATTGTATGCGGATTTGTTTGAGAAACAGCTGGGATTATGTGGTATATGTGGCGACCCAATGAGAAGACCAGTACTTGATCATTGTCACCAAACGATGATTGTACGAGGATTGCTTTGTTCAAACTGTAATGTTGGTCTAGGACAGTTTAAAGATAACGTGGGAATCCTTTCTTCAGCCATAAATTACATAACAAACAATGCTGGAATTGGAATAATGATTAAGAAACGTTAATTTTTCTTTTTTGTGCGGGTAGGGAGAATCGAACTCCCATCATCTGATTGGCAACCAGATATTCTACCATTGAACCATACCCGCCTGCGCGACATCATACCATGCCGACTATTTTTAGTGCCCTCGCCAGGAGTCGAACCCGGAATACGACGTCCGAAGCGTCGCGTGAGATCCGTTTCACTACGAGGGCGTGTATGTATACTACTACCAAGCGAGCCGAGACACGAGCATATGTCTTCGTATGTTCGTGCGAGGCAAGCGCGGGGAGCAAGCTTGGCTTACGGCACTGTGCTACGATTTGGAAATGCAGTATCGGATTCCAAATGAAGTTTCAGTAATCTCGAACGGCTTGCGACAAGCTGGTTTTGAATCCTACCTTGTGGGTGGGTGTGTCCGCGACCTCATAATCGGCCTGGAACCTAAGGATTGGGACATTACGACGAATGCGAAACCAGAACAGATTCAAGCCATATTTCCCGACTCTTTCTACGAAAACGACTACGGCACGGTCGGCGTGAAGACCGGTTCTGAAGATGTACGACTTGCCATTGTTGAAGTCACCCCTTATCGTACCGAGTCCGGCTATTCCGACAAACGCCGGCCAGACAAAGTGGAGTTCGGTACTTCTCTTCTTGAAGATCTCGCGCGTCGTGACTTCACCATCAATGCTATCGCCCTCGATGACTCTAAACCCAGCACTAATCCGTTAGTGCTGGGTAAAGGACACCTCATTGATCCGTATGACGGTCAAAAGGACATAAAGGACAAAATTGTGCGCGCAGTTGGCAATCCAGTAGAACGTTTCAATGAAGACGCTCTGCGCATGTTGCGCGCGGTGCGCCTCGTCGCCGAGCTCGGCTTCGGCATAGACGGCACTACGGCGGAGGCGATAAGCAAAAATAGTGAGCATTTAAGCCACGTTTCACGTGAAAGAGTAAAGGATGAACTTATGCGCGTACTCAATTCTGACCAACCGATGAGCGCACTCGTTCTCGCCCGGCAACTTGGCATTCTTGAATACATCGCGTCAGATCTCATCCGAGGCATCGGCGTCAAACAAAATCAGGCGCACTCCTACGATGTCTTTGAGCACAACTTGCGGACCATGCAGCACGCAGCTGACAAGAAATGGGGCTTTGATATCCGTCTTGCCGGGCTCTATCACGATATCGCCAAGCCGGAGACGCGCCGTTGGTCTGAAGAGAAAAAGGATTGGACATTCCATGGTCACGACGTCGTTGGTTCACGTGTAACAAAAAAGGCCCTTGAAGACCTACATCTCCCACGCGAAACAATCAACAAGGTCGTAAAGCTAGTCCGATGGCATATGTTCTTCTCTGACCCGGAGCAGATTACCCTCTCGGCTGTGCGCCGAATGATAAAGAACGTTGGCGAGGAGAATATATGGGACTTGCTCAATCTGCGTATCTGCGACCGTATCGGTACCGGCAGACCGAAAGAACAGCCATTCCGCTTCCGTAAGTACAAGGCGATGGTTGACCAGGCGCTTCGGGACCCAATTTCAGTAACGATGCTTAAGATAGATGGTAGCCGGATTATGGGGCTGTTCCACGTGAAAGCAGGACCGATCATCGGATGGACGCTTAACGCTTTGCTTGAAGAAGTGCTTGATAATGCTGATTTGAATACTGAAGAATATCTGGATAAACGTTCTGAGGAGCTATTGAAAATGCCAGAAGCTGAACTAAAAAAGCTTGGAGAATCAGGTAAGAAGAAGAGAGAAGAGGCAGAAGATGAGGAAATAAGTAAGATAATGTCCAAGCATCACGTTTGCTAGTGTTCCACGTGGAACAGATTTCATATGTTATAAAATCAAAAAAGCCGCCCAGTGAAGGGTGGCCGTTAGCGTATAAGGAGCAGGGGCGTTAAATGGTGCTTACGACCCGAGAAATTGTGGGCAGCTTTTTGGTTTTGTGAGCGCTTCCACGTGGAACACCATGCCGATGGGCTTGTATCGCGAATCGTCGCGAACGTAGGCAGGCACCTCGTTTGGCGCGCTGATTTGAAAGAACGAGAAGGAACACCCAGTTCCTCCTTAAAGATATATTGATAAAGGACATTGTAAAGGACACCCTGTGGATAAGTGTCCTTTAGAGTGTTATAGAAACAGGGCAGTGGTCGGAGCCGTAGACGTCGAAGTGGAGCTCGGCTTTTTTAATACGCTTGATGAATTCGCGGGCGACGAAGAAGTAGTCAATGCGCCAGCCGACATTGCGGTCGCGCGCGCGAGTGAATAAGTCCCAGTAGGAGTAGGCATCTTTGGTGTGGGGATGGAAGTGGCGGTAGGAATCCACATAACCGGCGGCTATGACCTCGTCGAGCCATGCACGCTCCTCGGGTAAGAAGCCTGTGTTCTCTTCGTTCTCTTTCGGTCGAGCGAGGTCTATCTCCTCGTGGGCAGTGTTCACGTCGCCGCAGAAAATAACCGGTTTTTGTTTGCGTAATTTCTCCGCGAATGCGAGAAAGGCGTCATAGAAGCGCATTTTGTAATCCAATCGCTCGGGGCCCTGTCCGCCGTTAGGGAAGTAGGCGTTGATAAGCCAGAAGTCCTCATATTCTGCGCCCACAATGCGCCCCTCCTGGTCAAACTCCTTAATGCCCATCCCATAAATCACTTTCAGCGGCTCAACTTTAGAATACAGCGCGACACCGCTGTAGCCCTTGCGCACCTGTGAGGAAGAAAAGAATGCTGAATATCCGGCGGGGGAGAGCATGTCTTCAGGAAGTTGCTCGGGCGATGCCTTGGTTTCTTGTAGGCAGAAGATATCGGGCTTCACTCCCCTCAGAAAAGCTCCCCAGTAGCCGTCCTTCGCAAGCGACCGGAGCCCATTAACATTCCACGACACGATTTTCATATTCGTATTCTACACCTCGACTAACTGCGGCTCTTGCCGTGGTACTTTTTATGAATTTCGCGGAGGTGCGAGTCGGTGATGTGCGTATAAATCTGCGTCGTGTTGATGGAGGCGTGACCGAGGAGTTGTTGGACGGAGCGGATGTCGGCGCCATTGGAGAGAAGGTCGGTGGCGAAGGCGTGGCGGAGCGTGTGCGGCGTGACGACGTTCGTGATGCCCGCGCGCGCGACATATTTCTTTAAATGTCGCTGCACATCTCTTGGAGAAATGCGATGCAATTTGTTCGGCCGACCGTCAACGAAGAGCGCCTCTTCCATATCATTGCGCGCTTTCAGATACTCGCGCACCGCTTCTTTGGCAGTGGGGGAGAGGAAGACGACG
Source organism: uncultured Candidatus Saccharibacteria bacterium (assembly GCA_964357805.1). GTDB lineage: Bacteria > Patescibacteriota > Minisyncoccia > Phycocordibacterales > Phycocordibacteraceae > C7867-001. The sequence goes on along the minus strand of CAYHMS010000021.1, from coordinate 28 downwards.
CGGACCTTCTCGCCCTTGCCGCGCACCG
>CAYHMS010000020.1:2094-9466 GCA_964357805.1 uncultured Candidatus Saccharibacteria bacterium | reverse complement strand
GCGGTGAAGGAGGCGATGGCGTCGTCCTTGACGAACAAATATTCCGAAGGGTATCCGGGGAGGCGCTACTACGGCGGACAGGAGTTTACCGACGCTGTCGAGACGCTTGCTATTGAGCGAGCGAAGAAATTGTTCGGTGCGAAATATGCGAACGTGCAACCGCTCGGCGGCGCGAACGCGAACATCGCGCTCTACTTCGCCCTGCTCCAGCCCGGCGACACCGTGCTCGGCATGGACCTCTCGCACGGCGGGCACCTGACGCACGGGCACCCGGTAACCTACCTCACAAAGATTTTCAACTTCGTGCGATACAAGATGAAAGATGTAGAGACAGGTGAGATTGACTATGGCGCGATGCGGAAGTTGGCGAAAAAAGTGAAGCCGAAAATTATTCTTGCTGGTTTCTCGGCATATCCGCGCGAACTGGATTATAAAAAATTCGTCTCCATTGCGCGCGAGGTCGGGGCCGTCTCGGTGATGGACATCGCGCACATCGCTGGGCTCATCGCGGGCAAGGCGGCGAAGAACCCGTTTGACTACGGGTTTGACGTTATGACTACTACCACACACAAAACACTGCGAGGGCCGCGGGGCGGGATGATTCTTGTTCGTAAGGACGAAGAACTCGCCAAGAAGATAGATAAGGCCGTATTCCCCGGCTTCCAGGGCGGCCCGCACATGCACCAGATAGCCGCAAAGGCGGTTGCCTTCGGCGAGGCGCTCCGCCCGTCATTTAAAAAATATGCGAAGCAGATTATCGCGAACACACACGCGATGGAGAAAGTGTTCAAGAAGCACAAGGCGCGAATGCTCACGGGAGGCTCCGACAATCACCTCATCCTGCTTGATGTATGGACGTCGTTTGGCATCTCGGGCGGCGAAGCGGAAAAACTGCTTGACCGCGCGGGCATCACGCTCAATAAGAATGCGATTGCGGACGATACGCGCAAGCCGATGGACCCCTCCGGCATCCGCTTTGGCACGCCCGCGTTCACGACACGCGGCTTCGGCACGAAAGAGACGGCGAGGGTCGCAGAGATTATGGTTGACGTACTCACAAGACGCGACGACAGGGTGGTAAAGCGCGCGAAGCAGGAAATAAAGAAACTCGCGCTCGCTCATCCCATTCCCGAATCGTTCGCCTAAAAATATTTTGGTAAGTGAGAATATGGTATGATATATCATACCAGCCTTTTACCATTCTTACGAAATTCGTATGACGCATGTCTCAAGAAAAAGATTGAAAAAAGAAGTTGCAACAGAACTCGCAGATCAGTTCCTAACATTTCTGTCCCTCGCGCGTACTAAAACGGAAGCTCGCATTCTTGCGAACGAACTTTTCTCTCAAACGGAACGCGTGATGCTTGCGAAGCGTCTCGCCATTGTCGTGCTTCTCGTGCGCGGGTATTCCTTCACACAGATCGAGGAAGCACTCGGCGTCACTCGGCAGACGGTAATACGAGTATGGAAAGACATGAAAACGGGGAAGTATGACAAGATTGTTCGTTATGCTCGCGAATACACAAAACATTTCAAGAAGGAAGGATTTATGGAAACACTTATTCGCATCATCCATGTCGGCATGCCGCCGCGCGCTGGTCGAGGCCGTTGGAAATTCCTCAATAAATCGTTGTCAGGTTCAATGGTGTAATGTAATCAGTAGTATGATATATCATACCGGTTCGTCACTCCCATTGGGTGCAAACGTGGGCTGATATACTTCATTCCATGGAAGAGCGGATACGAAAAGCGGTCAGCGAAGCGCTCCAGACGATGGGTGCGGCTGATGTTGCGTTCGTCGTGGAGCGGCCGACAGACTTCGTTCACGGGGATTATGCGACGAACGCCGCGCTTGCAGCGGCGAAAGCGCTTGGAAAGAAACCGCACGAGGTTGCGGAACAATTGGTAAATGAACTCAGGTCCTCGACTTCGCTCGGACCGACCTCGATTCAAAAAATCGAGGTCGCGGGGCCGGGCTTTGTGAACATCACGCTCGCACGCGAGACGGTGACGCTCGCCGTCACAGAAGCAGACGCGCGAGGCGCTGAATGGGGCAGACCAGAAAGCAGCAAGCAGCAAGCAGCAAGTAGAGTGATGGTTGAATATTCAAACCCGAATGCGTTTAAAGAAATGCATATCGGGCACCTGGTCGGTACGGTAGTCGGTGAATCGTTGTCGCGCTTGATAGAAAATACTGGTGCAAAAGTTGCTCGCGACACCTTCGGCGGCGACATCGGCCCGAATGTGGCGAAGGCGCTCTGGGGACTCCGCAAAAACGATATCAATGAGCCAACAACCGCCGTTGAAATAGGCGCGGCGTATACCGAGGGCTCAAATGCATACGAGACGAGCCCTTTGGCGAAAGAGGAGATAGACGCGCTTAACCAGGCGATATATGAAGGGGAAGACCGAGAATTGATGGAACTCTGGCGCAAAGGGCGCGATGTCTCGATGGAGGAGTTCCGCCGGATTTGGAGACAACTCGGGACTCATTTTGATTTTGAATTCTTTGATAGCGACACGACCGAGACCGGCGTGCGTGTCGTGCAAGACGGGCTCGCGAAAGGAATATTTGAAAAAAGCGATGGCGCGATTATCTATAACGGCGAGAAGAAGGGCCTGCCTGCCGGCAGGCAGGGCGTGCACACGATGGTGTTTATCACCTCACACAATACACCCACCTACGAGGCGAAGGACATCGGCCTCGCCTTTCTTAAAGAGGAACGGTGGCCGTCAGACAAGGTCATCATCGTTACGGGCAATGAGCAGACCGGACGTTTCAAGACGATACTTGCAGCGCTCGCCGATGTTGCCCCGCTACTTGCAGCGAAGACGACCCATCTCGCGACCGGCTTCTTGAAACTCTCGTCGGGAAAAATGTCGTCGCGCGAAGGGAACGTTATTACGGCCGCTGATTTTATTAAAGAAGTAATTGAGAAGGCAAATGAGAAAAATATGGACCCGCTTATTGCCGAGCAAGTCGCGCTCGGCGCGATTAAATATATGGTCCTGCGTCAAGCGCCGGGTTCGGATATTATTTTTGATGAGGAGAAGTCACTCTCACTTGAGGGCGATTCAGGACCATACCTTCAGTACGCACTGGTGCGAGCACGAAGCGTGCTCGCAAGAGCTTCCAACGGCCAACAAGCAACTCACAACATCGCGCCGGCTCCGCCGGCGCGGATTGAGCGAATTATTTTGCATTTCCCGGAGGTCGCCGCGCGCGCGGCGCGCGAGCTCGCGCCGAACCTGCTCATAAACTACCTTACCGAGCTCGCGGGCGAGTGGAATTCTTTCTACGCGCAGGAACGCATCATCGGCAGCGACTATGAAACGCACAAACTGCTTGTCGCGCGCGCCTTTGTGCAGACGATGACGAACGGACTCACACTCCTCGGAATTCCCGTGCCGGAGAAAATGTAATATGGAACTCATGCCGGAGAAATCGGAGGTGGCGAAAAGGGAGGAGAAAATCCTCGCCTTTTGGGAGCGCGAGCATATATTCCATAAATCACTTGAGAAGAAGTTCCCCAAAGGCGACTTCATTTTCTATGAAGGTCCGCCGACCGCTAATGGCAGGCCCGGCATCCATCATCTTGAAGCGCGCGCTTTCAAGGACACTGTTTTGCGCTACAAGACGATGCGCGGCTACCGCGTGAAGCGCCGCGCCGGCTGGGACACGCACGGCCTCCCAGTGGAGCTTGAGGTTGAAAAACAATTGGGCTTCAAGGGGAAGCCGGACATTGAGAAGTACGGCATTGCCGCGTTCAATAAGAAATGCCGCGAGAGCGTCTTCACCTACATTGACGAATGGGCGAAATTCACGAGGCGCATCGGCTTTTGGGTTGACGAGGCCAAGGCGTATTTCACCTTTGACGCACCGTATATGGAAGTGCTCTGGCATCTCTTCGCGCAGACGGCGAAGGAAAATCGTCTCTATAAGGATTACAAGGTCCTCCCATGGTGCCCGCGCTGCGGTACCGCCCTTTCCTCGCACGAACTCGCACAGGGGTACGAGGACGTCAAAGACCTCACTATCACTGCGAAGTTCGAGCTCATTGATGAACCCGGCACCTATCTTCTCGCATGGACCACGACGCCATGGACGCTCCCTGGCAACATTGCTCTTGCGGTTGGAAACGATATCGAATATGGAGTGTACGAACAAAACGGAGAGCGTTTCATTATTGCAAAGGCGCGCACACCGCAAGAATTTGGCCAGCCGATAAAATCGGTACAAGGAGGCGAGCTCGTCGGCAAAAAGTACAAACCGCTCTACGACTTCGCGAAAAATATTGCGGCGGGAAACGAGAAAGCAAAATTTGATAAAGCGTTTCAGGTATATGCGGCGGACTTCGTCACAACCGAAGAAGGCACCGGTATCGTACACACGGCGGTCATGTATGGCCAGGAGGATTTTGAGCTCGGGAACAAGACAGGTTTGCCGAAAGTGCATCTGGTGAATCCAGAGGGGAAGTTCATCGCGAACACCGGATTCCTCGCGGGAAAGTCGGTCGCTGAAGAGGAAACGGCGGTTGAAATATTGAAGGACTTACAAACACGTGACCTGCTTTTCAAAAAAGAATCGTATACGCACACCTATCCCTTCTGCTGGCGCTGTCATACGCGGCTCATCTACTACGCGCGCGACTCCTGGTACATTCGCATGAGCGATTTGCGCGAGAAGCTCGTCGCGGAGAACAAGAAGATACATTGGGAACCGGCGTATATTCGCGACGGCCGCATGGGCGAATGGCTCGCGAATGCGAAGGACTGGGCGATAAGCCGCGAGCGGTATTGGGGCACGCCGCTCCCCATCTGGCGAAGCGCCGACGGGAGCAAGCAGCTCGTTATCGGTTCCGTTGATGAACTCAAAAAATATACGAAAAAATCTGGCAACAAATATTTCGTCATGCGCCACGGCGAGGCTCAAAGCAATGTCCGCGGCGTTATAGATTCGTACGGCGACCCAGATAACCACTTGACCGAACGTGGAAAAGAAAAAGCAAAAAACAACGCTAAGAAGCTCATCGGAGAAAAAATTAGCAGAGTTTTCGTTTCGCCGCTCATCCGGGCCCGCGAAACAGCGGAAATTGTCGCCCAGGAACTCGGACTACCATCCGAAGCAATTATCGAAGATTCGCGTTTTATAGAATTTGGTCATGGTCGGAGTATGCAAGGAAAGAAATCACGGTCGAAAGAAACAGATGTCACCGAACAAGACAGTATGCACGTTCAAATCGGGGATAGCGAAACCTTGACGAAATTGCGTCGGCGAGTACTTGAGGCACTCACTGATATCGAGCGAACGTATAGGAACGAGAACGTACTCATCGTCACGCACGGTTCACCGATGTGGATGCTTCTTACAGGAGCCGCTCTCCTTGACGAGAAGAGTACATTTGAATTTCGCCGTGCGCGTGAACATGGAGAAGAGTATTTCATTCGCGAAGCAGAACCTGAAGCGTTCGATTTCTTCTTGTTCCCGCACAACGACGACTATGAGTTAGACCTGCATCGGCCGTACATTGACGAGGTTATTCTTATTTCAGAAAAGGGAACTGAATTGCGGCGGGTGAAAGAAGTGATGGACGTGTGGTTCGACTCGGGAGCGATGCCGTTCGCACAGGCGGCGAAGGAACGAGGAAAGGAATCGCTCAAAGCATTCTTGAAGAAGATAGAATACCCGGCCGACTTCATCTGCGAAGCCATCGACCAGACGCGCGGATGGTTCTACACCCTGCTCGCTATCGGGACACTCGCCGGACGCGGTGCATCCTTTAAGAACGCTATTTCGCTCGGACACTTGCTCGATGCCGAGGGCCAGAAGATGAGCAAATCAAAAGGCAATGTTGTTGACCCGTGGGTGGAGATAGAGAAATGGGGCGTCGATACGCTTCGGTTTTGGATGTACAACGTGACGCAGGCGGGTGACTCCAAGAATTATGATGAAAAAACAGTAAAAGAAGCGGCGAAGGTTCTTTCCTGGTTCGACAACAGCGCGAAATTCTACGAGCTCTTCAAGGATGGAGCGAAAGGCGACCGGCGCGACACGGTGCTTGAACGCTGGATACAGGCGCGTACAACACAAGTCGTAGAACAAGTGACAGAAGCGATGGATGATTACCGGCCGTTTGAAGCGACGCGTGCAATCGCCAATCTCGTTGAAGACCTCTCGCAATGGTACGTACGACGAATTCGTGGCCGAGTACGCCAAGGTGATACCGCAGCACTTGAGACATTGCGCAGCACACTTCACACAATAACGTTACTGCTCGCGCCATTCGCTCCTTTCCTCGCGGAGGAAGTTTATGGAAAGGTAAAGGGTAAGAGTGATCCAATAAGCGTGCATCTTTCAAAGTGGCCCGCGGTCAAGAAAGAAAAATCATCGTTTTTCCTCACAATCCTTGGGATGGGGCGACTTTATCAGTCCGAGCAGGAAATAATTAAACGCATGTCTACCGTTCGGCGTTTTGTGACTCGAGCCTTAGAAGCTCGTGATAAAGCTGGCTTCAAAGTTCGTCAACCGCTTGCGCGTCTTTTCATTCCAGAGAAACCAGTCCTTGCCGATGAATTTTTAGATATTATTCGGGATGAAGTGAATGTAAAAAGTGTAGTTCCAAGCATGAAGGACATTCATGTAAAATTAGATACAACGCTCACGCCTGAACTCATTAAAGAAGGCGATGACCGAGAGCTTGCACGCGCAGTTGCCGATGCACGCAAGGCGGAGGGATTTTCGCCCAATGACATGGTGCGTACGGAGATTCGTTCCGAAGGAAAATATTCCGCCACGCTATCGACCGGTCCGGTACGCTTCAACCTCATTCGCGATGCGGCATAAATACGAAACGCGCGGCATTGTACTCTCTCGTTCGTCGTTAGGAGAGGCAAACGCGTTCGTTATACTGCTGACGTCCGAACTCGGCCTCGTGCGCGCCCGCGCGCAGGGCGTGCGCCGCCCCGGCGCAAAGCTCACCGCCGCACTCGCGACATTCGCCGAAAGTTCTGTAGTGCTCGTGCGCGGGAGAGAAGGATGGCGCGTGGCGGGTTCGGTGCTTGAAGAAAATTGGTTTAAGCGAATGCAGAATGCGCGGCAGCGGCGAAGAGCGTCTCGCGTTTCTGGACTTCTTCTGCGGCTTGTCGCCGGCGAAGCGCACGATGTGAAGCTTTTTCCAATCATCCGCGGGTTTTTCGAAGCGCTCACAGAGCTTCCCGAGAAGGAACACGAAGCAGCCGAGGTGCTCGCCGCACTTCTCATACTCTCTGCGCTCGGGCTCGACACCGGCGGAATTTCAAGCGACGCATTCGCATTCACTCCGGTAGTGCTCGCCCGTATCGAAAAAGAGCGTTCCCGATATATCGCGCGCAT
>CAYHMS010000020.1:0-1994 GCA_964357805.1 uncultured Candidatus Saccharibacteria bacterium | reverse complement strand
TATACTACGCATAATGCCACCGCAGTTTCCCGAAGACGATACGGGCTCGTTAGAGAAGGCGCGCGAGCGTCTCTATGAACCGGGCGCTGCTCTAAAAGCTCGTGTACCGCTTGCCGCTTCGGGCGAACGTTCATTGCCGCACGCGTGGGAAGAAAAAGGGACTCTCCCCATTGTGACTAACCGCGGTGTCCGGCGAGTACGTTTGGCGGGCACATTTTTTGTTGCCGCGTTCGTTTTCTTTCTCGTCGCACTTGCCGCCGCCGGGTACCTCTTTTACTTCGGCGGCAATTCAGTGTCTGTAGATAAAGTAACAATTACCATTCAGGGCCCAACGACGATATCGGGCGGCGATACCGTCCCGCTCTCGCTTACCATCACGAATAAGAATCCGGTCGCACTTGAGAACGCAACCATAGAGATTGATTTCCCGGAGGGGACGAGAAAAGCGGACAACGTGCTCATCGCGTATCCGCGGTATACCGAGAATCTCGGAACACTTGCGAGCGGCGCGACGGTAACTCGTTCGATACAGGCGGTTGTGTTCGGCGGAGCTGGGCAAGCGCTTCTATTGCCGGTCTCATTCTCGTACGGCACAACCGGGTCCAATGCCGCCTTCGTGAAGAATTCTTCTTATGCACTTGCGGTTTCGTCAGCCCCGCTTTCGGTTTCCGTCGATACGCTCGCAGAAACCGTTGCAGGCAAACCGCTTACCCTCACGATTACCGTTCGCTCGAACGCAAGTGTGCCGCTCAATAACATTGTCGTCGCGGGAACCTTCCCCTTTGGCTTCTCGATTGTTTCATCGTCGCTTCCTTCGAACAACTCAAACTTTTTCATCGGGACCATGACGCCCGGTACGAGCAAAACAATTACGCTTACCGGGACGCTCCTTGGACAGAATAATGAACAACGCGTGTTCCACTTCACGGTCGGCACCGCGAAGAGCGCGAGCGACCAGACACTCGCGGTTCCGTATATGACCCAGGACGCATCGGTAGTCATTGTTGCACCCTTCATCGATACGACTCTCGCGCTTAACGGAGATACGAGTGCGAATGCGGTAGTCACGCCGGGAAGTCGTCAGAGCGTTACCTTTTCTTATGCTAACACGCTCCCGACGAGCATTACGAACGCATCGGTTGCCATCACGCTGTCGGGTTCTGCGGTTGACTACGACAGTATCCAGACAACGAACGGTTTCTATCGCTCAAGCGACCGTACCGTTGTGTTCAGTCAGGATACCGACCCCTCGCTCGCCACTCTTGCGCCCGGCGCCTCCGGTATCGGGGCTTTCACTTTCTTGACGAGAGAGGCGGGGGTTCCATCGCCGACAATAACGTTTACCATCTCCGTGTCCGGCACGCGTGTTGGGCAGACGAATGTGCCGGAGCAGGTACGAGCCTCGCTCGTCAAAACTGCGAAGGTTGCGACTGTGGTTGCATTCTCGGCATCCTCTCTTCATAGTTTAGGGTCTTTGAGCAATAGCGGCCCTATCCCCCCGCGTGTCAATCAACCAACGACCTATGCAGTTGTTTGGAACGTGCGGAACGAAGGAAGTGCCGTCGCGGGCGGTGTTGTCTCGGCAACGTTGCCGGCGGACTATGTTTCGTATACCGGTCTTACCTCTGGAACGGGGTCATTCTCGTATAACGAAGTCTCTCATACGGTCTCCTGGGACACGGGCGACCTCGCGCAACGCGCAAGTGCCCAGGGCGCTTTTCAAGTTTCTTTCACCCCATCAACCTCGCAGAAGGGGACTACCCCGCCTCTTACAGGCGCGGCGTCTTTCTCGGGATATGACCGCTTTGCGGGCGTACAAGTTTCTGCGGCGGCGGACCCGGTCACCACCGAGACGGAAGGCGACCCGGGGTATGTCAGTGCGAACGGAGTTGTGCAATAATGTCGTTTCGTATGGCTGACGTACATCTGATGGAGAAAATCGTCTCTCTCGTCAAGCGCCGCGGGTTCGTGTTCCCCGGCTCGGAGATTTATGG
>CAYHMS010000019.1:0-9566 GCA_964357805.1 uncultured Candidatus Saccharibacteria bacterium | reverse complement strand
CAAAAAATCCTCCCCCGCCAAAAAAGAAAGTATGAGAGCGGCAGGGCGAAGGGCGAGGAAGCGAATACTTGGAGCTTCCGCAAGACCTTGAGCGTTCCGTCTGCGGAATGCGAAAGGTGTACAGCGCCTGTAGGGCGGCCGCCGTCCGCGGCGGCGAGCCCGCGAGTCTGCGAGCGGGCGAGTAATCATTGGTTCGGGTTCTGTGTAAAATAGGTTCTAGCGTGTTTTAATAGGTCCACTTACAATTCGGGCTTGCATATTTCATAGAGGCGTGTTATGGTATAAACAAGTGGTATTCGGAGCTTTTAGCTCTGATGCCGTGTTCTTAACGCAACAAGTGGAGGTGCCAGATGGATTTATTGAGTTCTTGTGTCTTTTTAGATAGGATATAATACACAAATGGACAAGAAATCTAAATATTTGATTTTTGGTTTGGTACTTGTATTTGCTGTCTCAGTATATTGGAATTATCGAGTATTTTTTGTAGAACGTAATTTTGTCGTAGATAGCACTACCATATGCGATCCAAAAATAGAGAGTTGTTTTATGTGGTGCGAGGGTGGAGAATGTGAGACGGATTATTATGCAAAGATAACAAAGAGAGCTTATACTATCCCGATTTGTAACGAAGCTCTGGAGGAATGCGAACCGCTTGTTTGTGAGACGGATGAAACTGAATGTGAGATTACATATTGTTCGGGAGATACGGTACAAGATAACGAGGTATGTACAAACTCTAGAGATTTCCAAATAGAGGAGAATCCAGAGCCAATGTCCACGAGCACAGAACCTGTCATATGAGCCATATACGTGTAGGGAAGACAAGAGGGTTACACATTTTGATTGATTTATCAACTTGCGACCCACATCAGATAAACTCTCTTAAATTTTGGAGCGACACTCTCACTGGAGCCGCTAATGCTGCAGGTATGGAGATACTTCACACTCATTTTCATGAATTCAAACCACAAGGCATAACCGGTTTTATTCTACTCTCTACTTCCCATATATCAGTTCATAGTTGGCCTGAATATAATTATGTGGCTTGCGATGTCTTCAGTTGTTCGGATGATGCGGACACGCTCAAAGCAGCTGGGTTTCTGATACAAGCAGTTGAATCTACGAAAAAGACGGTTCAAAAGATAAAGCGCGGATACAACGTAATGGAATACCTAGAATCCCCTATATACAAAACGGGAAGGACAATCAGAACGCGAGTAATAAAAAAGTTGGCGGAGACGAACTCATCTTTTCAGAATATTGTTGTCGCGGATCTGAAAAAGTTCGGTAAGAGTCTCATTATAGATGGATTAGTACAAACTTCTGAGTTCGACCACGAACGGTATGATAAAGCCATTTTAGCTCCGCTCAAACCGACAGATAGGAAAATCATCATATTCGGCGGGGGAGACGGATATGTAGCAGAGATGGCACTAAAGATGAATCCGAAATTGAAGATAACCATAATCGACCTTGATGCCGAGGTCATATTTCTCGCAAAAAAATACTTACATCAAAATATATTTTCTCACTCGCATGTCACCCTTAATATAGGAGATGCTTTACAGTATCTTAAAACATATGCAAGTAGACACGAAGAAAAAGTAGATGGAGTCGTATTTGATCTAACAGATAATCCGATAGGGAGCAACGGGGTTGAAAGTAAAATGAGTAAATTTTACGAAGAAGTTTTTAGACTATCAAAGGAGATATTAAAGCCGACTGGTTGGATAAGCGTGCAAGCAGGTGCTGCAAGCGTCATACCTAAATACATTAATGCTACAAAATTAACCGAGGATAAGCTTAAAAGTGTGTTTGGAAATTTTGCTAGAAAGGATGTATTGATACCGAGCTTCGGAGAGAAAAATTCCTTTATCTGGGCCAGAAATTAGACCCATTACAAAAACACTTGCATTTTTTTGAGTCGTGTGCTATAATATAAATTGGCGGTATTCGGAGAAGTTTTCCGAATGCTTTTGTTCCTAACACAAGAAAAGGAGTGCGATTGTGGAGAAATGTGCGCTTGGCTTCACTCTCTTCCGCGCATTCCTTGCGGAGAGGGTGATTACGGTTGCGACCCGCGTGTTCACCGATGTACCGATGCTGGCTATCCTCGCGTGGGACTCCAGCATCAAGGGGCTCATTACGGCCCTCGTAGTTGTTACTCCAATATCCTTGATCTTGTGCATTCTCATCGTTCTCATTAATGATGCAGGATTCAAGAGAGGGTTGGATATAACCGGGCTCGAAACACTGCGCGAACTCGAGCACTCGGTTCTCGAGGAGAGGCAGTGGTTTAAAAGGATCGTCAGAAGAATCCTTAAGAGTCGCAAGCTTATCTTCTGGGTCGGTAGTTGGTTCTACCTCGACCCTGATTACGTGACCCTTCTCATTCGTAAAAAAGAAGAGGGTTACCTGTCAACCTTTATCCGAATCACCTTACCGTCAGTTGTTCTAGGTATGGTGGTCTGGCTCGGAGTCTGGTGGGCGGCCGTACAAGGCTTCCGCTGGGCTGTCTGGGTTCTGGAGTGGGTCTTATGAGCGTCGTCCTGTACGGATGGCGCTTTTCTTTTGCTATAATAAGCCCATGTTCTGCACAGACACATACTCTATAGAGCTATTTCAATCTATTAGTTTTTTTGTCTTCTCCCCCAACGCGCCCGCTCTTCTATATTATTCCCATATCCCGGCCGCCGTTGTGGCGCTCTTCTTAAGCTTGTTCATAATCTTTAAAAATCGAGAGGCGTTGGAAGCAAAGATATTGGTCGCTATAGCATTACTCTATTCTGCTTGGGCAATCATGAATCTCTTCATTTGGACGCAAATCGATATTCGTGTGGTCATGTATTTGTGGTCCTTCTGGTTCACCTTTTTCACTCTTATTTTTATACTCAGCTTCTATTTCTTGTACGCCTTTATCAAAAAACGAGATGCACCATTCGGTATTAAGGTATTATTCGCCGCATCACTACTACCGATTATTCTGTCATCCTTCACTTCTTTCAACCTATCGTCTTTTGATGTGGTCGGATGTAATGCTATAGAAAATCCTCTGATGATTGGGTACGCCTACCTTCTGACAACCGTTATATTCATATCAATGGTGATATTTGCCTTTAGCGAATACTATAGGGTACAAAAAGAAAATAAAAAACAAGTAGTACTTGTCTCACTTGGTGTTTTATTGTTCCTTATATCTTTTTCAGTAGCGACTTATGTCCCAAGTATTCTAAACCTCTTTCAAAGTAACGCCGATACCTTCGCGGCCGAAATGTATGGTTTCTTCGGAATGACCATCTTCATAGGCTTTCTCTCTTATCTAATAGTCAAATACAAGGCCTTTAACATCAAGCTTCTGGCTGCGCAGGCACTTGTTTTTGCTCTTGTAGCCCTTATTGCTTCGGAGTTTTTCTTCGTCCGAAACACAACGAATAAGATATTGACCGGGGTAACCTTGTTGCTAGCAGTCGGTTTCGGATTTTTCTTGGTTCGAAGTGTGAAGCGAGAAATCGAACAGAGAGAGAAGATTGAGAAACTCGCCGAAGAGCTCGAGCTGACGAACGAGCGGCAGGAGACGCTGATGCACTTCGTCGGACACGAGGTGAAAGGGTTCCTGACCAAGGATGCGGGGGCCTTCGCCGCCATCTCACAGGGCGATTTCGGCGCGCCGCCGGACGGGATGAAACCCTTCGTCGACCGGGCGCTTGTGGAGTCACGCCAAGGCGCAACTTCGGTAGAGAACATTCTTAAGGCCTCCAACTTGAAGAAGGGGACAGTGGCGTATACGAAAGCGCCCTTCGACCTCAAAGTGCTCGTAGCAGAGGCGGTGGAGAAGGCGACGCCGGCGGCCGAGTTAAAAGGGCTCTCGCTCTCTTTTACCGCCGACGAGGCATCGTATCAGATGACCGGCGACAAGGCGCAGCTCAATGACCACGTCTTACGCAATCTTATTGATAATTCAATCAACTACACTCCCTCGGGCTCGGTAGCGGTTTCTCTAAGGAGAGCCGGTACAAAGATTATTTTTGCCGTGAAGGACACCGGCATCGGCATTACAGAGGAAGATAAGAAGTGGCTCTTCACCGAAGGCGGCCACGGTAAGGATTCGCAGACAATAAACGCCCACTCCACCGGCTATGGCCTCTATATCGCAAAGCAGATAACCCTCGCGCATGGCGGCACCATCCGCGCCGAGAGTGAGGGAGAAGGGAAGGGAACGACTTTCTTTGTGGAGCTACCTGTCAAACCGGTTTTGTAGTGCTATACTCGTATCATAACTTTATAGCTATGGACAAAACCGTTACCATTTACAGTACGCCAACCTGTCATTTCTGCCAGATGACCAAGAATTTCCTGAAGGAGAAGAGCATTGGCTATACTGAATATGACGTCGCGCACGACCTTGAGAAGCGCCAGGAGATGATACAGAAGTCCGGTCAGATGGGCGTACCCGTTATCTTCGTCGGTTCTGAAATGATTATCGGTTTTGACAAGGAGAGGCTCATATCCTCTCTCGGCCTGCCTGCGCAGGCAGGCGTTACCGCGTGACTTTCAGCCCTCTTAGTTCAATGGATAGAACTACCGCGTCCTAAGCGGTTGATGTCAGTTCGATTCTGGCAGAGGGCACTAGCCTGTTATACTTAACACACATGGACTCCGAAATAAAACGCCAGCTTGAAGAGATACACGCGCTCGCGAAGGATAATCATCAGATGCTTCGCGCGATTCGGCGTCATCAATGGTACGGTGTTATTGGCACCATTCTCTTTTGGGCGGTCCTGCTCATTGCGCCGTTCTATCTTTACCAGCAATATATCCAACCGTTCGTTGCAAAATTCTCTGCAACGACCGGTGTATCCACATCAGGTCCCTTCGGCCTCCCGACTACCGCCGACCTGCAAAAGCTGATAAACTCTTTTAAAGCAGGGCAATAGGCCTTGTATTGCTTGGGTAGCTCAGTTAGTTAGAGCGCTTCCCTGAAGAGGAAGAGGTCCCCGGCGCACTTCCGGGCCCAAGCACAGATTACGAAATAAAAACAAGGTTCAACCTTGTAACAAGGTTGAACCTTGTTTTTATCCGGCTTTTACACGCAACTTCGTCTGTTTTGCCTTATCAAGTTTAGGAAGAATAAGTGTTAGAAGACCATCTTTCGCGCTCGCGGAGCACGCTTCAACGTCAACTTCTTGCGGAAGCATAATGGTACGCGAGAACGAGCCCCAGAAGAGTTCGCGTGTGAAATAGTCCGGACCCGAGACCTGCTCGCGCTCCATCCGAGAACCGCTGATTTCAACCATGTCGCGGCTTATGGAAATACCCAGTTCGTCGGGGCGTACGCCTGCGACAAAAGCACGGATGATAATATCGCCTGCAGTCTGATGCACATCCACAGGAAGCTGTCCTTCATTACCAGAAGCGTCATCATGTAAGGGCGACGGGCGGGTGGTGGAATCACTCCCGCGAGATTCCTTGCGTGTGGGGATTGTCGTGACCGGCATCTCGTCATCAAAGGAATCGAAAGCGTCACCGGCTGGAGCACTGCCGGAGAGACGTTCGAAGAAAGAGCGCTTCATATTCATACGTAGTGTTTGTTGTTAGGGGTGGTACGGTACTGGAAATATTTGAGTACCTCGAACGCTGCGAAAAATATAACGGCGACCATCCAGACGAGGAAGAACGCAGTAAGAGTATTCGAAGTGCCTTGATTCATAATAATCATGTTGAAGGAAGTATGCAATGCGATGGCGAGGATAAGTCCACATGCGGCGGCCGTCACACGAGCGGTCGGCCGGCTCGCATTCGAGAAAGCGAGCGCGAAACCGATTGTTCCGGACGCAACAACGTGGAGTATCGTCGAGCCGAGGAAACGTATGTCGCCCGTAAAGAAGCTCGTGGCGAAGCTCCCGCTCGATAGAGGGAGAATGAGAAAAAGCATATTCTCCGCCGCAGCAAAACCGAGTGCCACCGTAATCATATAAATAACGTAGTCGGGAGCCTCGTCGACCGCGTTTCTCCAGAGGATGAACGCGGCGGCCATGCCGTACTTCAGCACTTCTTCAATGAGCGCCCAGGCGGTAAAGACAGAGAGATTCCCGACAAAATGCGCTTTTGCATACTGTTCTAAAGGGAGCGCGAGCGGTACCGCCGCCATACCGGCGATGAACGTAAGTATGATAAGTGTCTTAGGCTCGGGATGTCGCGCGTCTTCTTTGAGCAGGAAATAGAGCCAGATGAAAGACGGCAAAAGCCCGCCGAGGAACGCGTAGCCGAGCGTGGTAGAAGTCACGCCTCTATTCTACCGCATTTATTCCGGCCACTTTGCGACCATGAGGAATTCGCTGTCTTTAGTCGGAAGTGATTGATAAATTTCTTCGGTAATGAAGGGCATAAAAGGGTGGAGCAGTCGGAGCGTGCGGTCAAGAAGGGTGAGAAGGAGTTGCGCGCGCGAAGCGCGCGCGCCGGCGTCCGCGCCGGCGAGAATCGGCTTTGATTCTTCAATAATTTTGTCCGCGAGTTCGTGCCACGCGTAGTGATAGAGCTTCTCGGCCGCCATATAGACTCGGAATTCTTCTATGTCAGTGGTCATATCTTTCGCGAGCGCATTTATTTGAGCCAATAATTCCGCGTCTTTCTGCGTCAGTTCCGCATCTTTCTGCGCAAGATTTGTATTTGAAAATACAAATCTTGAAATGTTCCAGAGCTTGTTCGCGAAGTGCTTATAGCCATTTATTTTCTCTTCGCTCATACGCAAATCGGTACCCGGTGTGTTCCCGACGACGAGCGCCATGCGCGCGGCGTCTGCGCCGAACTTCGCCGTGATATCGAGCGGGTCGAGATTGTTGCCGAGCGACTTCGACATCTTTCGTCCTTGCGCGTCGCGAACGAGTCCGTGGAGATACACGGTTTTGAAGGGAATGGTATTGAGCGCGAACTCGGTCATCAGTATCATGCGTGCTATCCAAAAGAAGAGGATATCGTAACCGGTTTCGAGCAAGTCGGTCGGATGGTAATTCTTGAAGTCGTCCGTTTGTTCGGGCCAGCCGAGCGTGGAGAAGGTCCAGAGCCCCGAAGAGAACCATGTATCGAGCGTATCCTCGTCTTGCGTCCACGTGCCCTCCATAGCTTCAGCGACGGAGGGGCCATCACCAACCTTTATCTCCTCACCTCGATACCAGACGGGAACGCGATGCCCGTACCAGATTTGTCGGCTGATGCACCAGTCGCGCAAGTTTTCTATCCAGTGGAAATAGGTTTTCTCAAAATGCTCTGGAATAATCTTAATGGCCCCGGAGCGAACCGGTTCCAGCATGAGTTCCTTCAACGTCTTACCGCCTGTTCGGCCAGGGCGGCCATTGATTTCTTTATTCACGTCAATGAACCATTGCAATTTCGGCAATGGCTCAATAATGCCCCCGGTACGCTCGGCCGTTGCGACGTTTTGCATAATACCCTCCTCTTTTTCAAGCAATCCTTCACTCTTCAGCCATTCAATTACTATGTCGCAAGCTTCTGTAGTTTTCTTGCCTTCAAGACGCCCGGGCACCGTCATCCATGCGTATTCATTGATGACGATATTTTTGTGCGAGAGCAGATGCCGGTCAGCGATATCCCAGTCGGTCTGGCTATGAGCGGGCGTAAGGCCGACGGCACCGGTCCCGAAGGCCGGGTCAACCTCTTTATCGGCGACTATTTTTATATGTATCGGCACATCGCAAAAAATTGCATCGTATTCCTTACCGACGAATGCCGCGTAACGTGCGTCGTCCGGATGCACCGCGACGCCGACGTCGCCCACCTTGGTCTCGGGGCGCGTGGTTGCGATGGGAACGGGGAAGTCCTTGGAGTAGCGGAAGGTATAGAGCTTTGCCGGGCGCTCTTCATACACGATTTCATCGTCAGAGATGGTCGTCTGGCCCTTCGGGTCCCAATTGACGATGCGCATGCCGCGGTAGATAAGGCCGGCGTCATACATAAGTTTGAACATTTTGTTTACCGCGCGGTTACGTGTCGCATCAAGCGTGAAAGCTTCGCGCGACCAGTCGAGCGAGGCACCCATCGTTTTCAACTGGCTCACGATGGTATCATGGTTCTCTGCGACAAATGCCTCAATGCGTTTCAATAATTCTTCGCGCCCGAGGTCGTGGCGGCTTTTGTTCTCCTCTTTTTTAATTTGTTTTTCAACGACTGATTGCGTCGCGATGGCGGCGTGGTCGGTGCCGGGCACCCAGAGCGTACGGAAACCGCGCATGCGCTTGTAGCGGATGAAAATATCCTCGATAGCAAGCATGAGCGCATGGCCCATATGAAGCCGTCCCGTGACGTTCGGCGGCGGGAGCACAATAGAATACGATGGGGCGTTCGCCTGTGTGACTCCCTGCTTCACGCATTCGTCCGGATTAAAGAGACCGCTCTTCTCCCATGCGGCATAGACACGCGACTCGGTCGCCGATGAGTCGTAGGGCTTTAGGAATTTCTCGGGCATTGCTTAAAAATATAACAAATATGCGGCATTATGCGAGCGAGAGATTGCCGCTTGCCCTGAGCTTGTCGAAAGGTTGCGGTGTATATTCTTTTCGCAGTGCGCGGTAGAAGCCGGCGAGGGCAATCATGATGGCGTTATCGCCAGTGAGCGCAGTAGCGGGGATGCGAAGTTGTACTGATGGACACGTCGTGTCCATCAAATGAGTGAATGTGCGGCGGATATGCGTATTCGCCGAAACGCCGCCGCCGATGACGAGGGTTTGTGCGTTCGTTTGTTCAAGAGCTAGCGATGTTTTTTTCCATAGCACATCGGCGACGGCGTTCTCGAATTCATATGCGAAATGTTTCTTTTCTTCATCATTCAACCCGGGTCTGTCTTTCAATAAATACAGCACGGCGGTCTTCAATCCTGCAAACGAAAAATCGCACGTGTTTGAATTAATCATCGGCCGCGGCAGTCGTAGCGCAGAAGACCGCAGAACGGACGCAGAATCACGCGGAATTTTTTCTGCGCTGGTCTGCGTTTGTTCCGCTTCTTTCCGCGACATTTCTGCTAATGCAGAAATGTATGGACCGCCCGGGTAGGAGAGGCCGAGCATGCGCGCGACTTTATCAAACGCTTCGCCGACGGCGTCGTCGCGTGTCTGGCCGATAAGTTCATATTGGAGCCACTCGTTCATCAGCACAAGCTCCGTATGTCCTCCGGAAATAAGTAGTGCAAGTATGGGAAGTTTTACGTCTTGAATTTTCAAGGTCAGACCTTCGGAATCGGATTTAAGGTCCGACCTTTCGGATGCGAGCGCGGCGAGAATGTGTCCCTCCATGTGATTCACGGCGACCAGTGGCTTGTTCCACAAAAGCGCGAGCGCCTTCGCGAAATTGATACCGACCCAGAGCGCCGGTTCAAGACCGGGACCGGAGGTGACCGCGATGGCGTCTATCACTGGCGCCTCACATTCGGAAACGAATTCAAAAAAGGTCCCGGTGAGGCCGGGTTCGCGGCCCAAAAAATAAGAAAAAAATGCGGCGCGCACATAGATGAATTAAAAACCCCCCACCCCAAAGAAATAACACAAAAAAAAAGACCC
>CAYHMS010000018.1:0-10035 GCA_964357805.1 uncultured Candidatus Saccharibacteria bacterium | reverse complement strand
CCCGGCGAATACGAACGACAAGGCGTCGTCATTCAGGGATTTATTTCTAAGAGTAAGTACTGTTTAAAAAAGGGCGAAGAAGATGCCATTAATACTATTTATAGTGTCGAACTCGAGGACATGACACTCGTGCACCTCGGCGCGTTCGCAGACACGGAGCTCTCGCACGAGGCGCGCGAGAGCATTGATGACATAGATGTGCTCTTCGTGCCGATTGGCGGTGATGGCGTGCTGACCCCGTCTAAGGCGCATGAGCTCGCGGTCTCGCTTGAGCCGAAGATTATCGTCCCGATGCACTGGAGCCTGCCCGGTCAGGGCGGTATCGGAGCGCCGAAATCACTTGAAGCGTTTCTCAAAGAAGCGGGGAACGGGAGCGAGAAAGTTGATAAGCTGACGTTGAAGAAAAAGGACCTCGCTGACCGCGATGGGAGTATACTGGTACTAATGCCGTAGTTTTTATGAAAACCATCTTTGAGCATATTGAGCATATAAAAGGGAAGCCGCACCATGTGCGTAAGCGTGTCGCCTTCGCCGCGGCCGCAGGCGGAGCGGGGGCCATTGCGCTTGTGTGGCTCGTGAGCTCTCTCGGCACGGGAGCTTTCGCCATACGAGGCGCTACGTTTTCGGAGAGCACCGGACAAGAATCTCCCGCAACGGCCGGCGTTGGCGACAACTTCCAGAATGTAGCCGGCGCCGCTGCGGTCCTCGAAGACGGTTCGACACCGGCGTATATCGAAATAATCGACTCAGCTTCTTCGACGTTGAAAGCGAAGCAAGCGGAACAGACGACGATACCTTTCTAAATAATGCCTTCTAAAGAACCAAAGCGCGATGCGTCATCTGAAGGCGGCCTGCCTGCCGGCAGGCAGGCGAATGTCATTGACCAACCGATTGTCGCGGAGATGCGACAGTCGTACATTGACTATGCGATGACCGTCATCACCGCGCGCGCCCTACCGGACGTGCGCGACGGGCTGAAACCGGTGCATCGCCGCATCCTCTACGCGATGAAAGACATGGGACTTGTTCCGGGTGCGAAGTTCCGCAAGTCGGCGACCGTGGTCGGCGAAGTACTCGGCAAATACCACCCGCACGGCGACACCGCCGTCTATGACTCGATGGCGAAGATGGCCCAGACGTTTTCCTACCGTTATCCGCTCGTCCTTGGCCAAGGCAACTTCGGCTCCATCGACGGCGATTCGCCGGCCGCGATGCGTTACACCGAAGCGAAGATGTCGCGTATCGCCGAATCGCTCCTCGCCGACCTTGAGAAGGAGACCGTCTCGTGGAGACCGAACTATGATGCGACGCGCGAGGAGCCGGCCGTGCTCCCCGCGGCACTGCCGAACTTGCTTCTCAACGGTACCCTCGGCATCGCGGTCGGCATGGCGACCAACATCCCGCCGCATAATCTTCGCGAGGTTGTCGCCGCGACCATTCACCTTATCGATAATCCGGACGCGACGACCGACGACCTTTTGGCATTCGTAAAGGGCCCTGATTTTCCGCTCGGCGGCGTCGCTTTCAACCATGCGGACATCAAGCATGCGTACGGAAGCGGCAAAGGGCCCGTCGTCGTACGCGGAGAGGCGGAGATAGTCGACGACCTGCCTGCCGGCAGGCAGGCGGGAAGAAGTGAATCAAGAATCATCATCACTTCCATTCCGTATCGCGTGAACAAGAGCGACCTCATCACACGCATCGCGGACTTGGTACAGGAGAAAAAGCTGGAAGGCATCCGCGACCTCCGCGACGAGTCTACGTCAGACATCCGTGTCGTGGTAGAGCTGAAGGGCACGGCGCATCCACAGGCGGTTCTGAACGCTCTTTATAAGCACACCGAGCTCGAAAGCACGTTCCATTACAACATGCTCGCCTTGGTAAACGGCGTTCCGGAGATGCTCTCTCTGTCGGGTATGCTCGGGCATTTCGTCAAGCACCGCCAGGAAGTGATGAAGCGCCGCACCGAGTACGACCTTCGGCAGGCCGCTGCAAGGGAGCATATTCTCTTCGGGCTCTGCAAGGCACTCGACCATATCGACGAAGTCATCGCAATTATCAAGAAAGCAGTAGATGTGCCCGCCGCGAGTGTGGCGCTCCAAAAAAAGTTCGGCTTTTCTGCGCTTCAGACGGCGGCCATTCTCGAGATGCGTTTGTCAAAGCTTGCCGGGCTGGAGCGCAAAAAACTTGAAGACGAGCTTGCCGAAGTGCAGGCGCTCATTGCGACGTTGAAAGAAATTCTCTCCTCTCCGAAGAATATCCTCGCGGTGGTGAAAACGGAACTTACGGAACTCGGTGAGAAATATGGCGACGACCGTCGTACGAAAATTGTGAAAGGCGGCGTGCAGAATATTTCAGTCGAAGACCTCGTGCCGGACGAAGAATCCATGCTCGTGCTGACCCGGGGCGGCTACGTGAAGCGCACGAACCCGAGCGAATACAAAGTGCAGAAGCGCGGCGGCGTCGGCGTCGTCGATATCGCGACGAAAGAGGAAGATATCGTCACGCATTTCCTCGTCGCCTCTGCACACAGCGACCTTCTCTTCTTCACCGATTTCGGCAAGGTGTACCAACTCAAGATGTATGAAATACCGGAAGGGAAGCGTGCGACCAAAGGCAAGAGCATTATGAATTTCCTCCCGCTTTCCGGCGAAGAATCGGTCACGAGCGTGCTCGCAGTGCCGAAAGGAGCGGCGCTGGATGCAACGTCAGTCGTGTTTGTCACCAAGGATGGCGCAGTGAAAAGAGTCGCGGCAAAGAACTTCGCAGATGTACGCCGTTCGGGCATCATCGCTATCAATTTGTCCGCCAGAGGCGGATCCGCCTCTGGCGGAAAGAAGGACACGCTAGTCTCCGCGCACCTCGCCGGCGAGGGCGACACTATTTCAATAGTGACGGCGAAAGGGCAGAGCATCCGTTTCGATACCGAGGATGTGCGCGAGATGGGTCGCACCGCAGGCGGCGTGCGCGGGATGAACGTAAAGAAAGGCGACCGCGTCGTCTCGGCGGAAGTGATATCCGCCGCGGCCAAGGATGCGTCTCTGTTGGTCATCATGAGCAAAGGCTACGGCAAGCGCACGAAGCTTTCCGAGTACAAGGTACAGGGCCGCGGCGGCTCGGGTATCAAGACCGCAAATGTGACGCCGAAGACCGGCGAGGTCATCGGCGCGCGCGTCGTAACCGGCGACCTGAAGGAAGAAGAACTTGTCGTCGTTTCTAAAAAGGGGCAGGTTATCCGCACGAGCGTCGCCGAAATTCCCTCGCTCTCGCGCGCGACGCAGGGCGTTCGTGTGATGCGCCTCTATCCGGGCGACAGTATTGCTTCAATGGTTGCTTTGTGATATATTTCGGCAATGGACCTGTCACCGAGGTTCAATAGCCGCTAGACGGCAATCGGTGATAAGCCGCGAGAGTTGGCAGATGATTGGTCCTGAGTTCCCAGAATTTTAGGTCCAACCCCACACCAACAGCCGTCCTCACGGCTTTTTCTTTTGTCAATAAATATCCTTATCAACAGACGGTCGTCAAAGTTTCGAATATTTGAGATACACTAGAGAGATGGGGAAACTCGAAGAAATATCGCGGAAAAGGAAGAAGAAAAGAGATATTCAACATGCCGTTCTCGCTGTTATTGCAGTTACAGGATTTGTTGCGTTGGCGGCCGTCGCAGGGAATGCGCTTCAACTTCTCGATTATCTGCCGAACAATAAATACAATCTTCGCTATCGAGCGAAGTCGGCAGCAGGACGCCTGGTGGCGAGGGGATATGCCATGTGGGTAGAGAAAGACGGCAAGAAATATCTACGCATAACTCTTGCAGGGCGCAAAGTGCTTGCACTTGAACAAGCAAAAGTCGCTCTCAAAAATCAAAAAAAGAAATGGGACGGACGCTGGCGGATGGTCGTTTTTGACGTGCCAGAACGTCGCCGATCGGTTCGAAATCGTTTACGCTCAGTGATGGACGAAATCGGATTCGTCCGACTGCAGGATAGCGTATGGGTATATCCTTACGATTGCGAGGATTTCATCGCGCTTTTTAAGGCAGAATTGAAAATAGGCAAGGACGTGCTCTACGCGATTGCCGATACGATAGAACACGACAAAACTCTCCGTCAGCATTTCAATCTCTCTAAAGTATGATTTCTTAAATATCCCTATCAACAGACGGTCGTCAAAGATTCGAATATTGCAAAACTATATAAGATAGACAGTCTATTCTATAAACAAAGGACTCTATCGCCTACGTGTTGATTACGCGGCTGCCGGAGGCAGCCGCGTGCTATGATGGAAACATGAGCGCGCACTTCAGTTCTCCGAAAGAGAATGTTCTCCAACTCGGGCTCCGCGAGGGGATGAAGGTCGGCGACTTCGGCGCTGGCAGCGGCCACTATGCGCGTGCGGCAGCATCCATCGTCGGGCACGGCGGGAAAGTCTACGCAATTGACGTGCAGGAGGACATTCTCAAACATATGAAGCTCAACACCCGCGAGCATCATCAGAACATCATCAATACAATCTGGGGCGACATCGAGAAACCGGGCGGTACGCATTTGCGCGCTGCATCGCTTGATGCCGTGATACTCGCCGACACCCTCTTTCAGATAGAAAATCGTTTCGGACTTCTCGGAGAGATACAGCGCGTCAGTAAGCCGGGCGGCAAGTTGATGGTTGTCGATTGGGCTGGCAGTTATGGCGGTATAGGCCCTGTGCCCGAGAAAGTCGTATCCGAGCATGAGACCGAAGATTTCTTCATCAACGGCGGCTTTCATAAGGTGAAATCGTTTCGCGCAGGACCCCACCATTACGGGATACTCTTTACCGCGCCATGAAAATTTCTCTTTTCAAAGGCATCCTGTTCGGCATATTCGGTATCAGCGCGCTCATTGGCGTTTTCGTCTTTGCGACATATTCAAGCAAAAATAGTAATGCGAATTCAATCGGTGCCGTCGTCATCTGGGGCACATTGCCTTCGGCAGGTATGCAAGCTACCCTCGCCGCCGCCGCGCAGACCGACGCGACTCTCAAGGACGTTTCGTACGTGCAGAAAGACCCGGTGACCCTCTCGGGCGACCTCGCTTCAGCGATAGCGACCGGCACCGGTCCCGATATGATTCTCGCCTCACAGGAGGAGCTTCGGGCGCTGACGAAGTTCATCACACCGATACCGCTTTCATCCCTCTCCATAAGCACCTTCACCAACGCTTTTATCGAAGGGGCTAACCTGTTTACCGCACCCTTCGGCGCCGGTTACTACGGGATACCGTTCCTTGTTGACCCGCTCGTACTCTTCTCAAACCGTTCCATCCTCGCGAGTAACGGTATCGCGAAGCCGCCCGCGACATGGGAAGCGTTGACCGGTCTCGTGCCGAATGTTGCGCTCCTCACTCCTTCGCGGCAGATTACGCGCGGCCTTATCGCGCTCGGCACGTACGACAATGTGCGCAATGCGCGCGGAATACTCTCAACACTCTTCCTCCAGACCGGCGTTCCGATTTCTTCGTATGCGGCAAACGGGGCGCTCGCCGCCAACCTTGGCGGAAACGCTTCTGGCGGCGAGCAAGCGGGACAAGCCGTGCTTGGGTTCTATACCCAATTTACCGACCCTTCAAAAGTTTCGTACACTTGGAATGCCTCCTTATCGGATTCACAACAGGCGTTCCTCGCGAGCGACCTCGCGCTCTATCTCGGTTACGTTTCTGAAGCGCGATTCCTCTCATTGGGGAATCCGAATCTCAATTTTAATGTGACGCCTGTGCCGCAACCGGCGACAGCGAGAGAGAAGAGCACGTACGGTCTCATCTATTCGTTTATGCTCCCGCGAGGAGCGAAGAATGCCGCAGGGGCGTATCAAGCCGCCGTACTCTTCACGAATCCGCCGGAACAAACTGCCGCCGCTGCGAATACCGGTCTTGCTCCCGCCACCCTCAGCGAGCTTGCGAAAGTCCCGATTGACCCCATAGCCACGGTCGCCTACGCCGAGGCGCTCTATACGAAAGGCTGGCTGTCCCCAACGCCTGCCGATACCGACCGCATTTTCTCGGGTATGATTGGAAATGTGATTAGCGGCCGCTCGACTCTGGAAACCGCGCTCGGCTCCGCCGAGCGTTCGTTGAGCGCGCTTCTCCAACAATAATATGCGCTCATTCACCATAGTTGCGTTTATTCTCGTAGTGTTTTTCGGCGCACCGCTTCTCGTGAGTGCTCAACAAAATACCGCTCAAGATTCAGTATCGCCTAGAAATACCGGTCAAAACATCACCCTCATCAACCCGCTTAATTCGGGCAGTTGTGCGCCAAACGAGAACTGCTTGCTGAACTTCTTGAATAAAATCCTAGAGTTCGTGATACGTATCGGCACCGTCGTCGTGATTCTCATGCTGGTCTATGTCGGCTATCTCTTCGTTGTCGCACAGGGAAGCGATACGAAGATTACCGAAGCGCGCAAAGCGCTTCTCTGGACCATCGTGGGCGCCCTGATATTGGTCGGGTCGCAGGCCATATCCAAAGCCATCGAAGCGACGGTGCAGGCGCTCTCGGTCGGCCAATGACCTTCGCTCAATTCATCGGCAACAGCACGACCGGCATCGTCGGAGCTCTCAACACGGTCGTTGTGCCGGTCATCTTCGCCTTCGCCTTCGCCGCCTTCGTTTGGGGCGTTATGAACTACTTCTTTCTCCACGGCGGCGATGAAGCGAAGCGCGCCGAGGGGCGACAATTCGTCCTCTGGGGCATTCTCGGAATGGTCGTGCTCTTTTCGGTTTGGGGATTCGTGAATATTATGTTATCCACGCTCGGCATCGCACCCGCCGCGTAGTGTGTCATACTTAATTTCTATGTATACTCAAAACTATAATACGTTCTTCTGGGGTGGGACTTCCATTGGTACCGGCGTGGGGACGTGCACCGGCTCCATCTGCGGCGTTGCGAGCACTATCCTCTATCTCATCAACAATGTCGCAGTGCCGCTCCTCTTCGCTATTTCTTTTATCGTATTTCTCTACGGCATCGCCAAGGCATATATATTCTCAAGCGGTGAACCGGAAGAAGTTTCAAAAGGCCACAAGCTCGTGCTTTGGGGCATCATCGGCTTTGTCGTGATGATATCGCTCTGGGGGCTGGTCAACGTCGTCGCAAACACCTTCGGTCTCTACGGCGCACCCGCGCCGACACTGCCGAGGTCGTATTAATTGTATGAAAAAAATCTCTCAATTCGCCGCGATTCTTGTCCTTGCCGCATCCTTCGGCATGCCGCTCCTTGCGGCTGCTGCAACAAATTGCCCGCCAGGTTATATCAGCATTGACTGTCCTGGTACTTCTGTCACTTCCTCATCAGGCGCCGGCAGTGTTAACCAACAGTGGGCAATATATTATAAAGATACCATCGTTTGGGCGGTTAATTGGGTTCTCGTTCCCGTCTTGATGGCCATCGCCTTCATCGTCTTTCTTTGGGGCATCTTTAAGTATTTCATTTGGGGCGCGGAAAATGAATCGGAGAAGGCGGAGGGCCGTAAATTCGCCATGTGGGGTATTATAGGTTTTGTTATTATCATGTCTGTCTGGGGAATTGTGAATATTGTAAAAGACACCCTCGTCCCCACGACAGCTGGCAGTACCCGTCCAAATTATCCGACTCTATAACTATCCACATACTCCGCAGAACCATATTGACCACCACAACAGAAACGCTACAATTAACTCGTTATTCACTTATCTATCCTATGAAGAAAAAAGCCCTCACTACAGGAACACTCGCCGCATTCGCTGTGCCGCTCGTATCGCTTGCCGCAGTCAACAATCTCTCGGACGCCGGTTCGTTCGTCATCGATATCATCAACAATGTGCTCGTTCCGGTCCTCTTTGCCGTCGCCTTTATCGTCTTTCTCTGGGGAGCGTTTAATGTTTTCATCATCGGCTCGCAATCGGAAGAGACGAAGGAGAACGGCAAGAATCTCATGCTTTACGGTCTCATCGGCTTCTTCGTGATGGTCTCTATTTGGGGCCTCGTAAACATCCTCACCGGCACGGTGAGCTTCGGCAACAACACAGGGCCTACGGGCGGCACTCCCTCATCAGGCGTTCAGGTACGGTAAATGCGCGTCCTCAACGAATTCCTCGTCAAGGTTGTCGAGCAGATAATCAATCCGCTCATTCTGCTTCTTGCGGCGACGGCGTTCGTCGTGTTCCTCTGGGGCTTATTCCAATTCATCGCTCATGCAGGTGACGAAGCGAAGCGTGTAGAAGGGCGCAAGGCAGTTCTCTGGGGCATCATCGGGCTCGTGATTATCTTCGGCGCGTACGGCATCATCAATATCGCGCTCGGCACATTCAATCTTCCGCCGATTAGGCCGCTTCCGCGATAGGGAATAGAAAAAAAGAAAAAAGCCACGCGGTTCATCACCGTGCGGCCTTTGAGTTTTGAAGTTGTGCGCTTTATCCTAGCGCACGAACTTGTACGTGGCACTGTTGGGTTTCCCCGTCATGTCACGCACGTATTGGTACAGTATCGGTCCATCCTTGCAGGGATCTTCCGTATTTCCGACGATACAGTCTTTGCCGCCGGCGTATACGATATGATGTTCAAATCCACTGCCGGTAAAGACCACGATGTAACCCGCATCAGGACTGACACGAGCCGAATCGCCGTTCGGTGGCATCGTGAGCATTTGTCTTTGCAGTTGTTGCTTCAAATTACTCTCTTCTCGGACTGGCGGAGAGTTCGCCTTGTTGTAGAGGTATACGCTGTACCCCATCCCAGCAAGAAGAAGGATCACCCCAAAGACAAAAAGATACTTTGTCGATGAGCGAACCGGGACCCCAATGTTTTCATAGAACATGATTATTTCCCTCCTTCGCCGGCGGCTACTTGTCCTTTGGTGAAGTCACCGGCATTACCGACCACTCCCACAAGCCTTGCGTCCTTCGTCATTGCGAGTGCACCCAAGAACGCCATATCGGGAGTTACTCCTTTCGACCTGAACTTGTCTACTAAGTTGTCTGCGACGTGGTTGGCCTGCTTGGTCTCGGCTATTTGGTCGAGGTCTTCGCCGCGTAACCGCTCATAACGCTGGGTGAGCTCTTCAGACGATGGTACGATCTTTGTCGTTTGCACCTTGATGATCTTTATGCCGAGGCGTTCCACCAAAGTCATACCGGATTCGTCCTCCAAGGGCGTTTTCAGAGCGGCACGCACTGCTTCTTCGAAAACTGTCTGGCCGGTAAGGACCTGGGTGTCCGATAGATGCTGTGCCTTTTCGCGGATGCTACGACGCATGACCTCCACCAGTGCTTTTTCAACACCAGTTTTTCCTCCTTCG
The DNA here is from genome assembly GCA_964357805.1 of uncultured Candidatus Saccharibacteria bacterium. Lineage (GTDB taxonomy): Bacteria > Patescibacteriota > Minisyncoccia > Phycocordibacterales > Phycocordibacteraceae > C7867-001. The sequence goes on along the minus strand of CAYHMS010000018.1, from coordinate 721 downwards.
ACGGCTGTGTAACTGAGAATTTTTTGGGGCTCAACCTCCCACATGATTGACATGGAGATTTTCATCCGCACCTGATAGTGCAATCGTTGGTTGGGACCCATTTGACTTGTCGGCAAAGGCGAAGTGTCGGTGTCGTCTTGGTTTGAAACGAGGATTTCCATCGGATCCTTGAGCTCGGTCGTCGTTGGCTGCACCGGAATCTCACTGTAGCCCATGATTGGCCACGGCAAGATGAGACTGTAGCCCTCTGGAAGGACGAATTCTTTCCGTCGCGCGCCAAGGAACGTCGGTTGACCAACGTAAGCCTCCTTTACTTTCGCCAGTGCCATCAAATAGAAGTAGGCGATAGCGAGAAGGGTCACAGCCGTTGTCGTGATTTTGTTGTGAACGAAGTACTCCGCATCCAGGATCCCGTTCAGGAATCCGAAAACGAATGAGGTGACGTAGTGGAGCAGATAAAAGCCAATGAGCACTTGAATCGGCCCCCACACAAACAGAGTCAGAGACCTTCTTAACCGGTGTTCTTTGTCCACAAATATCCAGCTGAGCAAGTTCATTCGTTTCTCCTATGGTATATGGGCAGCAGAAAGAGCTGCACTCTGGAGTAAAGGATACACGAAACTAGGGGAAAGTCAAGTGCGGTGGGCGAGGAGGGACTCGAACCCTCACCTCTTGCGAGACATGGTCCTAAGCCATGCGCCTGTACCAATTCGGCTACTCG
>CAYHMS010000017.1:2501-10199 GCA_964357805.1 uncultured Candidatus Saccharibacteria bacterium | reverse complement strand
GAACCATTGTTTAAGGCTTATGAGTCCTTCGTTCTACCATTGAACTATACCGGCAATGTAAGAACAGTAGCAAACGTGCCCCGTTCGGACAAACTTAATCCTTCCGGATGAAGCCGCCGGCTTGTATCTCCCAGAGTTTTTTATACAAATTGCTCTCCTGCGCGAGGAGCTCGTTGTGCGTGCCCGAGAGGACGACCGCGCCCTTTTCCATCACGATGAGGCGGTCCATATGCATTACGGTGGAGAGCCGGTGCGCGATGGCGATGACCGTCTTCCCTTCCATCAACCGCAGGAGCGCATCCTGGATGAGCCGTTCCGACTCGGAGTCCAAGCTTGAAGTCGCCTCGTCGAGCACCAGTATCGGCGCATTTTTGAGAATGGCGCGGGCGATGGCAACCCTCTGGCGCTCGCCGCCCGAGAGCTTCACCCCGCGCTCGCCGACGAGCGTCCCGAATCCTTCTTGATACTGGCTGATGAACTCATGGCAGTGCGCCTGCTTCGCCGCTTCAATGACCTCGTCGTCGGTCGCGCCCTGCCGACCGTAACGAATATTGTCCATAAGCGAGCGATGGAAGAGGAGCGGCTCCTGCGGGACGAATGCGATATTTCTGCGCACACTCTCCTGCGTCGCCTGCGCGATATTCTGACCGTCGATGCTGATGGTGCCGCTCCCAACCTCGTAGAGACGCAGCAAGAGCTTTGTAATGGTGGACTTTCCCGCGCCCGAGGAGCCGATAAGCGCCACCTTCTCGCGCGGCTGTATGGCGAGCGAAAAATCCTTGAGCAGAGAATGCCCGTCGCGGTATTCAAAGTGCACGTGGTTAAAGGTAATCGCGCCTTCTTTCACCACAAGCGGTTCCGCGCTCCGCGCGTCTTGAATCTCGTGCGGCAGTTCCATAATGTCCAGCATCTCGGTCGCTTCGGAAAATGCGTCATGCAACTGGCGCATATTGCGCCCGATGCTCCAGACCTGATTCAAAAGACCGATGATGTAAATCTGCACCAGCACGAAATCGCCGATGGTGAGAAACCCTTTCATCCAGAGAAACGCTGTCCCTCCAAGAATCGCGATTTCAATAAAAAGGGCGAACATTCCCTGAATGCCGTAGATAAATGCGTAGCCGTCCATCGACTTGCGCGTCGCGTCGCGCCACCCGTCGGTCACTGTGCCGAAATAGGAACGCTCATACGGCAGTGCCGCGAATGAAGTGATGGTGGAGTGATTCAGCACCGCGTCAGAGAGCGCGCCGGTCATATGGCTGTCTTCTTCGGTGCGCTTCGTGCGCAACGGCAATATCCACATCACCATCGTGTACTGGAGATAAATGAAAATAATAGTCAATACCAACAGGCCCATACCGAGCCAAACACTACGGAACGACAAAACCGCGACGACACCGACGAGGAAGAGGAGCGCGGGAAAAAGGTTCAACAGAATGTTATCTAACACCGATTCGAACGAGCGCGCGTAGCGCGTTACGCGGCGCGTGAGCGTGCCGGTAAAATTGGAGATGAAGAACTCGTGCGAGTGCCCGATGAGATACGTAAACGCATTGTCGTAGAGGTCGGCCATCACACGCGCTTCAAGGCGGCCAGTCGTGAGCATCCGCACGCGCTGGCCGAGCCACCCGATGAAATTGACGAGCGCATACGCCCCGAGTATCATCGCGATAGAACTCAAAATATTCGGCGCCGCGTTGCCGGCCGCGAGGACATTGACGAACCGCTTCAGATAGAGCGGCGCGATGACTTCGGCCGCAACGATAGTTATCGTAGAGACGACGGCCGTGCTCAAGAGCCCGCGGTATACGAGCGCGGCCGTGCCGTAGGCGCGGAGTACGGGCCACACCCGCGCGGGTTTTTTCTTTTCTACCAGCATGAATGTATTTTACCATTCCCTCTCAATGTGTATCTTCTACTAATATCCCCCGTACGGCACTTTTATTTTGTATCTTTTGTTCTAGAATGGAGACATGAAAACATACACCGTTGAACAGTCAGCGTTCGCGCATTTTTTTACCGCAGACATGACAACTGCCCCGTTGTGGTTTGTCGTCCGTCTCTACCTCGGCTACGAGTGGCTTATGGCGGGATGGGGCAAGGTGACGAATCCGGCGTGGTTCGGCTTTGACGCAGGCGCCGCCATGCAGGGCTTCGTCCAGGGCGCGCTCGGCAAGACCGAGGGCCTTCATCCGGATGTGTACCTGTGGTATGCCTCGTTCCTCAAGGGCGCGGTGCTTCCCAATCTCGTCGCATGGTCCAACGCTATCGCCATCGGCGAAGTGCTCGTCGGGCTCGGACTCATCGTGGGACTCTTTACCGGCGTCGCCGCATTTTTCGGCTTCTTTATGAATGTGAATTTCCTGCTCGCCGGCACGGTAAGTACGAACCCCGTGATGCTCCTGCTCGCGCTCGGTCTTATACTCTCTCGTCGTGTTGCCGGCTATTGGGGTCTCGACCGCTGGGTACAGCCATACTTCAAGAAGTGCTGCTCGCGCGCGAAAGTTTAACAGCGAAGCTAGGAAACCCTGAAATTCTCGAACTGCCACGGGTCCTCGGCATCAAATTTTTCCGGAAAGAGCTTCCCGCGTCCTTGAATGGGCGTCCAATCGGTGTACTCGCCGAATACTTCGCCGAGATAGGGGCGCGCGACCTTCATTAAGAGTTCGTGGTCAAGCTCGTCGGCGTCCACAATGCCGGCAGTCTGGTTCTGCATCGCCCAGACCATCGCGCCGAGCATACTCGCGGTCACCTGGAGACCAGTCGCATTATTGTACGGCACGAGCTTGCGGGTTTCATCAATAGAGAGGCGCGAACCGTACCAGTACGCGTTCTTTGCATGCCCCATCAACAGTACGCCGAGCTCGTCCACACCGCCGGGCAAAATATCTTCGCCGATGAGCCGTTGTTCCTTCTGTAAGACGCCGTTGTTGCCCGCGAGCTCGTCAAGCGAGAGCATAGCTCCATCGCAGGGGTGGTAGGCGTAATGCACCGTCGGGCGATACTCTACTTTCCCGCCTTCTCGCACCGTGAGGTAGTCGGCGATGGCGATTGACTCGTGATGCGTAATAATCCACCCGTACTGCGCTTTTGATGTGGGTGTCCAACTTCGCACTCTCGTTGCGTAACCCGGCTGTTCCAAATAGATAGCGCTCCCGCAACCGAAATCATGTCCACGCCCGTTTTCTGGAATTTTTTTCTCATGCGTGCCCCATCCCATCTCCGCGGGCTGGCATCCCTCCGCCGCGAACCCGTCAATGGACCATGTATTGACGAACTCTCCGAGCTTCTTCGGCACCGGCGATTCCTGCGTATCCCGTTCGGCGATGTGAATGACCCTGATGCCGAGGTTCTGGGCGAGCCGTGCCCATGCTTCGCGCGTGGTCGGCGTTTCTGTTTTAAAATCGGTATCCTCTGCGATATTGAGGAGCGCTTGCTTAACGAAGTGGGAGACAAGGCCGGGGTTCGCTCCGTGCGCGAGCACCGCGGTCGGCCGCGGCCCTTCGAGCGGAAGCGAACGAAGCTTGAGCGCCTTCTCGCGGAGCGCATAATTGGAACGCTCGGAGACGGAGAGCGACGGGTCAATATAAAAACCGAGCCACGGCTCCATAACCGTATCAATGTAAAGGATGCCGTTCTTCTGACAATACTCTATGAGCGCGGCTGACGAAACGTCCACCGAGACATTGACGAGGAAATCGCCGAGGCCGATATGGGAGCCGATTATCTCTTCGTAATTGTCGGGTAGAAGCGGATTGACAATGAACTGAATGCCGAACTCGCGCGCGACTTCCTCACCCCGTGCGTCGCCCGTCACGATAGTGATGCGCTCCGGCGGGACGGTAAGATGCCGGAGCATAAGCGGCAGGACGCCCTGCCCGATGCTCCCGAACCCCACAATAAGAATTTTTCCGTTGAACTCGTACTTTTCCATTTCTCTGTATACTATACTAAAAGAGTGGGTCATACTATACAAAATTTTGATACGTTGGCGGTAAATGAATTAAGGCGTGATGCGCTTGCGATTGCGGAGGCGGGGTATGAAGCAGTAGATACAGAGAAAGTGGTGAGGGGTAAGGTGCAAGTAGTCGGAGAGGAACTGCGTATCGGCGACAAATCATTCAACATAAAGGGACGCGAAATTTATTTTGTGGGTGTCGGTAAGTGCGCGTTTGACGGCGCTGAAGCTATTGAAAAAATTTTGGGAGAGAAGCTGGCTGGCGGTGTTGCACTCGACGTATCCCTCATCGCTCAAAGCGCCCTAACGAAAATCGAGACCTACATCGGCACGCATCCTTTGCCGAGCGAGGCGAACGTGCAGGCGACGACGCGCATTATGGAATTTCTGTCAGGACGCGAGAAGAACGACCTTGTTATTATGCTTATTTCGGGCGGCGGGTCTACCTTGCTCTGTCTTCCGACTGCGCCAATGACGTGTGTTGATGAAAGTGCGTTGTTCGAGGGACTTACCGCGCATGGCGCCTCAATACAGGATATCAACATAGTGCGGAAGCATACCTCGCGAGCGCGTGGAGGCGCGCTCGCGGCCGCCGCGTACCCCGCCGAAGTCGCCGCGCTCATCATCTCCGATGTACCGGAAAACGACATCGCATCCATCGCTTCCGGCCCGACCGTGCTCGACTCCACCACCGTCGCCGATGCGAAAGCGATTCTCGCAACGCACGATATCACCGCTTCAGCACCTATCGAATTCATAGAGACGCCGAAAGAGCAAAAATATTTTGAACGAGTGGTCAATGTGCTATTCCTCACCAATCAAGACGCCCTTTCTGCAATGCAAACAGAAGCGGAAAAGCGCGGATATGCCGTAACTATTGCAGATAATCACTTCTCCGGAGAGGCGCGCGAGCTTGGTCGTGCGGTCGTGGAGAAGCTTCATTCCTCGCAATCAAAAACTGTTCTGCTCTATGCCGGTGAGAGCACTGTGACGCTTCCTCCACATGCGGGTACAGGAGGTAGAAATCAGGAAATGGCGCTTGCTGCACTCGAAACACTTCGTGACGATGAATTGATACTTCCTTTCGCCTCTGACGGACACGACAACACCGAGCACGCGGGAGCCATCGGCGACTCCGCCACGCGCGCGCATGCGGAAGCACACAATCTATCCGTTACAGAATATCTTCATGCACATCGCTCGTATGATTTTTTTACCGCGACCAATGATGCGCTCGTGACGAGCTATACTGGTTCCAACGTGTCTGACCTCATTATTGCTCTTAAAAGATGACTATAAAAATGAACCGCGCCCACATACTCTGGATGAAGGACATCGGCATGGATGATGTCGCCGCCGTAGGCGGCAAGAATGCATCCTTAGGAGAGCTTATTCGCTCCGTCGTCCCGAAAGGTGTGCGCGTACCCGAGGGGTTCTGCGTGACCGCCGAAGCGTATTACTATTTTCTGAAAGAAACGGGGCTGGATGTCTTTATAGCCACAACGCTCGACGGTTTGAATACAAAAAATCTGAAAGAACTCTCGCGTTGCGGGAAGTTGGTGCGCGACGCGATGCGCTCCACTCCCCTCCCCGTTCGGCTCGAGAGAGCCGTCATCGATGCCTACGCGCAGATGGAAAAGAAGTATGGGAAAAAGGTGGACGTTGCGGTGCGCTCCTCGGCGACGGCGGAAGATTTGCCGGGAGCATCGTTCGCCGGCGAGCACGAAACATATCTGAATATTCGAGGGAGCAAGGATGTCGTGCGGGCCACCATCTGGGCGATGGCATCCCTCTTCACCGACCGCGCCATCTCGTATCGCGCCGACAAAGGATTTGCTCATACGAAGGTCGCGCTCTCGGTTGGCGTGCAAAAAATGGTCCGTTCCGACCTCGGCGCCTCGGGGGTGATGTTCACCGTGGATACCGAAAGCGGTTTCCGCGACCTCGTGCTTATCAACGCCGTGTGGGGCTTGGGCGAGCTCATTGTGCAGGGCCGCGTGACACCGGACGAATACTTGGTAATGAAATCAAAGCTCGGAAAAGTCGCACGTCCCATCATTTCTAAGGCGCTCGGCGTGAAGAATAAAAAAATGCTCTATGCACTCGGAAAAACAGGCGTCATACAGACAAAAGTAGTGAATACGTCGCTGAATGAACAGAATCGTTTCGTACTAACCGAAAAGGAGATTGAGGAACTTGCACGTTGGGGCACACTCATTGAGGAACACTATTCTAAACGAGCAAAGACGTGGACGCCTATGGATATGGAGTGGGCGAAAGACGGGACAACGGGGGAACTTTTCATTGTGCAGGCGCGGCCCGAGACGGTGCAGGCAGGGCGCGATTTCTCAAAACTCGTTGAGTACAAAGTCACGGGGCAAGGCAAAGAGCTTGTCCGCGGCATCTCCGTCGGCTCCAAGGTCGCCACGGGTACCACTCGTATCATCCTGAGCCCGAAAGAGATAAAACAATTCAAAAAGGGCGAGATACTTGTGACGACGATGACCGACCCCGATTGGGAGCCGATTATGAAGATGGCGTCCGCTATCGTGACCGACCGCGGCGGTCGCACCTCTCATGCCGCTATCGTTTCGCGCGAGCTCGGCCTGCCAGCTATCGTGGGCGCGGGTAATGCGACGCGCGTCTTAAAGACGGGGACACTCGTCACGGTAGATGCGACCGGCAGCGCTGGCATCATCACGGCAGGCAAAGCGAAAATCACGATGCGCGAACATTCCATAGGTACCCTACCGAATACGAAGACGAAAATTATGGTGAACATCGCTTCGCCCGATATCGCATTTGAACAATCGTTCCTGCCGGTAGCGGGCGTGGGGCTTGCGCGCGAAGAGTTCATCATTGCGTCTACCATCGGCATTCACCCGCTCGCCATATTGAATCACAAAAAGCTGACGCCGAAATTGCGCGGCGCGATTGCGAAAAAAATAACGGGCTGGAAAAATCCGGTAGATTTCTATGTCGATAATCTAGCGTATGGTATCGCGAAAATCGGCGCTGCGTTTGCACCGCGACCGGTCATCGTGCGCTTCTCCGACTTCAAGACGAATGAGTACGCGACACTCCTTGGCGGCGAAGCCTACGAGCCCGAGGAGGCGAACCCGATGCTCGGCTGGCGCGGCGCCAGCCGCTACTACGACCCAAAGTTCAAGAACGCGTTTATACTTGAGTGCCGCGCTCTCGTGAAAGTCAGGAAAGAAATGGGTCTCACCAATGTCATCCCGATGATTCCCTTCTGCCGCACGGTCAAAGAAGCTGAGAAGGTGCTCGGCATTATGGCGAAGAACGGTATTAAAAAACCCATCTATATGATGTGCGAGATACCGAGCAACGTCCTGCTGGCCGAAGAATTCTTGGACCTCTTTGACGGGATGTCTATCGGTTCTAATGACCTCACCCAGCTCACTCTTGGACTGGACCGCGACTCGGGCATTGTAACGCATATCGCAAATGAGAATGATGAGTCCGTGCGCGCGCTTATCTCGATGATTATTCGCAAGTGTGCAGCGCGCGGGAAATATCTCGGCATCTGCGGCCAGGGTCCCTCCGACCTGCCCGACTTCGCTGCGTTCCTCGTCAAAGAAGGTATTGAGAGCATGTCGCTCAATCCCGATTCAGTGATAAAAACGCTTGAACAGGTCGCGGAACTTGAAGAAAAATTATCCAGTTGATATGCGCATTGATTCTCTCAGAGCCAAACAAGTATTTGACACGCGCGGACG
>CAYHMS010000017.1:0-2401 GCA_964357805.1 uncultured Candidatus Saccharibacteria bacterium | reverse complement strand
ACAGCCTCGGTACCGTCGGGGAAAAGCACCGGCGAACACGAAGCGCTTGAACTGGATGCGGCTCGGGCGATTGAGAATGTAAACGACGAAATAGCGAATGCGCTCAAAGAACGCGACTTCACGTCGCCCGATGAGCTTGACTCCTTTCTCATCAAACTCGACGGTACGCCCGATAAGTCACGGCTCGGCGCCAACGCGCTCCTCTCGGTCTCTATCGCCTCGATGCGGCTCTTCGCACTCGCTGAAGGTACTCTCCTCTGGAAAGCGGTTTCGCAACGTGCCGGAACAACTCCTTCGGCACCGCGATTGTATGTAAATGTCATGAATGGCGGCGTCCATGCTGATTTCAAACTTCCCTTTCAGGAATATATGCTTATTATCAAGGGCGCGCCGAGCACATCGCTCCCTCTCGCGCAGGAAATTTTTACCAAGCTCGGCGAACGGCTCGGCGGCAACACGCCGATGGGTGACGAAGGCGGGTACGCGCCGACGTTTGAGACGCTCGAGGAACCGTTTGAACTCCTCGCCGAACTCGTGAAAGAATTTCCGAACACTTCGCTCGCCATTGATGCGGCGGCGAGTGAGCTATTTCATAACGATACGTACCAACTTCTCGAGAAGTCGTATACGGCCGAAGAGCTTTTTCACGTATATGAAAACCTTGTCGCACATTTCCCTATTCACAGTATTGAAGACCCGTTCGCAGAAGACGCAACGGATGATTTTGTTCGACTGACTGCGGAACTCGGCGAGAAGGTCATTATCGTCGGTGACGACCTCACCTGCACAAATCCGTTGCTTATTAGTGAGGCGATACAAAAGAGAGCAATTAATGCCGTACTCATCAAACCGAATCAGATAGGCACTCTTCAAGAAGCGATTAAGGCAGTACAAGCGACGCAGAACGCTGGATGGAAGGTCATATGTTCGCACCGCTCGGGCGAGACCGACGACACCTTCATCGCTGACTTCGCCTACGGCGTCGGCGCGTACGGGCTCAAGGCGGGCGGCCTTGGCCAGCGCGAACGGCTTCTCAAATATGCTCGCCTCCTCGCCATCGAACGCGAAGCTGAAACAGTGTAAAATACATCTATGAACATTCATTACTTTTCGGGCGAGGCGTGGGAGGAGGCGTATGTGAAAGCGAAACTCCCGAACGAGGAGATTACGTTCCACGAGGGGCCGCTCTCTGCGTTCCCGGAGCTGACTGATGCGGATGCAGAAGTCCTGTGCACCTTTATAGAATCCCGCATCGGCGAGGCGGAGATGAACCGGTTCCCCGCCCTGAAATTCATTGCGACTCGCTCGACCGGCTACGACCACATCGACCTCGCGGCAGCAAAAGCACGAGAAGTCGTTGTCGCGAATGTGCCATTTTACGGCGAAAATACTGTCGCCGAATTCACGTTCGCGCTTCTCTTGGCGCTCTCACGCCGCATCATTGACGCGGATGAGCGCGTGCGTAACGGCACTTTCGTACCGAGTGGGTTGCGCGGCTTCGACCTCGCGGGGAAAACTATCGGCGTTGTCGGCACCGGGCATATCGGCGCGCACGTCATCAAAATGGCGAAGGGCTTCGGTATGAAGATTCTCGGATTCGACGTGATAAAGAATGACGAACTCTCTCGTTCGCTCAACTTTACTTACTCAACACTGCCTGAACTCCTCGCGGCCTCTGACATCATCACGCTCCACGTCCCCTACAATAAAGACACGCACCACCTCATCAATAAAGAAAATATCAGCTCCATAAAAAGGGGCGCGTACCTTATTAATACTTCACGTGGCGCTGTTGTAGAGACGCAAGCGCTCGTTGATGCGCTGAAGTCCGGCATCCTCGCCGGCGCCGGGCTCGATGTGCTTGAAGAAGAAAACAAACTATCAGAAAAAAAATTAGAAATCTCGATTGAAAATCAGTACCTTATCGAGCACCCGCGCGTCATCGTGACACCGCATCTCGCCTTTAATACGCAGGAAGCCGTTGAGCGCATTCTCGACACCACCATTGAGAACATCAAGAGTTTCGGGGCCGGCGTGCCGGAAAATACGGTTTCCTAAGGGCGCGTACGCAGGTCTTCGCGGAATCGCACCTCATCTTCGTCCATACCGAAATAGTGCGCGTACTCGTGCCAAATCGTCTCGGCGATGACAGTGCGAACGTCTTGCCCCTCCTCTCTCGCGGCGTCTTCTATCGGTACTTGATACAGCGTGATGGTGTCGGGCAGTGTTTCGCCGACGCCGTAGGAGTCGCCGCGCGCAGTACTCGGTATGCCCTGATACAGGCCGAGTAATGTCTCTCCTTCTGCGAGGCCCTCCCGTTTTCGCACTTCCTCCGACGGCCTATCCTCAACCAGGAGAGCGACATTTTTAATCTGAGTGCGAAATTTCTCCGGTATCAGCA
>CAYHMS010000016.1:0-10801 GCA_964357805.1 uncultured Candidatus Saccharibacteria bacterium | reverse complement strand
GAGGTTGAGTATTATTAGAAAATCGAGTGTCCTAATTCTGGGCTGAATTTAGGCGTATCTATGGCGAAGAAATCTACAAAGAAATCCCAAAAAAATCAAGTCCGGGAACGGGGGAAAAGGGTGCGAATCAGTCAGGCAGATATCCCAGCATATTCTGTTGTGAAAGCACTCCGGGTTGCTAAAGCTATTTATGATAATTATGGCAAGGACGCCACCAAACCACTGAGGGTCGCTCAGGCTATGAACATGTCTCCGACTACGGGTTCGTTTCGAATGATGACTGGGGCTGCCGTGGCATACGGTCTTACTGATGGAGGTTATGGTGCAGCTACCATCTCCCTCACACCATTAGCGCGCCGTATTCTCGCTCCCACACGAGAGGGTGACGATCTTGAGGCGAAAAGAGAAGCAACCCTGAAACCAAAAATAATTTCTGATTTTTTGACGAAATACAACGACTCTCCTCTCCCGGTTGAAAACATTGCTCAAAATGTATTGGATGAAATGGGCGTGCCTAGGAATCGGACAAAAGAAGTTTTCAACCTTATTAAAGAATGCGCAACAGATGTGGGTTTCCTGAGCGAAATAAAAGGGAAGACATATGTTGATCTTCAGGGTGTTGCCCCGCAGGTGAGAACAGAAGATGAAAGTGATTCACCCGACAAAGAAGAGAGAGAGGACGTCGATGGGGGAATTGACGACACCCCGCCGTCTGAATATGGAGCCTCACCAACTGCATCTGCAGATGCTCGGATAGAAAAACCAAAACCAATCTTCATTGCGCACGGTAAAAATAAAGGCCCTTTGGACCAACTCAAAAAAATTCTCGATGATTTTAAAATTCCTTACAAAGTTGCAGTTGACGAACCGAATTCCGGAAAACTAATCCCAGAGAAGGTAAAAGCGCTCATGCGGGAGTGTGGGTCAGCAATTTTCCTCTTTACAGGCAACGAGGGTAAAAATTTTACGAACAAAAAGGGTGAACCGGAGCTTGAGAGACAGGTACCGAACTTAAATGTCGTCTTCGAACTTGGAGCCGCGAGTATTTTATATAATGACAGGATAATTATCTTTAAAGAAGAAGGGGTAGAATTTGCTAGTGACTTCAGTAGCATTGGCTATATTTCGTTTGAAAACGGAAACATACAGTCAAAAACTGGTGATCTGATTCGAGAATTAGTTGCTCTTGGTTTTATAAAAATTACGACAGCTGGGTAAGAATTCGAAGCGATCTTGTGCTGTTAGGATAATTTCATGAGTTTCCTTATCGCCATTGTTTCGGGATTTGCTGGCGGGGTGGGGGTACGCGCTATTCTGTGGACATCCGATGCCCACAACTCCGTGCACCTTATTTCACGCTATAGCGTAAAAGATGGTACACGCGGGCAACTATCCACAACTTGGTGCTATAGCATCAAGTCTTTGATAATTAAGACATATCCCTTAATTTATACGACCGTGATAATTAGGTGATATGTCACCGTGACCGCACGTTTCGAGTGTTCATGGTCGGTGCGTTACCATTAGGAACATGGGCATTCTCGTCGCCGTTGTCACAGGATTTGCGGGCGGGGTGGGGGTGAGGTCATTGTTATTCACAAGCTGGTGGCCGATACTTTTTGTTTTAATTCCTTTTTCACTTTTTGCTGCTGCGAGTTTCTTCAAGCCGCGGCGGGTATACATGCTTGGTGCAATGTTTTGTTTGTGCGTGGCGCTCGGGATGGGGAGGGCGGCGGTTGCGGACACGCAACCGCCAGAGGCGTTCATGCGCGACCTGCGACATCGGGTGCAGTATGAGGGGATAGTAGTAAGCGACCCCGATGTGCGCGAAAAAAATCAGAGAATTGGGGTGTTAGTGTCGAAAGATACCGAGTCTGTCGGAATGCTCGCGGTGATGCCACTCTCTGCCGATGTGAAGGTCGGCGACCGCGTGCGCGTCTACGGGACACTCTCGCTCCCGCAGGCATTTGAAACAGAAAATGGCCGTACCTTCCGCTACGACAAATATCTGGAGGCGCGTGGTATTCGCTTTCTCATCCAATACGGCTCGATATACGTCGAGGAGCCAGCGCCGTGGCATTCGGTGCCAGCCGCATTAGCTCGTATAAAACACGCGTTTCTCGATGGTCTTAATCGTGCACTACCAAATCCCGATGCCGCGCTCGCGGGCGGCATCGTCATCGGCGGGAAGGCGGGGCTCGGAACGGAGCTCAAAGACGCCTTCACGCGCTCGGGGCTCGTGCAGATTATTGTGCTCTCCGGCTACAATGTGATGATTGTCGCCGAATGGGTAATGGCCTTTCTCGCCTTTTTCGCGCTTCCTAGACGGAACCAGTTCTTCGCCGGCGGGGCGGCGCTCCTCTTGTTTGTCGGCATTGCGGGCTTCTCGGCGACGGCAATACGCGCGATGTGCATGGCGCTCATCGCGCTTTATGCACGGGCGACCGGTCGCTCTTATGCCGCGAGCCGAGCGCTTCTTGTGGTCGTGTTGCTTATGCTCATCTGGAATCCCCTCTATCTCGTCTTTGACCCCGGCTTCGGCCTCTCCGTCGCCGCGACCGCAGGCATCATCTGGCTCGCGCCGCTTATTGAGGCGCGTTTTATCCGTCTCTGGCCCTTCTGGCGGAACACAATCGCGACGACACTCGCGGCACAGGTCGCCGTGCTCCCGCTCCTCCTCTACGACATTGGACTCTTTTCGCTGGTCGCCTTGCCGGCGAACCTTCTTGTCAATCCGTTCGTGCCGCTCGCGATGGCCGCCGCGGCGGCCGCAGGCGTTGTCGGTATGACGCTCGGGTCTCTCGTCCCGCTCATCGCCACCATCGTAGGGTACCCCGCACTTATCCTTATGCGCTATTTCATCTTCGTCGCAGAAAAAAGTTCTGCATTGCCCTTTGCGGCGTTTGCGCTTGAACGCTTTCCATTCTTTCTCGTGCTATTCGCCTATGCGGCGCTCGCCTACATCGCCTTCGCGAAGCGCTCTTCAATAACCAACCAATTCACGTTCGCGAAGAAGGCATCAATATAATTTTTCTTATCGACTGGCATATAGTCCACCATATACGCGTGTTCCCAAAGGTCGAGCGCGAACACTATCGGCAGCCCCGCGAGCTGGCCGACCTCATGGTCAGCGACGAAAGTGGTGTGGAGCGTGCCTGCAATCGTATCTTTATACACCACGACCCAGCCGATGCCGCGCGTTCTGGCGACTTCTTTAATATGCGCCTCTAAACCTTTCTCTCCGTATTTTTCTTTCACTGCATTTGCAAGTGCACTTCCTGCCTCCAGTTTCCTGCTTCCTGCCTCCATCTGTGCGAAGTACAGCTCATGCATCCGCATCCCGTCGAATTCAAAGGCAAACCGCCGCCGCAGTTCCGCGACGATATACGGGTCCAATTCCAGTTTCCCCTCGCGAACAGCCGCGAGTTTCTCCATAATGAGATTCACATTTTTCACATAGCCCTCATAGAGAGCAAGATGCACTTTTATCTGCTTCTCCGACAATCCCTGCAGAACGGGCAGATTGAATGTTTTTGCTGTGTACGTCATAGACCTACAATGTATCACTTAAATAGCCCCGGCTTTGGTGAGCGCGGCAAAGGCGCCGTTCTTTTTAATTGTCTTGAGACCCTTCATGGAGACATCCACGATGACGGTCTTGCCAAGCTCTGGCACATAGATGCGGCGCTTCTGGAGATTGGCCTTGCGGCGGACCTTGCCGGTCGGATTGAATTGCGTCGCGCGGGTACGGTTAGAATATCGCCCGCCGATTTGCGTGCTCTTGCCGGTAATCTCGCAGGCGCGTGCCATAATTGTCGCATGGTAGCATAAGGTTCTAAATCAGTATATGGTCATCTTCTCTCTCGTCATTCTTATTCTTTCTGTCATAGTCCACGAAGTGGCGCACGGCTACGCCGCCAACTCGCTCGGCGACCCGACCGCGCGGCTGGCCGGCCGTCTCACCCTCAATCCGCTTCCGCATATCGACCTGATGGGCTCTATCGTCATTCCCGCCCTCCTCGTCTTCACCGGTTCGCCGATACTCTTCGGCTGGGCGAAGCCAGTGCCTTATAACCCCTACAACTTAAAGCCCCAGCGCTGGGGCGAAGCGCTCGTCGCGGTCGCCGGGAGCGCGACGAACATTCTCCTCGCCGTCATCTTCGGGCTCATTGTGCGCTTTGGCTCGACTCCGCTCGCCACAGGCGGCACTCTACTTGATGCAACCGCGCTTTCTTTGGCCGCGACCATCGCCTTCATCAACCTCTTCCTCGGCCTCTTCAATCTCATACCCTTCCCTCCGCTCGATGGCTTCACCGTACTCCGCTCCGCGCTTCCGTGGCACCTCTCCTCCGGTCTGAACCGACTTGAACATCAGATTCGCAACGCGGGGGCTCTTTCACTCATCCTTTTCCTCCTTGTCTTCTCCTACATCTTCGCCGGTCCGTTCTTCAATCTCGTCCTTTGGCTCTTCGGATTTCTCACCGGCACCGCGCCGTTCTGAAAGGAAAGGAGGCCGCGAACGACCTCCTAGGGAACGGCGAGAAATTCGCGGAATTGCTGCTGCGCACCTCCGTATTTCCTTAAGAACTTGGTAACGCAGTCTTCTTTGTCGGGGGAGTATCTGTCGTGGCAAAAATGATATACCGCCCCGTCAATTTGGACCTCACGATATCTTCCACTAAGTTGCACCTCACAATGTCTGCATTTCATCGGGTCCCCCTCGCTCGGCTTGATCCTGAATATCAGCATATACCAACACCACGCCGCATGTTCCGTTGTGCACTACTGCTATACTACGAAGAATGGAATACCAAGTGCCGCAGTTCATTGAGGTCGAGGACAAGATCGTCGGGCCGCTGACCTTGAGACAATTCATCTACATCGCCGGAGCGGCGGGTCTCTGTATCGTTTTCCTTGTCTATGTGCAGATTATAATCGCTTTTGTGCTTTCGGCACTGGTGGTTGCATTCGCTGCGGCTCTCGCTTTCTATAAGGTGAATGGAAAACCGTTCATCGAAATACTTGAAGCTGGCTTCAACTATTATACGAGCGCCAAGCTTTTTCTCTGGAAACACAAAGATATGGGTGCACGAGAAAGGAGTGCCGCTGTAGAGGCAGCGGCGGCGGCAGAAACGGCCGCGCGTGTTCCTTCGGGCACCCCGAAACTCACCCGAGGAAGGCTTTCCGAGCTCGCGTGGTCGCTCGATATTAAGTCTCCAGTCTCTAGTCTTCAGCCTCCAAAGTAATATGGCTACAAAACCCGCAGGAGCGACGCAACAGTTTGTTCCAGTCAAGGAGATCCGGAACGGTACTATCATTCTGAAAAATGGCGGCTACCGCGGCATTCTTATTTGTTCTTCAATCAACTTTGGGCTCAAGTCTGCCGATGAGCAACACGCCATTACGCTCGGTTTCCAGAATTTTCTCAACACGCTCGATTTCTCCATTCAGATTGTGGTGAATTCACGCAAGATGGATTTGCGTCCCTACCTCGCGCTCCTCGCGGAAAAATCTCTGGGGCAAAAGACCGAACTTATGCGAATCCAGCTTCACGAATACATAGAATTCGTACGTTCCTTCACCGACCAGGCGAATATCATGACGAAATCGTTCTATATCGTTGTGTCCTATGTTCCACGCATCACCACCGCGAGTGCGGTCGGATTCCTACGGCACGACAGTGTGGCCGTGAAGAATGCCTCCGCTGAAACTTCGTTCGAAGAAGAGCGAGCGCAGCTTGAGCAACGGCTTGCACTCGTAGTCAACGGCCTCGCGGGCACTGGTGTCCGTGCGGCAGTACTCGGTACGGAAGAGGTCATAGAACTCCTGTATCGTTCGTTTAACCCGGGCGAACTCGAGAATCCTATTCGCCTCGATACCTAATATGTCACTCCTCGATTTCCTCAACCGTAAAAATAAAGACTCGCAGAATCCGAACATTCTGCCGGTCCTGCCGAAAGATATCTATAAGCAAGGCGCCCTCGACCTCGTCGATGCTATCGCCCCGACCGCTCTCAAGATAGGGTCGCGCGAGATTGAGTTAGGAGAAAAGTTCGTTCGCTCGTTCTACACGATTTCCTATCCGCGATTCCTTTCCGATAGCTGGTTCTCTCCGATTATCAATCTCGACAAGGTGCTCGACGTGTCCATCTTCATTCATCCGATTGAGACCGAAGCTGCTCTTCGTGGCTTCCAAAAAAAGGTCGCCGAAGTTCAGAGTCAAATCAACGAGAGGGAAGCGAAGGGTCTCGTGCGCGACCCGCTCCTCGACACGGCATACCAAGACCTTGAGAGCTTGCGCGATAATCTGCAGCAAGCGCAAGAGAAATTATTTGATGTCGGCCTCTATCTCGCTCTTTACGGCGATTCGAAAGAAGAAATCGACAAGACGGAAGGCGATATCCGCGGCATTCTCGACTCCAAGCTCGTCTACACCAAGCCGGCGCTCTTCCAGCAGGAGCAGGGATTCCGCTCATGCCTTCCGTTAGGTACCGATGAACTCCTCGTCAACTCAAAGCTGAACTCTTCGCCGCTTTCCTCCATCTTTCCCTTTGTCTCATTTGACCTCACGAGCGACCGCGGCATTCTCTATGGTATCAACCGACACAATTCCTCGCTCATCCTTTTCGACCGTTTCTCGCTCGAGAACTACAATTCCGTCATCTTTGCGAAGTCCGGCTCCGGCAAGAGTTACGCGACGAAACTCGAAATCCTTCGCTCTCTCATGTTCGGTACCGATATCATCGTTATTGACCCCGAGCGCGAGTATGAACAGCTCGCCGAAGCGACCGGCGGTCGTTCATTTCATATTTCACTCTCTTCCGAACACCATATCAACCCTTTTGACCTCCCGCCGGTTAAAGAAGACGAAGACCCGAAAGACATTCTGCGCTCCAACATCATTGCGCTTGTCGGACTCTTTCGCATCATGCTCTCCGGCCTCTCGCCGGAAGAAGATGCTATCGTCGACCGCGCCATCAGCGAGACCTACGCGCTCAAGGACATCACCGGCGACGCTGATTTTACCAATGCGGAGCCGCCCTTGCTCTCCGATTTCGAACAAGTGCTCTCCGGTATGGAGGGAAGCGAGTCGCTGGTCGACCGCCTCTCTAAATATACCCGCGGCACGTGGGCGGGATTCATGAATCAGCCGACCAATATCGACTTGAAACAGCAATTCGTGGTCTTCTCGGTGCGCGATATGGAGGATGAGCTCAAGCCGGTCGCGATGTATATCATCACGCACTATATCTGGAATGCGGTACGCCACGAGCTCAAGAAGCGTCTCCTCGTCATCGACGAGGCGTGGTGGATGATGAAGAGCGAAGACACTGCCTCTTTCTTATATTCAGTCGCCAAGCGCGGGCGCAAATATTATCTGGGCGTCTGCACCATCACGCAGGACGTGGAGGACTTCCTCAAGAGCCCGTACGGGCGGCCCATTCTCACCAACTCATCGCTCCAACTGCTGTTGAAGCAATCGCCAACGACTATTGATGTGCTCCAACAGACGTTCAATCTTACCGACGAGGAGAAATATCTTTTGCTTGAGGCCGGCGTGGGCGAGGGGCTCTTCTTCGCGGGCCTCAAGCACGTCGCCATCAAGGTCGTCGCGAGCTATACCGAGGACCAAATCATCACTTCTGACCCGTCGCAACTCCTTGCAATCAAACAAGAAAAGGCGCGTTATGCCGCAGAGAAAAAATAATAGTGAGCCGCCGCCGGCAATGACGTGGGGAAGGGCGCTGCCAGTGGTTATCGCGGCCGGTCTGTTCGACCTCATAGGCATCTTTTTTGAGTTCTTTTGGTTCTTCGGTCCCGCATTAGCGGCAGCGTATTGCTCCGCAACCGTAAGCGATGTTGCAATCGTAGGAGGATTACTCGCTACAGGATGTGCCGCTACCGCTACTGTTGGAGGTGCCGCTGTTTCTGCATTTACCACGCCATTTGGGGTCATCATGGCGATGGCGGTTGCTTTTATCGGTTTCCTTGCCGTTGGATTGTGGGTGGTGAAGACCAATGCGCGGATTTTCAAGGCGAATGCAGCTGGAACAATGTGGTTTGTGGGAGGGTTCGGAGTGAGTTTGACGCCACTTATCGGCGTTATCCCTGCCTTTTCGCTTACCCTTTGGAAGCTCTATCGAACCCAAATACGGGTCGAGAAGGCAGCATATGCGAAATGGAAAAAAGAACAGGCCGCAACGCAACTCCAAGAACGGCGCCGGCAAGAGGCGGCGCAAGCACAATTAATACAGTACCGAGCCGACAAAGTCGCACAGGCCGAGCAAGAAATGGTGATTGAGGAAGAACGCGAGCAGGAAGAAGAACAAAAAGAAAACGAAAATGAGGAAGTAAAAAGAGAAGAAGAAATTCCTGAAATCGTCGCACCGTTACCAACTCAGCAACGACCAGTCACAATACCTGAAACAAGAGTGTGGTCTCCAGATAGCGGGGTGCCGCCACCAATGACCCCAGAATATGGATGGCGGACGACCCCTCCTCCTTTGCCAACACAACCTCCACCTTTGCCGAAAATGATACCTCCTCCACTCCCTGTGTGGAGAGGACCTCCTCCGCCTCCACTTCCAACATGGACGGGTCCTCTTCCTCCACCTCTCCCAGCATCGGCACATATGACATCTCCACAACTACCAATGGGCGTGCCAAATTATACGGAAACAATTCAACCACCTCCATTACCTTCTCAATCGGTGGAATATACGAACACTTCGAGAATGAAAGAACGCACGACCATGAATTCGGACAAACGATCAGTCGAACAAATATCTTTGCGTAATAATGCATTTATTGTCCATACCATTGCGGAAAGTGGTGATGCTCAACATCATAATGAAAATTCGAACGTATCAGGAAAAGCTACTTACGGAGACGACATGGATATTATGTTGGCGCTTGAACCCTCGGTTTCTGCATCATCGGTCACCCCCGGCAAAAAAGCGCAGTTGTGGACCGGGGATGGATTCATACTTGGAGGTGGTCAGATTAGCGAGGCGGGAGGTAGCGACCAAGGGACTATCGCACATGGGATTAAAAAACGCGGGAACAAGACATCCTCACTTGAGGAAATCGACGAAGTCGTTGGTAGAAACAAGGGCTGGCATAGAGAGGCATATGAAAAGAGCGGTACATTTGGGATGAATGAGTTAGTAGTGAATAATTCGCAAGTATTTGGTTTCTTTCAGCAGGCGGAAAAAGATTTGGATGGACGTTACTGGATGTTCTCTACTGAAACGAAGAAAGACTCTGATATGGCAAAAAGAATGCGTAAATATGGGTCGACTGCTTTCGATAACAACATGCAAAACTATCGCCATCGATTTGCTACTGCCCAAGAACACGGCATTCCACTCTATATCATGACCCCCGAGCGTGAGGTCTATGAGTATCATAGAGTTAATGATGATGGAACTGTCGAGATTGGAAAGCAATTAACGCCGGAAGAGGTTGCAAAAGGCCGAGCAGGATTGACTACGGAAAAGAGAAAAAATATTGGAGAAAAAATCCTCGAGAAGAAGATATTCAGAAAAGAAGCGATTCAAAAGGAAGCGGAAGAAATTATTAAATCGCTCTAATTACCGTCTGCGGCGATAGGCGTTGTCTCGGAAGTCGATAACTTCGATAAGGACAAGACGAACGGCGGCATTGAAGGAGAAAATAATGCGGACTTTCTGTCTGCGGACGCGATAGGTCCCTTTCCATAAACCGTGCAGGACTTCAAGATCGACGGCAACCGCTTCTCCAGAGAGTTTCCGAAGAGCTAAGAGTACCGCCTCACTCGCGAAGGTGTCGGGCAAACGATGTTGTTCAAGAAACTTGCTTGCTTTACGTGAAAATTCGAACGTCCACTCCATGGGGGAATTTCAAACACTGACCCTAATGGATCTCACTCCTTTGCGAGTAGGCTTTCCGTACCTATGCTCGATTTCTCGCTGTTCTTTTGCCGAAACTGAGGGAAGTAATGAGGCGCGTATATGCATCATTTCGGCGCGAAGCGCGCTATGTACGCTTTCGCGCGCCATCTTGGTGATGTTTCTCTTGAGGGTCGCCGTGGTCATGTTGGTATTGTACCACATTGCCTCGCGCAGGATATATACTAAGGGCATGCGTTTTGGACTCTTCACAACCCTTGCTCTCTTGTTGCCTATTATCGCTTCGGCGCAAGCTCTCGGAGGTTCGTTAGGAGGCGCTGAAAATGGCTCCTTCTCTGTTTCAGTGAACCCGCAGTATCCGGCGCCCTACATCCAGGCGACGCTCTCTTTTCTCTCAAACTCTCTTGACCTCACGAGCGCGGCAATGACGATAACGACCACAGGCAAGAAGATATACCAGGGTACTGTCCAACCAGTCGCGATTCAGCTTGGTCCCGCCGGAAGTATAACGACGGTGGGAGTGACAATTACTTCCGGCGGTGCAAGCTACAGTCAAACGGTTAGGGTTCAACCTCAAGACGTTGTCCTCATTGCAGAACCAATCTCTTCTGCACCTCCCTTGTACCTCGGAAAACCACTCATACCGCTTGAAGGGAGTGTGCGTATCGTCGCCATGGCGAACCTAAAAAATGTAGGCGGGAGATCATTTGACCCAAACACCTACTCCTACGCGTGGACGGTCGACGGTGCGCGCATTGCAAACTCTTCTGGCGTCGGTAAAAAAGCGATTATAGTCGCCTCACCGCTCCACTATCGCGCCCGCGATGTCTCGGTCGCGGTGGTGAGTCCGGATGGAATGCTCGTCGGCGGAGCGTCTCTCTCGTTCGGAGCGGAAGAGTCGTTCGTTCGGC
>CAYHMS010000015.1:0-10855 GCA_964357805.1 uncultured Candidatus Saccharibacteria bacterium | reverse complement strand
AAATACAATTCGCCCGCGCCGGAGGCGCGGGCGGTCAGAATGTGAACAAGCGCGAAACGGCGGTGCGCATTCTCCACAAGCCGACCAACCTCTCGGTGCACATTTCTAGCGAGCGCAGCCAACTCGCCAATCGCGAAAAGGCGCTCGAACTCCTCAAAGCAAAAATTTATGCAAAAAAAGAAGCCGCACGCGAGGCCCTTGCGAAGGGCCGTTCCATCGCCGCCACGACCGCGAACGAATGGGGGAGCCAGATTCGCTCCTACGTCCTCCACCCCTACAAAATGGTCAAGGACCACCGTACGAGCCACGAATCGGCGAGTCCGGACAAGGTGCTTGAAGGCGACCTCGACGGCTTTATTGACGCCGCCGCGAATAAAAGGGAATAAACTCTTGCACATTCAGAAAGCTTGTATATACTGTGTATATATGAACACCACCAAAGTTATATTCAATATCCCGATCGCAGTGAAGAACGCGGCCGCGAAGCGTGCCAAGCGTGACCGCATCACTCTTACCGACTTTCTGAACGCCGCGACACAAGCATATGTTGAGGGCGAACTTGAATTGCCGCACCCTGAACTTCGTGCAACCGCGAAAGCAATCGCGCGCATCAAGAAAATCAGCGCCGATGCTGATAAGGGGAAGAATGTAGTTGGTCCTTTCACATTGGAAGAATCAGACCGGTATCTCCGCAACTTGATGCGATAAAATATAGAAAGTGAGGATATTCTACGCTCGTCGTTTTGTGCGAAATTTCAAGCGACTTTCGCCTGTCTTGAAGGAACGCGTCCGTGAACGCCAAGCGATTTTCATTGCCGACCGACGGCATTATTTACTTCGCGATCACGCCTTGCACGGCGTATTACTCGGTTATCGGAGTTTTTCGATAACCGGTGACATCAGTGTGCTGTATGAGGAGGTTGAAGCATCGGCAGTGCGACTCATCGACATCGGAACCCACCATGAACTATATGGCAGTTAATTTTTCTATTCTTATCCCCAGCTCGTTTAGGCGAGATTGGTCATTTTCTGGACGGGAGGGAATGAACTAGGGTACAATAGAGAGTGACAATGATTTATTTCGACAAGGTGACGAAGCGGTACGGCGACACAGCGGCAGTCGAAGAAATTACGCTCTCCGTCGCCCCCAAAGAATTCGTCTCCATCGTCGGCCATTCGGGCGCGGGCAAGACGACCTTGCTGAAACTCCTTCTCGCCGAAGAGCGCCCCACCGCGGGCAACGTTTTTTTTGAATCAATTGATGTCAACGACCTGCCGAGCTCGGCGCTCCATCATTATCGCCGCAGAATCGGTATGGTCTTTCAGGACTTCCGCCTCATCCCGAACAAGACCGCCTACGAGAACATCGCCTTCGCGATGGAGGCGGCGGGCCGCACCGACGACGAGATTGCGAGCGACGTGCCCTATATTCTTGAGCTCGTGAATCTCGGCGATAAAGCGAAACATTTTCCCGACCAGCTCTCGGGCGGCGAGAAACAGCGCATCGCCATCGGCCGCGCCATCATCAACCAACCGGACCTCATCGTCGCCGACGAGCCGACCGGCAACCTCGACCCCATCAATACCTACGAGGTTGTGGAGATACTCAAGAAGATAAACGAGCTTGGGACGACCATCATCATTACGACGCACAATAAGGGCGTGGTCGACGCTATCGGCAAACGGGTTGTGACTATCGACCGCGGCCGCCTGGTGCGCGACGATGCGGATGGAAAGTATATACTGTAGGTATGACCTGGATGACTATCAAGCGAATGTTCGTGAGCGGCGCAAAGAATTTTATGCGCGGCGGCGCGGTCTCGGCAGCGACCGTACTCATCATGACCGTGACGCTCGCCATCATTGCGTCTTTGATTTTCCTCTCCGCGCTCCTCACGTTCACGCTGAACACGATTAAAGAAAAGGTTGATGTGTCCGTCTACTTCGTCACCACGGCGAGCGAGAGCGAGATTCTCTCCGTCAAGGAACAGGTCGAGAAGCTCCCCCAAGTGGCGGACGTCGCCTATACCTCGGCCGCTGATACACTCGAGGCATTCCGTACTCGAAAGGCCGACGATCAACTCACGCTCCAAGCTCTTGAAGAGGTCGGCGGTAATCCGTTCGGCGCCTCGCTCGCCGTGCGGGCGAAAGATCTTTCCGAATATGAGAGCATCGTGAACTTCCTCGAGGCCTCGCCAACGCTCTCGGCCGGCGGAGCGTCGATAGTCGATCACATCAACTATGTCAAAAATAAGGACGTTAAGGAGACCATCGACCGTCTCTCGCTCGCGATACGGGCGACGCGCGAGATCGGTTTCGCAGTCGTCATCCTCTTCGCGATTGCGTCAATCCTCATCGCCTTCGCGACGGTCCGTCTCGCTATCTATACTGCCAAGGACGAAATTGCCGTCATGCGGCTCGTGGGGGCAAGTAATGCGTACATCCAGGGGCCTTTCATCGTTACCGGTATCATCACCGGTGTCATCTCAGCGGCGCTTGTCCTGCTTCTCTTGTGGCCGGCGACCTGGTATGCGGGGGTGAAGACTGCGGATTGGTTTAGCGGCTTCAGCGTTGCGAGTTACTACGGCAGTCATTTCGGCACGGTCTTCTTCATACTCATGCTCTCGGGCATCATCCTTGGCGCGGTCGCTTCGGTGCTCGCTATCCGTAGGTATCTCGAGATTTAATATGGCAAAAGAGGGTCACAAATATATATTCGTCCTTGGCGGAGTGATGAGCGGCGTCGGAAAGGGTGTCGTCACAAGCTCCATCGGACTCCTTCTCCAGCAGAAAGGGTATCCGGTAAATCTGGTGAAAGTCGACCCGTATCTGAATGTTGACGCGGGTACGATGAATCCGACCGAGCATGGCGAGGTGTTCGTATTGCGTAGCGGGCTCGAAGTGGACCAGGATATGGGTAACTATGAACGCTTTCTGAACCGTGATCTCTCCAACGAAGATTACATGACGAGCGGCATGGTGTATCAGTCGGTTATCGCGCGCGAGCGTGCGCTCGGGTACCACGGTAAGTTTGTTGAAGCGATACCGCACGTGCGCGATGAAATCATAAAACGTATGGAAGCCGCGGCCGACTACAACGGCAGCCGCATTTCGGTTATCGAGATCGGCGGCACCATCGGCGACTTCCAGAACGCGCTCTTTATTGAAGCGGCGCGGGTGATGAAGATGAAGCATCCAGAGGATGTGCTGTTCGTGATGGTGTCGTATCTGCCGGTGCCCGGCACCATCGGCGAAATGAAGACCAAACCCACACAGACGGCGGTGCGCGACTTAAACTCCTATGGCGTGCAACCGGACTTTCTCATCGCGCGCTCCACGCATTCGCTTGACGAGAAGCGCAAGGAGAAACTCGCCGTTTGGTGCAATATCCGCAAGGAGCATGTCATCTCCGCGCCTGATATTGGGAGCATTTATGAGGCGCCGTTGAATTTTGAGAAGGACCATTTGGGCGATATGCTTCTTGATGCGCTGCATCTCCCCGAAAAACGTAAAGCGAGTCTTAACGTGTGGAAGAAGTTTGTGAAGGCGGCGACAAACAAAAAGATGCTTGAAGTCAGCGTCGCGATTGTCGGGAAATATTTCGATACGGGCGACTTCGTGCTCGCCGACGCCTATCTCTCGGTCATCGAGGCAATCAAGTTCTCCGCCGCCAAGCTGAATCGCCAGGCGAAGATTATATGGGTGAATTCTAAAGACATAGAGAAGGGCGGTGCGAAATCTCTTGCCGTGTTGAAGAAATTCCACGGCATCATCGTCCCCGGCGGTTTCGGCGAGACCGGCATCGAAGGGAAGATAAAAGCGATACGATTCGCGCGCGAGAAAAAGATTCCTTATTTCGGTCTCTGTTACGGCATGCAGTTGATGGTCATTGAATACGCGCGTCATGTGCTCGGATTGAAAGATGCGGATACGACCGAGATTAAGAAGAGTACTGCCGACCCGGTCGTTGATGTGATGTTGGAGCAGAAGAAGCATCTCGCCGATAATAAATACGGAGGCACGATGCGCCTCGGCGTCTATCCGTGTTATCTGAAGAAGGGAACGCTCGCGCGCGCCGCGTATAAAAAAGAATTGGTTGAAGAGCGCCATCGCCATCGTTACGAAATCAATCCCGCATACATAAAACAACTCGAGGCCGCTGGCCTCGTCTTCTCGGGCACCTCGCCCGACAAGGTGTTGATGGAGATAGCGGAACTCCCGCGGAAAACACATCCATTCATGCTCGGCACGCAGTTCCATCCCGAGTTTCAAGCGCGCCCGCTCTCTCCGCACCCCTTGTTTACCGAATTCATCCGCGCCGCCATTTCCCGCAAGCGCAAGAAATAGTGGTATAATTGTCCTTGTTAGAACGTTGATATTTATCAATTAAAAATATTGTAATGTATGCGTACATTTAGAATCATGAGCATTGTCGGCGCTTCCGCACTTTTGCTTTCGGCAAGCGTTGCGTTCGCCGAGGACGAGTCGACGAATGCCGCACCGCGCGTGGAGGTGAATAACGTGCGCGCGGAGGCAAAGGTGCGCGTGGAAGCTACACGCGAAGAGGCGAAGAAGAAGGTGGAGGCCGCGCGCGAGGAGACGAAAATACGCGTAGAAGCGAAGCGCGAAGAGGCGAAGAAGAAGATGGAGACCGCGCGCGAGGAGACGAAAATACGCGTAGAGGCGAAGCGCGAAGAGGCGAAGGTGCGCGTACAGGCGCAAAAAGAGAAGACCGCACAGCGCCTTGCAGATATTCAGGACAAAAAGAAGCAGCAATTGGCGGAGAAAATAGCGAAGAAGTTTGAAAACCTGAACACAACATGGACCGACCATTTCTTGAAGCTCTTAGACCGCTACGATGAGATTGTGCAGAAAATGCGTGACCGGGCGAGCGTTGCTGCGGGCGCTGGGAAGGACGTAACTGCCGCCGATGCGGCCATCCAATCGGCGGGCACCGCGATTGAGAGCGCCCGAGCCGCAGTGGTCGCGCAGGCGGCGAAGACCTATGCGCTCGACACTGCGACCATTCCCGCTACGACGGCGACTTCGCCTGCGAGCGGCCAGGAAGAGCTCATGAAAGGCATCAGGACAGCGTTCCAAGAACTCCACAAAACGCTGTTCCAGGACCTCTTCGCGCTGCGCGACGGTCCGATGAAGACCGCGCGGGGAGCGGTGCAGAGCGCCTTACAAGCACTGAGTCAGGTTCCCAAAGTAGACGACGACGAGGAGAATACAACCGCGCCGACCACGTCAAATCAATAATTCCTAAACAAACTACTATGGATTATCAAAATATGGATCAAGGTTCCTTGAACAACAGATGGTACATCATCGGCGTAGTCGTCGTTGTCGTAGCCGCTCTGTGGTACTTCTACGGGAGGCAAGCACCGACCGCGGGCACGGAGACCTCGGCCGTTGAGCAGACGCAGATTCCGACGCTTACCGGCGGCGATACCACCGCGGATATTTCGGCCGATTTCAGCCAAATCCCGGACACTTCTGCGGCGCTCGATGCGGACGCTTCTGCGGCCGCCAACGACATTTCGGGTCTTTAAAAAAAGAATCGTTCGCACGAAACATCGCCCCGCTTTTAGCGGGGCGATGTTTCGTTTACTTCTAAGGACTTTATTTGAGCAAGGTTAATTTCTTCTCTCGGCACCAGCCCTTTATTTCGGATTCTCGTTTTGAAGCTGAAGACCTATCGGGATGTTGCTCTGTATATGCAATTCGCACAACTTTTTTGGCTTTCGTGTAGTGCCCGCCGATACCGCTCCTATGTTCTATAAAACGCCGTTCGACATCTGTGGTGATGCCAGTATAGAGGGACCCATCTTTACATTTCAGTATGTATACGAAATACATGTATCAAGAGTTTCTTCTGGAGGCATACCTAGATTCTACCGCACAGGCGAGCCATGCTCTGGGCGAATAACTCAACGGGGTGAGTTAATCGCTATTTGAGGGTGTAGAAGACGCCTTGGCCGATGACGCCGTGCACATTCGGCCTGATGGTCTCAGTACTTCCTCGCTCTTGCTCGGTCGCTGGGTGAGCTTGCCTTCTTTTTCTAACTCGTCTAAATACGGGTCAAAGAGGCTTCAGCACTGGCTGAAGTAGCCCATTCGGAGAATACCCCCTCCAAAAAATGTTCGGCTCGAACCTGCACCTCTCCCATCAGGAAGTGGCTGAAATCCCTTCTCCACCATACGCGGCGCTCTGCGCCGCGCGGGCGAATTTTTCAGAAAACGATATTAGTTTCATTCGGGCTGCCAGACTTGGATTCGAACCAAGATACTATGATTCAGAGTCATAGGTCCTACCATTAGACGATCTGGCAATACAAAGAGACTTTACGTTAAAAAGTTGGTTTATTCAACTTATCCATCGGCGTGGCGCGCCGAGTGAACAAAGTAACTTAGGTTTACGCACGCAAGTTTACATACGTATGAGCAAGAACCCCTTCAGTAACGCGCTCCTCGCGACCGGGTATATCAGCATCCTCGTGACACTCATCTTCAACTCACCTAAACTCATTACAGACAATGAGCTCGGGATGATGGCGCCGGTGATATTTCTCTCGCTCTTCGTCCTCTCAGCCGCCATTATGGGCTTCCTCTTCGTCTATCAGCCGGCTCTGCTCCTCTTAGAGGGCAAACAACCCGAAGCGACCAAGCTCTTCTTGACGACCGTATTCTCCTTCGCCTGCATCACCGTGACGGTCATCTTTGCGTTCTTTCTCTTATCGCATCTTTTGACCTAGCCATCCTTTTCGTTTTCTAGCTGAGAGACTTTGTACGTCCCTATTTTCGGGTTACTCGAGCTCTAGCAGGGCGTTTATGTAGTGGACGGCG
This sequence comes from uncultured Candidatus Saccharibacteria bacterium, assembly GCA_964357805.1. Taxonomy (GTDB): domain Bacteria; phylum Patescibacteriota; class Minisyncoccia; order Phycocordibacterales; family Phycocordibacteraceae; genus C7867-001. Next base: position 4,006 of record CAYHMS010000015.1, on the reverse strand, counting down.
ATGCCGTTATAACTTTCATTATCGGCGAACGTCTCCTGTATGTTTTGTATCTCCGTGTTGAGGGACGACAACGAGGTGTTGTAGAAGGTGAGGGATGGCGGCGAGACGTCTCCCGTTTCCTGGGCCACAATTACCTTTGTCTGATACGCGTTCGCTGTCCGTATCTCGTCTTGGGAGATGTCGATGGACCCGTCGGTCCCTTCGCTCCGGTTGCGATAGGCCATCACGAGGAGCGCGCTACCAGGCCGCCGCTCAAGCACCTCGAGCAGATGCAAGAGCGTATGGCGGTAGTTCCATCCATACAAGAATCGCGGCGTCTCCCCGCCCGTGCCGTCATAAAAATCCGGAATGACGACCGAGAATGCCAGGTCGCTCTTATCGAGCCGCGTGACCGTCTTGTTCACCAAGTCGATGAAGTTGCGCAGGACTGTCTTTTTGTCCGTCTGGTATGACGAGAGCAGGTAGGGCTCGATATCGTATTGAAATCCGCGCAATTTCGTAGCGTGTGTGGCATTGAATTCGAGCACATAATCCACGATGGCGAATGCCTTATACTCATTTCCCGGCTCCGCCCAATTCCTCCAGCCCGCCTCGGCATCCACGGCCATGCCGTTCTTGTGCGCCGCCGCGATGAAGCGCTCCAGGACGCCATCAAAGGCCTTTTTCTTCTTCTTTTTTTCCGGACCGTCGGGCATCACATAAATGTCCAGATACGAATCGATAGAGAGATAGATGGTCTGGATGCCGTTCTTCTTCGCGCCGGCTATGAGAGCATTCCAATATGCCGGCGTCAGGTCGAGGGTCGGCGTCCAGAGCCAGGTGCCTTTCTCCGGTTGCGTCGCCCCCTGCACCGGCTTATTCGTCTGCAGCGAGGCGGCGGCGCTAGCCAAGAAGTTTTCCTTATCGAATACCGCGAGGTCCTTGAATCGCTGGTCGGTCGCCATAGCATTTTTCGTGATATGGGTGTCCGAATATTGAGTCGGATATATGGTGTTCTTTCTTTGCTGTGTAGTGGCGAGAGGCGCATACGCCGTGAGTTGCGTGTAGAGCAGGGAGAATACGCTGGCGCCGATTATCCCTATGCCTGCGTACCACAACCATTTTTTTCTCTTCATGATGATATAGCGTACAGTGTATACTACCGATATATGAAAGGATTCATCACCAAACAAGTTGAACAACCGCCGCGCGAAGCGCGGCGGTTGTGGTAGTATTGGGCTACAACTTGCAAATAGTTGTATCAAGAGGCAGTGAGAGATTTGGCTCAATGACCTGCCGGCAACACTTGAGTACGCGAAAGCGAATTCAGCAGTGTGCCAACTCCAACCCGCTCGGGAAAGATACTCATACATCTTTTTCTTGTGATTATAGGAATAATGTATCTCTATGATAAAAACAGCAGAGTTTGTGACCCCGGGACACCCGGACAAGCGGTGCGACTTCATCGCCGACAGCATTCTCGACGCATATCTCGCGGGCGACAAGCAGAGCCGCGTGGCAATAGAAGTCATGGGCGGGCATAATCTCATCACGATAAATGGCGAGGTTACTTCAGCGACAAAACCAGATATCACTGCGCTCGTGCAAGGTATCGTCGGCGAAAACTACAAAGTCATTGAAAATATCGCGCTCCAAAGCAGAGAAATTGGGCGCGGCGTCGACACCGGCGGCGCCGGCGACCAAGGCATCATGAAAGGGTATGCGACGAGCGAGACCGAATCGCTGATGCCGCTTGAATACGAATTGGCGCGGAACCTGTGTCAGAAGATTTACGCAGTGTATCCCTATGACGGGAAGACGCAGGTGACAATCGACAACGACGCGGTGACCGTGGTCGTCGCGAGTTTCCAGAATACGAAGAATGCCGAGCTCCTGTCACTCGTGCAAAGCATCATCTCCGCACAAGAATATCTGATTAATCCGGCGGGGGAGTGGGTGCAGGGAGGTTTCGACGCAGACACCGGCGTCTCCGGGCGCAAATTGATCATTGATAATTACGGTCCGGAAGTGAATATTGGCGGCGGTTCGTTTTCGGGCAAGGATTGCACAAAAGTAGACCGTTCGGCCGCGTATATGGCCCGACGGGTCGCCGTGCAACTCTTGAAGGAGCGCAAAGCAAGTACCGTTCACACAAAACTCGCGTACGCCATCGGCAAGGCGGAGCCGGTCATGGCGGTCGTCGTTGTGGACGGCATTGAGGAAGAGATTACCGGCTACGACCTCACGCCGCGTGGCATACGAGAAGCACTCAAGCTCGACACGGTACGCTATACCGACACCTGCACGTGGGGCCACTTCGGCCGCGGCTTCGAGTGGGACACATAATCAATCTACTCACCGGCGGGAACTAAGGTGCGTTCTCCTCTCCCGTTTCTTCGTCCGCATTCCATACAGTGTACTGTATTTTGTGGTATACTAAAAAAACAGCCCATGCGGCTATTTTTATTTCTATGGAAATTAGAAACATCGCCATCATTGCCCACGTCGACCACGGGAAGACGGCGCTCACTGACGCTATTCTGAAACAAACAGGCGCGGCGAAGGAGGGCACGACGATGGACACCAACGCGCTTGAACAAGAGCGCGGCATCACTATTTATGCCAAGAACGCGGCGGTTGAATACAAAGGGACGAAAATAAACATCGTGGACACGCCCGGGCACGCGGACTTCGGCTCTGAAGTGGAGCGCGTGCTGCGCTCCATTGATTCGGTCTTGCTCATCGTCGACGCACAGGAGGGACCGATGCCGCAGACCCGTTTCGTATTGAAGAAATCATTAGAGCTCGGCTTACGACCGATCGTGGTGCTTAATAAAATAGACAAGCCAGCCGCCAATCCGGCACGTTCTCACGACCAGGTACTTGAACTATTTTTGGAACTCGGCGCCTCGGATGAGCAAAGTGATTTTCCCGTTGTGTACGCAATCGGCCGCGATGGGCGCGCGTCATTAAACCCAGACGATTTGCTGATGGGCGCCGAAAAAGATCTCTCGCCGCTCTTGGATACTATTCTTGAGAAGGTACCGGCCGCCAATGCTACTGCTGATGCGAATGCACCGCTGATGCTTCAGCCATTTAATCTCGCGTACGACAACTTCATGGGCCGGCTCGCAGTCGGTCGTATCTACGAAGGGACCGTCCGTCCGAATCAAAACGTTTTTATAAAAAAGCCGAATGGTGAAACGCGCACTGGCCGCACCACGAAGGTCTTCACCTTCAAAGGGCTCGAGCGTGCTGAAGTAGCTGAAGCAAGCGCCGGGGACATTGCGCTCATCGCCGGCCTGCCTGACATCTATATCGGCGAGACCGTGACGACCGACGAGTCAGTGACACCATTGCCAGCCATCGCGGTGGACGAGCCGACCATCGCGCTCAACTTTCTTATCAATAATTCGCCTTTTGCGGGAAAGGAAGGGAAGTTCGTCACGAGCCGTCAGCTCCGCGACCGTCTCATGAAGGAGCTTGAAGTCAACGTTGGTCTGAAAATCGATTTTTCCGCCGAAGGCGGATCCGCCTCCGGCGGAGATAATAGCTTCCACGTGTCCGGTCGCGGCGAGCTTCACATCGCGGTCTTGCTTGAAAATATGCGCCGCGAGGGCTACGAGCTCCAGGTGTCCCAGCCGCACGTCATCATCCGCGAAGAAGGTGGTGTGAAGCTCGAACCATTTGAAGAAGTTGTTATTGATACGCCGTCTGAATTCCAGGGCGCCATCATTGAGAAACTCGGCCAGCGCGCGTTCGTGCTGCAGAACATGACTCAACACGGGAACATGATGCGCATCACGCTTGTCGGTCCGACACGCGGACTCTTGGGCTACAAAAACATGTTTATTATTGATACAAAAGGCGAGGGCATTCTTTCTTCGCGCGTGCTCGGCTTCAAGCCGTACGCGGGCGAGATTAAGAAGCGTCAAGTTGGCTCAATGATATCAATGGCAGCGGGGAAGTCGCTCGGCTACGCGCTCTGGTATCTCCAGGACCGCGGCCAGCTCTACATCAAGCCGGC
>CAYHMS010000014.1:10383-11766 GCA_964357805.1 uncultured Candidatus Saccharibacteria bacterium | reverse complement strand
TCGTATCTCTGATATTTGACTTTCGTACTTATAAAAAGGAACGGCGCACGAATGCGCCGTTTTACGGTCCGCTGTTACCTTCTTATTTTTTTCTTGCGCGTATCGCGAGTCGCACCGCGGGATATTTGCGGTATTTCTGCGCTGCCTTTTGAAAGACCACAAGATTTCCGTCATCCAGACCAGCTGGCGGCTCATCAGGGAATTGAACTTCTTCAGTCACCTCGACCTCGAAGCCGGCCTTACGCACGGTCTGTAGCGTCTGCTCAACGCTACGTCGATAATTGTGGAGTTCGCCTCCCCACGGAGCGGTCGTGATGAACGCTCCGTACGACTGGACAAGGTTCCCATCGAGATTAGTCATCTTGTCAGGGTGTGTTACCACAAAAGCAAGGGTGCCACCCGATTTCAGTAGGCGATGCGCATTCGCACATGCTTTCGCCAACTGAGCGTCGTCGAGATGCTCGAACACCATGTGCGAAAAGACCACATCAAACGTACCCGACTGGTCGGAAAGCAACGACTTATCACTGACATCTCCCACCATGAAGTGAGCACCAGAGACGCGTGCCTTCGCCATCTCGACTTGCTCCGGACTGATTTCTACTCCGGTTATGTTGCTTGACGAGACACCGTTCGGGAGGAGTACGCCGACTTCAACCCGAGCGCTTGCGGACCCGAAGTCCAAGAACCGTGCGTCCGGACCAAGATGAGCCTTGAGCAATTTCTCCATAGCCGGCTTGCCAACGAACTGCCACGTCGGTAGTTTGTCGGCCTCTCCAAATGCTTTGGAGAAGTCGTCATAGACCACTCCCATATTTATCGTTTCTTGTATCATGCGCTTCTCCTATTTGGTTATCGGTTATCCTGCGATTGATTTTTACAGCCCGGATAACATAATAAACTTTTTTTATAAAAAAGCAAATTTATGTGGTGTCGCGGGTGCGCCAGAGGAGCAGGGAAGCGTAGGTGCGGTGCGGAGACCATTTTTCTGCAATAGCAAGCAGGGAGGAGCGCGGAGTATTTTTGGGCAGATTATAGATGGCTTCCATCGCACGGGCGAGGCCGAGGTCGCCGGGCGAGAAGACGTCGCCGCGGCCAAGCGCAAACATGAGAAACATCTCGACCGACCAAGGGCCGAGCCCCCAGATGCTCATCAACTTTTTTACGGCATCTGCTTCAGGAATATTTTTCAATGAAAGCAAATCGAGTTTATTATTTTTTATTGCGGTCACGATTGTTTTGAGCGTCTTCACTTTCGCACCCGAGAGGCGCGGGGGGGGGGGGGGGGGGGGCCGGGGGGGCGCCCCCCCCCCCCAGGGGGGGGGGGGCCCCCCCCCCGCGGCCCCCGGGAGGTGGGAGCGCGCCGCCAGGACAAACAACACA
>CAYHMS010000014.1:0-10373 GCA_964357805.1 uncultured Candidatus Saccharibacteria bacterium | reverse complement strand
GTGCGTAATTTTTTTTTTGTTAACCAAATTCTTTTTTATTTTTTTTTTTGGCGGGCGCTTTTTTTTTGAGGGTCTCAACTTGCCCCCCCTCGCGGCCGGGGGCGCGACGCGCCGCGGGCATGGCCTCCAGAACCGATTCTGGCGATAATCGACCGCCGCATGCTTTCTTCACACGAGCGAAGATGCTGTCGGCGGCGGCGAGGCCGAGCTGTTGGGAAATGACCGTTGATACTAATGATTCAAAAAGTTGTGCGCGCGTTCGTTTTTGAAAAAGCTTCTTCGGCAGGGAAGAGTGGTGCTCGTGCGTCGCCTTATAGAAATGCAAGTCAACGCGTTTGAAATGCTTCAGTGCGAGAACACATCTGGTCATGCCGAGATACTACCATCAGAATAGGCGTGTGGTATAATGCAGACCTATGCTCCGACTTATCTTCTGGGTGTTCGTCCTTCTCCTCGCCCTCTCATTCTTCGGCATCTCGCTTCAGGCAATCATCAACTCTCCTGCTGGTCAAGCGAACTTCAATTACGTCTTTAACCTCCTTTCTCAAGTCTGGCAATGGGCTACGCAGTAGAAGATCCGTAGTATCTGCGCAAAAGATATAATGTGCGAACTCTATATCTTTACCTTTGAACTCTTCCCCGTCCCTTATTCCCTTTTCAACACGTAACATTCGCAATGACGTAGTCGTACGCTTCATCAACTGAATCAACAACGGTATAGAGTTTCATATCTTTCTCATCAATGGCCGCATGCTCTTTGTAGACCGTTTTTTGGATAAAATTAAGCAACGGTTCCCAAAAATCCTTTCCGTAGAGAATAATAGGCACCTTGCGGATTTTCTTAGTTTGTACGAGCGTGGCGATTTCAAAAAATTCGTCGAGTGTACCGAAGCCGCCCGGGAAATAAATGTACACCTCGGAAGCATACGTCAGCATCACTTTTCGCACAAAGAAATGGTCAAAACTGAACTTTTCAGTGAGGTACGGATTATACGTCTGTGCGTCCTGTAAGTTGATATTGAGCCCGACCGAAGCTCCGCCAACTTCAAAAGCGCCTTTATTCGCCGCCTGCATAATACCCGAACTGCCACCCGTAACGATGGCGAATCCTTTCACTGAGAGTCGGCGCGCAAGTTCTTCAGCGCATTTGTACGAATCGTCCCCACGCGAAGCTCGTGTGCTGCCGAAGAAGGAGATTGCAAGACCGTGACGGCGAATAATGTCAAATCCTTCTATGAATTCAGACAGTATCTTAAACACTCTCCACGACTCTATTTTTCTCGGTTTACAGACCAAGAGCGGTCGCTCGGAGGGCTCAGGCATGGTACGCCCTCCTTCGTGAACTACTCGTGCAAGCCGCTCGGTTGTCTCTCCGAGCGGTAAGGGATGTGGTGGATTCTCTCGTGTCAAATCGTCATTCATTCTGTAAATTGTAGCAGACTACAAACCTTTGCAATTTGCAGCGGGAGTATAACCCGCAGCCGCAGCGGCTGCGGGCGAAGCGAACCATACTTTATTAGCGTCTGAAATGCGGTCAGCCCCGGCACACCCGGACAAATAATATTTCGTCCCATTTCTTGAAGCGACCACGCCGACGCTTCCGGCCCCGACGGGCTGCGTCGGGGCTTCTGATGTCAAGGCCTGTTCAATTCTTAAAATGCCCTCTTGTTCTGCATCCAATCCGGCGAGATATCCGAACCAAAAGCTCGTCGAGGAAGCGAGGATGAGAATGCCGATGATGAGCACGTCCCGAGGCGCTTTGGCAACGAAGTTTTTGCATTTTTCGCGCACATCTGCTATAGTCATTGCACAACACTATACCACTATGGCATCAACGAAAGCCGGCGGCTCAGCGAAGAACCTTAACGATTCGAACCCGAAATATCTCGGGGTGAAACTCGCTGATGGCGCTTCAGCCCGCCCGGGCATGGTCATCGTCCGCCAGCGTGGTACGCGAATTGAAGCCGGAAAGAATGTTCGTGTCGGCCGCGACCATACGCTCTTTTCAATCGCCACCGGCACTATCGCCTACCGCACGCGCCGCAAGACGAACTTCACCGGTCGCATCATCGCCAAAAAAGTCGCAGACGTAGTTTAAAACGAAAAACAAGGTTCGACCTTGAGGATTCGGATTTAAGGTCGAACCTTGTTTTGTGTTTTATTCCGCTTCAATAGTAATGGAGAACTTGCCGAATGTTTCGGCAGAGGAAACAGGAATATCAAACACGCCGAGCTCCTTGATGGGCTTTTCGAGTTTGATGGCGTCTTCGGGCAGGTCAATGTGCGCTTGTTCCTTCGCCGCCGCGCTTATTTCCGGCTTCCCCACCGCGTCATAGAGATGGCCTTTTTCATTCGCTTTGACCCTTAGCACGATGCGCGCCTCTGCAAGCGAAGCGATGTTCTGCGCGAGAAGCGCGGCATCGAGTGCCGTGCGGTCTGTCATTTGCTTACGGCGAAACTCGGCCTCCTGCTTCGCCATAGATGTTGCCGGTATTGCGAGCTTCTTCGGAATAAGGAAATTGAGCGCATAGCCGTCGGCCGCCTCGACCTCCGCATGCGCACGCCCCACGCCCTTCACATCCTTGATAAGAATAACCTTCATGTAGCCCCACCCTATCCTATTATTTCCCTGTCGTCAAAAATTGGATGGCGCGCGCCATTTGAGGGTCTTTTTTTATTGCGGCATCTGCAGCACTGTATGACACGATGATGTCCGGCGTGATGCCATTGCCCATAATCCAGTGGCCGTTCGGTGTGACCCAACGCGCGATGGTGACCTTCAGCGACCCTTGGTCAAGGTCCATCAACGTCTGTACCGAACCCTTACCGAAAGATTTTGTACCGATGATAGTCGCGGCATTATGGTCTTGAAGAGCACCGGCGAAAATTTCTGAAGCGGAGGCGGAGCCGCCGTCGATGAGCACGACAATCTTTGTCCCCGCCGGAATGCCGTCATACCCGAAACTCGTGTCCGCTTGGCTTGCTTCTTTCCCGCCGAAATCCTCGGTGACGACAATGGCACCCTTCGGCAAGAAATGGCTTGCGATATCAACCGCCGCATCGAGATAACCGCCCGGGTTACCGCGCAAGTCAACGACGAGCTTGTTCGAGCCCGAAACTTTGAACCGCGAGAGCGCTTGATTAAAAAGATTTGCAGAATTAGAAGTGAACTCGTAGAGCGCGATATGATACACGCCGCTTGCGGCATTGAGGCCATCATCAGTTTCTGGTACCTGGATGATGGCGCGAACGATTTTAATATCGAGCGACTTGCCGTCGCGAATGATGGTAAGGTCAACGGTCGTGCCGACGGGGCCGCGGATCTTCCGCACCGCCTTATCAACTGCGAGACCATCAGTCGAAACACCGTCTATGGCGATGATTTGGTCGCCTGCCTTAATGCCGGCCGCTTCCGCCGGAGTACCCTTCAACGGAGCGATGACGGTCAACACTTTATCTTTCACATCAATTTCCATACCCACGCCCGCAAAACTTCCCGAGATGTTATCGGAAAATTCCTTTGCCTCTTTCGGGGGAAAGAAGACCGTATACGGGTCGTCATACGAAGCGGCGAGGCCCTCCATCGCGCCAAAGAGTTTTTCTTTCGTCGTGGGGAGCGTCGATGAGGCGTGCGTGATGACATAGTTCGCCTCGAGCGCGTTCCACGCCTTCCAGAAGTCGGTGAAGTCGACATTGCGGTCCGGCGTCGCGTCGAGACCGTCGCCCACGAGCGGGATGCGCGTGATAACCGCGGCGGCAGAACCGCTATTGCCCACCACGAGCCCCGCGCCGAAGGCAAGTGTAGCGACCAACGCGAAACTAACACCGCGCATCGCAACGCTACGTCCATATTGATACCTTTCACCAGATTCCATTTAACACAGTGTAGCATAGGTACCGCCCCGTGGTATCCTACCTACATGATATTCCGGCACGAGTATCGGGACGGGGTCTGGGTTGACCTCGAGCAGCCGAGTCAGGATGAGATTCGACAGATTGCGCGTGAATTCTCTATCAGCGAACGCGTCGAAACAGAATTGTTCTCCCCTACTCCCCTGTCGCTCGTCGCAGGCGATGAGCACGCGGCTCTTCTGGTGCTTCACTTCCCGACGCAAGGCGCGAACGATGGCGAGACGAAAAGCCAGGAGGTCGACTTTGTCGTCGGCAAAAACTTCATCGTAACCGTGCGTTACGAAGTCGTCGCTCCTCTGCATCACCTAAAAAAGCTTCTTGAGGCGCAGAGTCTGGTCGAGGGACACATTTCAATCACGACTGATGTGCTGCTTGAAGTCCTCTTCGCGCATCTCTATACCTCGGTGCGCGACCATATCAATCATGTTGCCGATACTCTCGCGCGCGTTGAAAAAGAGATGTTTGACGGCCGTGAGCGAATGACCGTGCGTTCAATATCAAATATGAGCCGTGAATTCCTCCACGCCGAAGCGGCACTCGCGACACAGGAAGAATCTCTGAACCATTTTATGAATGTGCTGGCACAGCTCAATTTTTTTGACGACTCTTTCAAGCTCCGAGCGGAGCGAATCAAAAAGGAGCGTTCAAATGTCGCACACGTCGTGAAGACGCACCGAGCCGTCGCGACAGAGCTCCGAGAAACCAACATCGCTCTTCTTGGAGCGCGCCAGAATGAAATTATGAAAACGCTGACTACCATCAACTTCATTTTCCTGCCTCTCGGACTCATAAGCTGGATATTCGCTATGCGCACGGAAGGTATGCCCGTCATTGATTCGCCGAACGCTTTTTGGATTGTGCTTGCTCTCATGTTCGGCGTTGCAATGCTTTTGACTACATTTTTCATTAAGAGACGTTGGCTTTTTTGACGTATGCAGTGGCTCGCACGTATCTTCGGAAAACAAAAAAACGCTCCGCACAATCGGCTCGCACAGGTGTTCTTCATGAACACGCGCTCGGGTACAAAAGAATTGTTTGTGTCGCAAAGACCCGGCATCGTTCTTTTCTACTCCTGCGGGCCGACCGTCTATAACCGCGCGCACATCGGCAATCTGCGCGCCTATGTCTTCTCAGACACCATTGCCCGAGTACTCGGCGCTGCGGGGTATCGCGTACGTCGCGTTATCAATATCACCGATGTCGGGCATCTCGTCGGCGACGGCGATGAAGGAGAGGATAAGATGGCAATCGGCGCGAAACGTGAACAGACCACCCCCGAAGCAATCGCTGACCGGTATACAAAGCTTTTCATTGAAGATATTCATGAATTAGCCATCGACACCGACGATATCCGTTTCCCTCGTGCGACGGATTATATACAAGAGCAGATCGCCTTGGTAAAGACGCTTGAGGAAAAAGGTTTTGCGTATCGCACGCCACACGGCGTCGCATTCGATATCTCACAATTCCCGAGCTATGGAAAACTCGGGAATATCAATGTGTCGGGTCAGCGCAGCGGCGCGCGCATTACGCGGGACCCCGAGAAAAAAAATCCGCATGATTTCTGGCTGTGGCGGACGGCGAAACCCAATGACCTTCAGCAATGGAATAGTCCGTGGGGCCGCGGCAATCCGGGATGGCATATCGAATGTTCGGCGATGAGCCGCGCGCTTTTGGGCCAAGAGATAGATATCCATACGGGCGGCGAGGACCATATCGCGGTGCACCATAACAACGAGATCGCGCAATCGGAAGCGGCGAGCGGCCGGACATTCGTCCACTATTGGATGCACAGTGCGTTCCTTATCATGCAGGGCGAAAAGGCTTCGAAATCGATCGGGAATGTCGTCTATCTTTCCGATATCATTGAAAAAGGATTCCATCCGCTCGCGCTCCGCTATTTTTTCCTCCAAGCGCACTATCGCACTCCCCTCTCCTTCTCATGGGACGCACTTGCGGGCGCTGCGGGCGCGCTTGATCGGCTCTGGAAAATTTCACGCGAGATCGCGCAAGAATCAAAACGCACAAGTACATTTTCTCTCGCACGCAATCGGTTCCTCGCGGCGATGCGCGATGATCTCGCGACTCCGCAGGCAATCGGCATTCTCTGGGACGCTCTCAAGAGCGAGGATTACACCCCCGAAGAGAAATGGGGTCTTATCGTCGATGCACACGCGCATCTCGGACTCTCGCTCACCACACCGCCAACAACCGGTGCCTTGACAGCGGCTCATGTGCCGGAAAAAATAAGAACCTTACTCTCGGAACGCGAAAGAGCCCGTGCTTCCAAGGATTTTAAGGAGGCCGACCGTATTCGGGACGAAGTTGAAAAGAGTGGATATCGTGTGGACGACGGGCCTGACGGACCGGTATTGACTATAAGAACTCTTTGATACAATTGGCTTCAATGGCCGTCGATCGCATTCCCCCGCAATCTCTTGAATCCGAACGCGCCCTTCTGGGCGCCCTCTTACTGAAGCCCGACGCCATTCACGATGTCTCTGACCTCATTCACTCCGATTCTTTCTACGCGGAAAAACATCGGCTCATATTCGGCGCCATGCGCGAACTCGCCGAGCGCGGCGAACCGATTGACCAACTCTCCCTCTCGCAACGGCTGCAGGACCAAGGATTGTTAGAACGCAGCGGCAGTAGGAGTTATCTCGCCGAGCTCGCTGGCTCGGCGCCTGCTCCCGGCAACTTTCCTCACTACGCCGAGCTCGTCTCGCGCAAATCCCTCATGCGTTCGCTCATCGACGCCGCCTATGGCATCACTGAATCCGCGTATGATGATGCACGCGAGACAATGGAGGTGCTCGACGAAGCGGAGAAAAGCATCTACGCCATCGGCAACGCTTCCGCGGCGCATAAGTTCACCGCCATCGGCGACAAAATACACGAAGCGTGGGAACGCATTGAAGCGTTGTCCCATAAAGAGAGCGGCATCCGCGGTGTGCCCTCCGGCTTCCCCGCCCTTGATAACCTCCTCTCGGGCTTTCATCCTTCCGACCTCATCATTATTGCGGCGCGCCCGTCGATGGGTAAAACTTCGCTCGCGCTCGATATCGCACGGAATGCCGCCGTGCGCCATAACGTCCCGGTCGGCATCTTCTCGCTTGAAATGAGTTCGGAACAGCTCATTGACCGTATGCTCGCCGCAGAATCCTTCGTTAATTCGTGGAAACTGCGCACCGGCCAAGTGAAGGACGAAGAGGATTTCAGCCGCATCCGCGACGCGCTTGAGTCGCTTTCCAAGGCACCCATCTACATTGACGACAAGCCGGGCAACAACATCCTCGCGATGCGCGCGGTCGCTCGAAGGCTGAAGCGCGAGCGCGACATCGGGCTCATCGTCGTTGATTATCTTCAACTCATGTCGCCGACCTCCACCAAGGCCTCCGACTCGCTCGTTCAGCAAGTGACCGAAATCTCCCGCTCGCTCAAATCGCTCGCGCGCGAGCTTGCCGTACCGGTCATCGCGCTCTCACAGCTCAATCGCGCCGTGGAGACGCGCGGAGGGAAGCCCCGCTTGAGCGACCTGCGCGACTCCGGTAGTATCGAACAGGACGCTGACGTCGTGATGTTTATCCATCGCGAGGACAAACGCAATCCCGACTCTGATCGGCCGGGTATCGCGGAAATCCTCATTGAGAAGCATCGCAACGGCCCGACCGGCAAGACCGAACTCTACTTTGATGAGAAGCGCGCCACCTTCCAGCCGGTGGATACCACCGGCTACGGCGAGCTCGCCCAAGAATTTTAATGGACCACATCGACGAACTCGCGCGTGCACTCGCTCGATTCCCGGGTATCGGTCCTAGGCAGGGAAAACGTTTCGTCTATTATCTTCTCGCCGTTCCGGCAAATGAGCGTGTGAAGCTCGCCTCTCTCATCGCCTCATTGGGGAAAGACGTCCGGCAGTGTCCCGACTGTATGCGCTTCTATAACGGCAGTTCAGCGACTGTTTGTAATTATTGTTCCGACAAAACGCGCGACGATGCTCTCCTTATGCTCGTCGAGAAGGACCAGGACCTCTCTGCGGTGGAGCGCGCGGGCACCTATAGGGGACGCTACTTCGTGCTGGGAGGCGTGCTTACGCTCACCGGCAAGGGCGTTATCCGCGAAAAGGAATTACTGAAAATCGTAGAAAAGCGGCTGAAAAATAATTTGAAAGAAATCGTACTCGCACTCTCGGCAACAAGTGAGGGTGAGCACACGGCCGACCGCGTGCGCGAACTCCTCGCGCCCTACCGCGACCATCTGAAAGTATCCGAGCTCGGCCGCGGCCTCGCAACCGGCTCCGAGCTTGAATACTCCGACGCCGAGACCCTCCGCGCCGCGCTCACCAACCGCAAAGAAACCTAATTAAAGATAGTTATACCTTCAACAATCGAAAATACTCCTCGCGTGAGATTTTGGCTGACCGAAGATTATTCTTAATTACAAATACTGGAACCTGTTTGTATGTGGGAATGACAACAGGGCGTTGTACGCCTTTCTTCACATACACAAGATGATCGCCCTCCTTGCGGTCCAGCACGAACCCGCTACGCTCAAACACGCGTACAAGTTTTTTGAAGTGTACGGGAGCAATATGCGACATGCCGACTTATACCGATACTGACATTCTATCTAGCGAAACGAGTTCTGGATCAACCCAGCGTGTGCGTCGATAAATATATCCCGCTTCTTCTAAAATTTCACTCAATGTCCCGATTTTTGCGGCTGACTTAAGAAATCCGCTAATAGCATCCTTTATATTTATTTTCGCTTTTTCAATAGTTGAACCGCAACTTGAAACATCAAGTTCTGGATTATATGCAACAAACAGCTTCCCTTCTCGGAAGATTTGGATAGTAAACGTAAGGTGTGGAAATGTTTTACCGTTCATAAGCACAGCATAGCATGGAGGAGAGGAATGTGCACTGGCAATCATGCCAAGGGGCGCCCTTGCCATATTAAGAGACCTAGCGGCTCTGGACGAAGGTGAGGGCTTTACCTTTGAGCGCGGCGCGGCCGGTGCGGCCGATGCGGTGGATGTAATCCTCGTAGGTGGAGGGCAGGTCGTAGTTGATGACATGCGAGACGGCGGGGATATCCAGGCCACGCGCCGCGACGTCGGTCGCTACAAGCACGCTCACCTTCCCCGCCTTAAAGGCCTCCAGAGCGCGCTGGCGCGCCCCTTGGGTCTTATTGCCGTGAATGCTTTCGGCATGGATATGGAGGCGCGAAAGCGCCTTCGCGAGCTTCTCCACGCCGTATTTGGTGCGCCCGAAGACAAGCACGCGGCTGAACTCGCGGTCTTTCAGTAATTCGGCGAGCACGTCAAACTTATCCTTTCCGCGCGGAATACGGACCACATCTTGGTCGACGCTTGCGGGCGTATCGCGCTTCTTGACCGAGATGATGACCGGCTCCTCAAGGAAGTCGCTAATGAGCCGTTGTATTTCTTTCCCCATCGTCGCAGAGAAAAAGAGCGTGTGGCGCTCCTTGCGCATCTTTCCGAGAATGAAGCGCATATCGTCGATGAAACCCATATCCAACATTCGGTCCGCTTCGTCGAGAACGACGGTACCGAAGCCGGAGAGAGTAAGTGCTTTGCGTTCCATCAGGTCCTTCAAGCGCCCGGGTGTGCCGATAACGAATGCCGGGCCGTGCTTCAGTTGGGAAATCTGCGGGCCGATGTTCGCGCCGCCAACCGCGACCATGCCGCGGAAGCCGAGTCCGCGAGCGAAACCCGCGAGCTCCTTCTCTATCTGCACCGCGAGCTCACGCGTCGGCGCCATAATAAGCACGCGTTCGCCCTTCTGCTTCATCACCTTGTCTATAAGCGGGATAAGAAATGCCGCTGTTTTGCCAGTGCCAGTTTCGGCGATGCCAACGACATCCTGACCGAGCAAGGCGTGCGGAATAGCCTTGTCCTGAATCGGCGTAAGGACCTCGTACTTTTTTGCAGCGATGTTCTTCTTTAGATGCGGATTGATGTCAAAATCGGAGAATGTGTGCTCTGGCACAAAAACCGGTTCGGAAGTCGTGACAACCGTCTTGTTCATAAACTTGGAGATCTCTGCCTCGGTCTCGCCGAAGGTGCCGAAGCCTTTGCCTCGCCGTGGCGGGTATCTCCCATGCGAAGGCGGACGCGTATAATGCTTAAATTGCCCGCCTCCGCGAGTTCTAAAATCGCTTCGGCGTGGCGAAGCGGACTGATGATTCCAACGCCCTATTTGCATGTAGAAATGTTAGTTAATACTGTCTATCTTCACTTTGAGGATGGGCTGGCGATGGCCTTTGCGCTTGTAGTAGCGGCTCTTCGGCTTATACTTCACCACCTCGATTTTCTTATCTAATCCGGCGAGAACAACGGTGCCCTTGACCTCCGCGCCTTTGATGAGCGGCGCGCCGATGGTCGTGTCCGAGCCGTTGTCGACGAGGAGCACCTCGCCAAAGACAACCGTGTCACC
>CAYHMS010000013.1:0-12741 GCA_964357805.1 uncultured Candidatus Saccharibacteria bacterium | reverse complement strand
TTCGCTACCCTGGCTTTCGTGTTTGAGCGTCAGGAACGTACCAGTGCATTGCCTTCGCCTTTGGTGTTCCCCATGATATCAACGGATTTCACCCCTCCACCATGAGTTCCATGCACCTCTCACGCCCTCGAGCCATACCGTTTCCCCCGCAGTGACCAAGTTGAGCTCGGACATTTAACGAGAGACTAATATGGCCGCCTAGACACCCTTTACGCCCAGTGATTCCGGGTAATGCTTGGAGCCTCTGTATTACCGCTCCTGCTGGCACAGAGTTAGGAGCTCCTTATTCATCGGGTACCGTCAATAAACTTCGTCCCCGATAAAAGATGTTTACGTACCAAGGCACTTCATCCATCACGCGGCGTCGCTCCGTCAGACTTTCGTCCATTGCGGAATATTCTCGTCTGCAGCCTCCCGTAGGAGTATGGACCGTGTCGCAGTTCCATCGGTGGGGGTCAGCCTCTCAGCTCCCCTAAGCGTCGTAGCCTTGGTAGGCCATTACCCTACCAACTAGCTGATACTACGCAGGCCGCTCCCGAAGCGAAAAACCTTTACCCTTGCGGGACTATCGGGAATTACCCAACCTTTCGATTGGCTATGCCCGACTTCGGGGGATGTACCTACGTGTTACTACCTCGTCTGCCGGTTGCCCTTGCGGGCCCCCTTGACTTGCATGACTTATCCACGCCGCCAGCATTCACCCTGAGCTAGGATCAAACTCTCATTAAGAATAGGCGGAACAAAAGAATTCACATCTTTCCCGCGGCGCTTCGCGCCGCGGGTCTTTTCATTTTCTGCCCGGCACTCGCGTGCCGGGCGTTCACTATGTAATTGTCAAAGAGCGCGCGAGAAACAAAAAGGACTCTGTCCCGAGTCCGTCTTTTCCTCGGCATCCTGCCTACCTACTCTATTCAGGTGGCAGTCCCCCCATCCTATAGGAGGGGTAAAAAGAAGTCAACCGCGTCCAGCACACCACTTGCTTGCAAGTGCTAATATTAATCGTTAATGGAGCAAAGGATTGATATAGAAAGGGCTATACGCGACTATCACAGTCTTGTGAAGACATCTCGAGAGCTATATGATGCAATCCCAGAAATCAGTTGCCCTTACTTTAAATCGAATATCTCGCTTACTTCTGACGGTTTCAATCATTTGCTCAACAAGCCAAATAGACAACCCAGAAATATAAAGGAACAAAGACTCAAGCTTAGATTATTGAAGCCTGCGCTAAATCTTCTTAGTAAAGCGGGGACGGTTCAGGAATATAGGACTACTCTGGAGAAGTGGGGAGAACCGGGGAAAGATGGTTTCAGTAGGACGAAACAAGTGGAGTATTGGGGCTTTCATGACATTATAGGAAATGAGGTAATGGTATTGATTCGTGTAATTGTGAGGAAAGTTGGCGACGGTAAACATCATTTTTGGAGCGTAATGCCGATCGGCAAGATTGGTAAACAAAAGTTTTATAGAGACGATGTGGGGGATTAAAAAACAGAAAAGCCGCCCGTTGGGCGGCTACTCTGGTGTGCCTGCCTTCAGCTTAGGAAATCCTTAGCCGATAAGGGGCTTGCGCCCACAGGCACAATTTCAGTATACATCCCACATATAGTAAATCAACCTTATCCACAAGTCCTTGAACAGGGCTATTTTCTCAATTATGAGGAGTGCCAAATGTATCTGAACTTATGCATAGACTGTATGAGGTATTATAGCTGATATGAATCTCAGCTTCTTAATGGACGGTGGGGACATTTCTGATGGGGAACTTGAGGCGTTGGGAATTGAGATTGTACAAAAAAATCCCAACGGAGATCGCTCTTTAAGAATTTCAGAGGAGTGCCTGCCTGAGTACATCAAACTCATAAAAGCAAAACTTATGACAGGATTTTGGAATGAAATCGTGGGAGAAAAAGAAATTTTGTTTATCTTTAAATTTAAAGACGGTTCCATTAAGGAGCAGGCACTTTCTCCAGAGAACGAACGAGAAAATGATGAGTTGTGTGCGGAGTTTAATAATGAGCCGCCTGGCAAAACTCACAATGTCTATAAGTATATTTCAGAAAATAAGTTCTATCACGACTTCATGCTTCAGCATTATGCAGATCTAATGAATCGCCCGTAAGATTTTGTGGGTAGCAACCACTTAGACCGACCAACGGCTTAAACAAAAGCCGAACGGCTCACCTGGCAGGAAATGATTCATTCTTCTTATTTTAATTGCTATCCCCATTTGTCTGCTATAGCAGTATTTTGTGGATGCCCAATATTTGAATCTTTGCCGACCGTCAATTATTAGAATATTTCAAAACTAGTGAAATGATTGGAAATACATTGTCAAGATTGCGCGCGACGAGTAAGGCGCTATGATATGCGGAGCCGTCACCCTTGCCTTATGAACGCAAACACGCGGGAGAGAGTCGTTGTGTCAGTCGGTGGCTCGCTTATCGTTCCTGATGCGATTGATACCGACTTTCTCAAGCGATTCAAGGCCCTCATTCTAGAAAAAGTTCAGCGCGGATTCACATTCTCAATTATCACCGGTGGCGGCAAAACCGCCCGCCGCTACCGCGATGCTGCTCAAGTGGTCACATCGCTCTCTCCGCAAGACCTTGACTGGATCGGTATCCATGCCACGCGCCTCAACGCGCAACTCCTGCGCAATATCTTCGTCGGCTTCGCGCATGCGGAAGTAATACATAATCCAACCGTTGATATCCATACTGACGAACCGGTTATCATCGCCGCGGGCTGGCAGCCCGGCTGTTCGACCGACTACGATGCCGTGCTCATGGCGAAGAATCTTGGCGCGACGCGCCTGGTGAACCTCTCCAATATTGATTACGTGTACGATAGCGACCCTAAGAAGAATCCTTCTGCGAAGCCGATTGAGCGAATCGGCTGGTCCAGCTTCCGGTCTCTAATCCCTCCAGAGTGGGACCCGGGACTCTCCTCTCCCTTTGACCCTGTCGCCGCCAAAGAAGCGGAGGCACTCGGTCTTGAAGTCGCCATCATCAATGGCGCGCGGCTCGAAGAATTTTCAAACTACTTGGACAACAAACCCTTTGTCGGAACGGTTATTTTTTAGCAAACCAGTTCGCGAGGGGGATGAGGAGCGGGGCGGAGCGGGTGATGGAGGAGAAGGTGCCGGCGACAACGCCGACGAGCATCACGAGCGCGAAGTTGCGCGTTGCCTCCGCGCCGAAGTAGATGAGCGCGAGGAGGGCGAGCGCGACCGTAAGCGCGGTGTTGATGGAGCGCGTCATCGTCTCGCTGATGGACTTTCCTATCGTGTCTTCAAATGATTCCCGCAGTCCGGTCTTCTCGTTGCGCGCCAAGTGTTCGCGGATGCGGTCGAAGATGACGATGATGTCATTCACCACGTAGCCGAGGAGGGCAAGGAGGGCGACGATGAAGAGCGAGTCCACTTCGGCGCCGGTAAAGTGCGCATACGCGGCGAAGAATCCCGCCGGAACGATGAGGTCTATCGCGAGCATCGCGACGACCGTGAGGCCGTAGCCCCAGCTCGGCACCGGTCGCGACACTTTACGGAACGCGAAGGCAATGTAGAGCACAATGACAAGTATAACGGCGAAGATTGCCCAGAGCGCTTTATTGGCGAACTGACTCCCGAGTGCAGGACCGACTGACGTATAAGAAAGCTCGGTCGCTGGTGCATCGGCAGAGATCGCGGCAAGAATGGCGGCGTGCTCTGTCTCCGTCAGAGTGCGTGTGCGGATGGATACCGCATTCGTGCCTGATGCGCGGACAGACACAGAGCCGAGCGGAACGACGGCAATTTGTTTTTCAATCGTCGCGAGCGGTGGAACGCCATTTTGATAACTCACTTGCATGAGGGAGCCGCCGGTAAAATCAATGCCTAACGGGAGACCCCAGACGAGGATAGCGCCGATGGCCGCCGCGAGGAGAAGCCCTGTGAGCCAGAAGAAGAAACCGCGATGGTTAATGATGAACATAACTTCAGTTTACCGGAGACCGGAAGCCGGAGCTCAGAAGAAATTTCCACGCGCCCCGTCCTTCTTCTGCCTGCGCAGGCAGGTCCGGAACGATGGCGAGCAGGAAGACGCGCGAGAGCGACACCGCTGAGATAAAGGACGCGAGCACACCGAGTACGAAGACGAGTGCGAAGCCCTGCACGATGCTTGTCCCGAGCCAGAAGAGAATGACGCCCGAGATGAGCATCGTGAGGTGGCCATCGCGGATAGCCGGCCACGCGCGCTCAAAGCCGATGTGCACTGCTTCGCGCGGCGTCTTCCCTTCCTGGCCGGACAGGCCGCGCAGTTCCTCCTTTGTGCGCTCGAAGATGAGCACGTTCGCATCCACCGCCATACCGACCGAAATGATGAGCCCGGCGATGCCCGAGGCAGTGAGTGTGACGGGGATGACTTTGATGACGGCGAGCATGAAGGCGAGATATTCGACAAGTGCAACAGCAGCGATAACGCCGGGGAGGCGGTACCACGCAATCATAAAGAGTGCGACGATAGCGAAGCCGATAATGCCAGCGGTAACACCTGCGCTGATGGCCGCAGCGCCGAGCGTCGGCCCGACCGCGGAACTGCTCTGAAGCTCAATGGGCACGGGAAGCGCACCGAAGTTCAGATTGCGCACGAGGTCGCGCGCCTCGGTTGCGGTAAATTGTCCGGTGATGGTTGCCTGCCCGCCCGGGATCGCCTCCTGGATGGTCGGTGTAGAGATTGGTTGGCCGTCGAGGAATATGGCGAGTGTCTGACCGACATTCTCGCTCGTAATTTTTTCAAAGAGTTTCGCACCGTCACTATTGAAATTGAGAAGCACTTGCGGTGCCGCGAGACCTGCGGTCGCACCGCTACCGAACTGGAGCGAAGCGCTCGCCAGATACCGACCCGTGAGACCGGTCGACATATATCCAGTCTGTGTAGTCGTACCGACGGTGACTGGCGTCACCAGCCGAAATTCCAGGGTTGGTGTCTCTCCGAGCGCGGCGACCGCCGCGTTAATATCGGTCACGCCGGGCAAATCCACGATGAGACGGTCCTCGGTGATGCCCGAGAGTGAACTCGCCTCCTCAGTCTGAACGAGGGGTTCCGCAACGCCGAAGAGGTTCACCCGTCGCTCAATAACGCCCTGGAGCGCCGCAAGAGCCTCGGATTGCTCGCCAGAGGGCGTCTGGCTCATATCGGCCTTGTAGACGAGCTCGGTGCCTCCGGCGAGGTCCAAGCCGAGCTTGAAGCGGTAGGAGCTTGTCGGGTCGGCCTGGGTAGACCACACGAAATAGGCAAGCAAAAGCCCCACAATGAGGGCGAAAACGGCAGACACTCGATATCGAGCCATAGGGGGATTATAACGGAAATAAATAAAAAGCGAAGTCTTGCCTGTCCAATTATTTATTGTCCCGTAGATTACTGATTGTTACAAAAACAAAAATAGAAAACCCGCCGATGCAATAGGAGGCGGATTTCCTATGCCTGTTAGGCGGGCTACGAGGGTTCGACACGATTTGATGCTTCGGCGGCGGCCTCTCGAAGTTGCTGCTCTTGGGCCTCCCATTCTTCGCGCGTCACCCCCGGATAAAACACTATTCCAGATTGAGGACAACATGCTGCGATACCACAGTGTCCGACACCCATGTGGCACTGGCATCGACACGCAAAAGGACCTCTTCCGATTGTCATGCGAACTCCTTATGGCGCAGTGAGATTACGCCCGCTTTATCTAATCAAAAATTCAGAAAAAAGCAAGGAAACTCACTTCTCGCGTTCGGCGAGGGTGACGGCGTTATCGAAAAGGCAGGCGACGGCGATAGGACCGATGCCGCCGGGAACTGGAGTGAAAATGGCACATTTGTCGGCACACGAGGGGTCGGCATCGCCGGCGATAGTGCCGCCCGATTCGGAGGTGCCGGCATCAATAAGCACGACGTCCTCTTTCAACATTTCGGGTTTGATGAGGTGCGGCGAGCCCGCACCCGAGACGATAATGTCCGCATTGCCTAGCGCCGCGGAGAGGTCTCCTGATGTTGTCGTGACGACTTCGACCTCGGCGCCCCACTGTGTGAGCCATGTTGCTACCGGCGCTCCGACGAGGAATCCTGATCCAATAACAACCGCTTTCTTCCCTTTCACTTCTACATTCCCAAATTCTAAAATCTTGCGCACTGCGGCCACAACTGGCGGGAGAAGTGCATCGGCATCTCCCCTTTCAAACTTCTCGCGCGATGCGCGCGAGAGCACATCGGCATCTTGCGACAGCGGTATTGAGTTGAGTACGTCCGCTGTGTTTACTTCGCTCGGCAGAGGGAGCTGAACGATGACCGCATCGGCGCGGGAAGAGAAGGTCAGACTCCGCGTTTCTTCAAAATCGCATCCCGCTTCTTCTGCACTTCGCGCTTTAATCTTTAAATACGAGCGTGTCGCGGGAGTTTCATCCGGAGCGACATAGACAAGAAGATTCGGCCTTCGCAACAATTTTTCTGCACGCATTTTTGTGCGCGCAAGCACCTCACTCGCCATCTTTCGTCCATCTACAATCATAGGTAAAATTCTTTTTTCAATTCTGCAATACCGTCTTCAAGCGACACGCTCGGCTCCCAGCCGAGAAGCTCTTTTGCGAGAGTATTGTCGGCAAGCGTATCATGCGGTTCAAGCCGCGCCGCGGCGTGTTCAACCGGTCCTCCGACAAGTTCTGCTATGCGCACAACCGAGGCATTGTTTCCTGCGCCGATATTAATCACTTCTCCCTTACCGACTTTCGATGAGCGCGCCGCCAATATATTCGCCCGTACGATGTCGCGCACGTGTGTGAAGTCGCGTGTCTGTGTTCCGTCTCCAGTGATGGTCATCGGCTCGCCGAGCGCGCGCTGACTTAAGAATTTCGCAATGACGAGCGCGTACGCGCCCTCGGCGCTTGCCCCCGGCCCATACACATTAAAGTACCGTAGTGAGACTGTCGGGAGGCCGTATACCTCGCTCCAGAGGCGGCAATATAATTCGCCGATATATTTCTGCAGGCCGTACGGGCTTTTCGGGCTCGCCGGCATATCTTCGGTGAGCGGCATCACTTCTTGGTCGCCATAGGCCGAGCTGGAGGCCGAATAGACCACGCGCTTCACGCCGGCGTCCTGCGCGGCCTTCAGGACCGAGACTGTACCGTCTACATTTGCTTTATTTGATTCAATGGGATGTTCAATAGAAAATTGCACGCGCGGAAGCGCCGCGAGATGAAAAACGGTTTCTGTGCCGACCATCACATTGGTAAGAGCCGCCGTATCGTTCACATCCTGCTCAAAAAATAGAGAGCCCTTTGGGACCTTCTCGCGCTTTCCGCTCGATAGGTTATCCACGACCTTCACTGTATATCCTTCTGCGAGCAGTGCGGCGGCAAGATGAGAACCGATGAATCCCGCCCCGCCGGTAACGACGGCTATTTTTTTATTTTTATTCATGTTCCAGAAAAGGCGAATAGGGTACGGAGTGTTTTGATAGCAATAGCGAGGTCCAATCCGAATGAACGATGTTTCAGATAATACAGGTCCAGCGAAAGTTTGCGTTCTGTGCGGACGACATCCGCTCCCCCGCGTGGTGCGTCATAGTCGTGAATCTGCGCCCAGCCCGAGAGGCCGGGAGCGATTAAGTGGCGCATCTGATACTGCGGTATCTCGCGTTCATACACGGCTACAAGCGTGGGAAGTTCGGGGCGCGGGCCGATGAATGACAGATCGCCGGTAAGCACATTCCAAAGCTGCGGGAGTTCATCAATGCGCGTCTTGCGCAATATGCTCCCCAACATCGTTACGCGATTCTTCTTATGTAGTTTGAGATTGCCGTGATCGTCAAAAAGCATAGAACGCAGTTTCATAATACGGAAGGTACGCCCACCCTTGCCGATGCGTTCATGGTACAAAAATGGTGCTCCGTTCTCCAGTGAGAGGAGTGCGACTGCAACAGCGACAAAGGGAGTAGCGATGACAGACAACAAAATCGCGAGCACGATATCGAAGAGACGCTTGCTGTTGTCATACAACATGCGGTGCGCCGGCAGGGACTTGAGCAACTCGTCTGAATCAAGGTATTCAAGAGGCACGCGGTCAAAAATCTCTTCATAGAGCGAAGCGGCATCCATATAGATAGTGCCGGCAGTGTCGGCAACTGATGAATCTTTCTTCTCTACTCGGCCAACAAATCGAATCAGATATGCATTGTTATTATTCACTTCATCATAGAGCTCAAGCGCTGCGGGACCAGAACCGACCAAGATGACTGATGTCCGTTTCCCTTCTGTAATTTCTCGATTCATCCGATAGAAGCGCCACAAACTTTCCGCTAGAACCGAAATGATGAGATAGAAAATAAGAATGGTCTTTGGTGCGATAGTGAACGGCAGGGCGAAGAAGAGAATAGCGGCAATCGCTACTGTCGCCGCCTGCGCTCCGAGGATGCGTATGCCCATCACACTTCGGATGGGTCGCGTCTGTTTCTCGTAGAGGCCGGCGATATAGAACACAACGAGCGACAAGAAGAACATCGGCAGGAACGGCACCAGATTGATGATGAAGAAACTATAGGCGGGTAATGCGAGGTTACGGAGAGTAAGCGCCACCCAGAGAGAAATAACCAATATGAGAAAATCCCCTATAAGGAGAGTAATTGTTTCGCGACGGTCAAATGCCATGAATATGGATACTATAACGCAGAAAGATATTGTACAGTTGCATCTATGAAAGATTCTGCCAGAAAGAAAATCTTATTCGTCATAACGAAGTCAAACTGGGGCGGCGCCCAGCGATATGTCTACGACCTCGCAACACACTTGCCGAAAGATCGGTTTGAGGTCAGTGTTGCGTTCGGCGGCACAGGCAAAGTAGGCGCCCCAACAGGCCTCCTCGCACAGCGTCTCAAAGAGGCGGGGGTGCGAAGTGTCTTCCTCACATCGTTTACCAGAGACATCTCCATGTTCCGAGAATGGACGACATTTCTTGAATTGCTGCGCGCCCTTAAGAAAGAACGTCCGGATGTACTCCATCTGAATAGTTCAAAAGCTGGTGGGCTCGGCGCACTCGCCGGACGAATCGCGTGCGTGCCACATATCATTTTCACTGCACACGGCTGGGCACACAAAGAACTACGTCCGTTTTATGAACGAGTACTTGTCTGGATTGCGTCATGGTTCACAATCCTTTTCTCGCACCGTGTCATTGTTCTCTCGAACTACGAACTCGTATGTGCCCCTGTCCTATTTTCTCGGAGCAAAATGACTGTCATACATAACGGTATCGACCTTACTATGTCATTTGAATCTGGTGAAAAAATTCGGAACGCCTTTCCTCCCGGTGTGCATATTGTCGGGACTCTTGGCGAACTGAATGGAAATAAAAATCAGATTGTTCTCATCGAGCAAGCAAAGAATGATCCAGAGATGTACGTCGCAATCGTTGGCGAAGGCGAAGAACGCCCTCATCTCGAAGCAAAAATTGCGGAGTACGGACTTGAAGGAAGAGCAAAGTTGTTTGGTTACCTCACCGCGCCAGAATCCCTAAAAGGGTTCGATACATTCGCACTTCCCTCTCTCAAAGAAGGTCTTCCTTACATACTCCTTGAGGCAAAAGCCGCAGGTCTCCCTATCGTTGCCAACCGCGTGGGTGGCGTCGGTGAAATACTGGATGCAAAAGATACGAACGAGTTCTCGCTGGAACAAATGGTGCAAAAAACTATTGCATTGTATCGCTAGCCCCCCAAATATTCGTTCGCGCTCAGGTCGCGTGTCGCGCCGCGGCCGTGACGCGCGAGCGAGGTCACGATGCCGAGTGCAGCAAATTCAAGTACGAGATGCGAACCGCCCGAACTCATAAAGGGTATGGTCGTGCCGGTTACCGGCAAGAGCCCGAGATTTATGCTGATATGTATTACCACATGCGCGGCAAAGAGCATGAGCACCCCGAGCGTGAAGAATGCGTCAAAATTGGTCGCGGCGGCGCGTGCAATCTGTGCGAGCTGAGCAAAAAGGAGCGCATACATGAGAAGGAGAAGAGAGACACCAGTAAATCCCCACTCCTCCGCGAACGCAGCGAAGATGAAGTCAGTCTGGTACTGGGGCAAGAAACGCAATTTCGACTGCGTGCCATATCCAATGCCTTTGCCGAAGAGCTCCCCCGAGCCGACGGCAATCTTCGCCTGATAGGCGCTGTAGCCCGAGCCACGCATATCGGCAGCCGGATTCACAAAAGAGATGATGCGTGCGCGTTGATAAGGTTTCAACCCTTCGAACCAGAACAGCGATACCGTGACGAGACCAATGAGCCCGAGGACAGCGAGATGTTTCTTCGAAATGCCGGACACGAGCATCATGCCGAGCCAGAGCATGCCGAATATGATGGCGTTCCCCATGTCTGGCTCGATGAGGATAAGGAGGGTAAGCGTGAGCGCATAGGCGCCCGAGACAATAATGTGACGGAAATCACCGATTTCGACATGCCGCCGCGAAAGATATTTAGCAAGAAGGGCGATGAGCGCAAGTTTTGCGAGGTCTGCCGGCTGGAAAGAAACCGGTCCGAGAGAGAACCATGCACGAGCGCCCATGACCGGATGAGCGAAGAGGAGCAAGAAAGCGAGAAGTACGAACGCGAGCATATATAACGCCATCACCACCGGTGTCCGGCGAATGAAGCGCATATCGAGCGTCGATACGCCGAGGTAGACGAGTGTCGCGATGCCGAGCCAGAGGAGCTGCCGCGACGCAAGCGATGTTCCTTGTCCGAACGTGCTCATCGTGAGTATACCCAAGAGCGAAAGGGTGATGGCTGGGAGAAGGAGTGTCCAATCTCCGCACAACTTTCTCAACAGACTCACGGAAGTCCTGCCTGTCGGTCAGGCAGGGGGATAATCGGCACCACTTCTATCGAGGTGGGCGTGCTCGGGAACGCACTGTTCCAGGTGAACGTCGCGGTCGCTTTCCCTTGTGCGGGAATGGTAGGAACGATAGTCTGCGAGGCGGCAATCACGTCTTTTTGCGCGCCATGTACCAGAACGATTACTCGTACGTTCGTAAAAGCGTTCACGGTCGGATTTGTAAGAATCGCTTCAACGTGCGGGGCAACTGCAGTATCGCCGAGTGTTATATTCGACACGAGCGATATACTGCGTTCACTTGCAGTCATCGAGAACCATCTCGGCGAAGATGGGTCTATCGTAAGGAACGCGCGCGTTACCGTTTGTCTCCCCGACGCGATACCGGGCACATATACTGGAGTGCTCATACCAGGGGGCAAATCAAGTGTGCCCCTGACCTGTTGGATAAGCGACTGTCCGGCACCGTAGAGCGTAATGGTATACGGAACATTCTTTGCTGCGGCATCGACATTTTTGTTTTCAATTGAAGCAACAACATCAGTACGTCCTTCATTGTTCTGGAACGCTTTGGTAAACAGGACTGTCGGCGGCTGTTTATCGGCGATACAGAGATATGCGCACGGGCCGCCGCAATCAATCCCCGCTTCTCCTTGATTTTGCACACCATCGGTACACGACGGTGTCTTATAAAAAGTCGCGGTGAGCACCACGGTCAGGAACGCAACAACAACCGCACCAACAATCAGCAGTATGAATAGACGTCTCCTCGCGGCCCAGGACATGTGCCTAGTATAACAAAACCCTAACGAAAGAGGTCGTCATGCGTGCCGATACAAATTGGGTATACTGAACAGATGCAATGGTGCTTCGCTAAAGTAAACGGGCGACTTGCTGAAGTCTTTTTCGAGAGAGAAGATGGCGAGCGCGAGCCACAAATCTTAGGACACAGCTATGTGTCTCCGAGAGGTCACACAACAAAACGTGAACAACGATTAATAGACAAAGATACCGTGCGCTATCAACTCTCGTATCGTAAAAAAATATACCGAGATAAAATCAGACGGAAAGTGCTGCAACGTTCGGTTTTGCCGCTGTAATGCAAAGCCGCCGCCCCTTCGGGGCGGCGGCTTTGTTTCAAGTACTCGGCTCTGACGGTTAGCCACCAGTGTTCGTTATCTGATACGACCGTTTGAGATAACGAACAAGGTCTGTACCATATTTCACGCTATAGCGTAAAAGAAGGTACATTATCAAAGTGCAACAGTCCGACCCATTCAGTAGATCACCTCGCTAAATGAGGTGGGCTCGCGGAAATTTCTAGCAAGAAATTATCTGTGAGTGACCCTCCCGCCAAAAAGCAAACGCCGCACAGAGTGCGGCGAAGGCGGTAAAAGAGCGGTTAATCGGACCTGTTCGAACTACGCGACCTTCTTCTTTGCGAACAGGAGTTTTTGCGCTGGCGTGAGCTTCTCCATAAGTTTTGCAACCTCCGCTTCGCTAGGCGGATCACTCACATGAATGTACTGCGGCCGCAAAATATAGGTGCCGTCGGAAAGTTTGAAAGCAAGCGTTTTTGTTGGAGTGCGATTCTGTCCATCTATCGCACTCGCCAAAATCGCAGCTTCCTCTGTTTCGTAGTACGTGTCGTGAACAGAGTCCCCTCCGCGTCCTTCGATTTCCACCTTGAATAAAAGTGCACTTGCTTCAACACGCATCCCGGGGGTCATATCGGCTCCTTTCGTTGGTTAGCCAAAGATAACCTACACCTTACGGCACACTAAAAATCAAATATGAAAACACGCCCATGATGTTGGCGCCTACCTACTCTCCCCAGCTGAAACGCTGAGTACCATCGGTTCTAGAAGGCTTAACTGCCGAGTTCGGAATGAGATCGGGTGTA
>CAYHMS010000012.1:11925-14706 GCA_964357805.1 uncultured Candidatus Saccharibacteria bacterium | reverse complement strand
TTTGTGATTCATTCTCGTATCTTAACGAGTGTCCTAACTGAGTACGGAATGCACGGCGGTAGGATTGGTACGGCACGTTTGCTCTTCTTCGTGGGACTCGTCCTCGTGGTCGCCGCATTGGTTGTGGGACTGGTAAGTTCCCCACACAAGGGGGTGGTCTCAGCAGCCAGCTTTTTCTGGGCTATCGGTTTCACTCAGATGATCATTGGCGCCATTCTAATCTCGATGATTGATGAAGGTGGCTCTCCTCACGATTTCCATTGAATTACGACAGCTCGAGCGGAGATAGCGGCGCGGGGAACACCACCTCGCGCCGTTTTGTTTTGCATACTGAATGTTCGTTATCTCATACGACCGTGAGACATAACGAACACCTTTCCGGTGTCTCAATTTTCATCCTATAGGACAAAATTTGATACACCGACGCCGAATTTAAAGAGAAACCGTAAATTTGGCAACTGGAAAACGCCGCGACACAAGGTCGCGGCGTTTGACTTCGGTTCGCGTAGCGAGTAATGTCCAGTCAGGTTAACAACAGGAGACTGTCATGGTCGTTCGCAGCTATATGAAGTCAGTGGACGAAGTTTTTTCATGTGTCGGGGGTGACCGAAAAATCATCAAGGCTCTGGCCTATGCATTCGACACCCTCAAGCTCTGGAAGAACCCCGATGATGAGGACTATCGAACGTCGCTTAAAGAAATTCCCCAGCCGTATTTTTTCAAAGGAAAGATGATGGGCAACAAGTATCGGATGGCGACGTTTGAACAAGACTTCGCGGCCGAGGTCTTCTCGCACGAGATCCGTTCTCATGAAACTCTCGACGGTCTTGCCGGCATGTACAAGCGTCTTAAAGCCGGTGCTGGGAGTGCAGAAATCCCTTCGGTGGTGTTCCAGAATGTCCTTTTGAAAATGCTCTGGCTGAGTTCTGGCAGACAGGATGTCAAACAAGCGGCGTGATCTTTCCAGACAACTACGGTACGGGTGGCTATGCCACCCGTTTTGTTTTTGCATACAAAAATGGGATTTGCTATAATGCGTAAATGAAAGTGATTATCATTCCAAAAAAGTTTTCTGCGGGTGACGACCTTGTCATTCTGCGTCGTAGTGATTACGAAGTTCTAAAATTGAGAACTGTGATTATCCGCTCGCGTAAGAATCGTGCAAAATGACAAAAGATTATTACAACGTGCTTGGAGTAGATAAGAAGGCGACGCCGGACGATATTAAGAAGGCGTTCCGTAAGCTCGCGCACAAATATCATCCCGATAAGGGCGGCACTGACGAGTCGAAGTTTAAGGAGATTACCGAGGCCTACTCGGTATTGAGCGACGACAAGAAACGCCGTGAATATGATGCGTATGGTCAGGCATTCCAAGGTGGCGCTCCGCGCGGTGGTCAACAAGGGAATCCTTTTGGTGGGTTTGATTTCGGTGGGTTCCAACAGGGCTTCGGAGGTGGCGGAGTGGATTTCGACTTCGGCGATATATTCGGCGACATATTTTCAGGGAGAGGTGGCAGACAGCAGACGCAACGGGGCAGGGACATTTCTATTGATTTGGAAGTTTCGTTTAAGGACGCCGTCTTCGGCACCACGCGCACGGTACTCATCGCCAAGGTCTCTACCTGCGCCCATTGCCGCGGGAGCGGCGCAAAACCGGGTACCGAATTGGAGAAATGTTCAACCTGCAACGGAAGCGGGAAGATTCACGAGACACGCAATTCAATCCTCGGGCAATTCACCTCCGTGCGTGCCTGTTCTGCCTGCGACGGGAGCGGGAAAATCCCGAAGGAGAAGTGCCCGGAGTGCAAGGGCCACGGCGTCCACCGCAAGCAAGAAGAAGTAAAAATAAATATTCCTGCTGGCATTGATAACGGCGAGATGATTCGATTACCTCAACAGGGTGAGGCAATCAAGACGGGTGTCGCGGGCGACCTCTATGTGAAGATGCATGTGAAGCCGCATGCGACCTTTCGTCGTGACGGCGCGAATCTCATCATGACTCTACCGGTCAAGCTCACCGACTCTCTCCTCGGTACCACCGTTTCTATAGAAACGCTGGAAGGGAAGACGCTTGAAGTAAAAATCCCGCCAATGAAGCGCGCTGAAGAATTACTGCGCGTCGCCGGCAAAGGCATCCCCGTAGATGGTTCTCGTGGCGACCTCATCATCCGCCTTGAAGTCGCGCTCCCGCACAAGCTCTCATCCAAAGCCCGCAAAGCTCTCGAAGACCTCAAATCCGAAGGGCTCTAGTGTTGTATACTATTTCCATGACCGCCACCGAGGGGATAGCGCAGGTGAGCACACTCGCGACGAACTATGCTTTTACGGCGTGGAGCGCCGCGAGCGACTTTCTTATTATTATAATTTTGTTCAGCATCCTCTTTCTCTTCGCGTGGTATATCGGGCGGGCGACGCTCGTTTCCATCCTGCTTGCATTCTATGCCGCATATGCGCTCTACGTCGCATTTCCGTACTCCTCTATTCTTCCCACAGCACCTGCGCTGACTGCGCTTCTCGCGCACGTCGGCTTCTATGCGGCCTTGACTCTTGTGTTCTATATCATCCTGCGACGCGTCGTCGTCTCTGACTTTCTTTATGTCGGTATCTTCGGGACCATCGTACTTTCATTCCTCGGCGCGACATTCCTCCTCGCGCTCGCGTATCACGTGTTCCCGGTCGCCGACGTCTATAACTTCACTCCTGCGATTGACTTGCTTTTCGCTCTCAAGCAGTACTTTTTCTGGTGGTTCGTCGCCCCCGCCATCGGCCTCTTCTTCCT
>CAYHMS010000012.1:3829-11825 GCA_964357805.1 uncultured Candidatus Saccharibacteria bacterium | reverse complement strand
ATAGAACATTCGTCTACTGACCCAGAGAAGATATTCTCTGTGCCGCGGACCGTCTACATCGGCGTCGACCCAACCGCCGATTCGCTTCACGTCGGTCACCTCGTTCCTGTTTTGCTCATGAAGCGGCTTGGCGACGCGGGCCATACGCTCGTCTTCCTCATCGGCGGCGGCACCGGCATGATTGGCGACCCCAAGGAGAAGGGCGAGCGCGTGATGCTTGATGAGAAGACGGTTGCTCATAACACGCGTGCGCTGAAGTCTCAATTGAAAAAAATCCTCGGTAACGCTTCTTTTAAAATGGTTGACAACGCCGACTGGCTTATGAGCGCGAAACTTATTCCGTTTCTCCGCGACGTCGGCAAGCACTTTACTGTCAATGACCTCATCAAACGTGAGGTTATTAAAAAGCGCCTCAATGCGCCGGATGAAAGCATTTCATTCACCGAGTTCTCCTACGCGCTCCTCCAAGGTCTCGACTATCTGACGCTCAATGAGAAATATAACGTCGACCTCCAGATTGGCGGCTCCGACCAGTGGACGAACCTCCTCTCCGGCGTGGACCTTATCCATAAGAAACTCGGCAAAGATGTGTACGCGTTTACGGCACCACTGGTTACCGATGCGACTGGCAAAAAATTCGGCAAAAGCGAGGGCAATGCGATATGGCTCGACCCGAAAAAGACATCGCCGTTCAGTTTCTACCAATTCTGGCTCAATCTCCCCGATGCGGGCATTGAGCATTATTTGAAGGTGTATACGTTCTTATCGCTTCTCGAGATTGGTGCGCTCATAGAACTGCATACGCGCAATCCGGGCGAACGCCAGGCGCAAGAAACGCTCGCGCGTCTCGTGACCGAGACCGTACACGGACCAGCAGCAACGGCACAGGCAGCTGCAACAACCGATGCTCTCTTTGGCGACACTCCGTTTAATGAACTCTCGCGCGACGCGCTTCAGGTCGCGCTCGCCGAGGCGCCGTCGGTCATTCTTGCGAAAAAGGATATCGCAGACGGTTCTCCGCTCGCGGAAGCGCTCGTCGCGGGCGGTATGGCCTCTTCTAAGAGCGATGCGCGCCGCCTCATCAAAGGTAAGGGCATCTCGTTGTCGGGCCAGACCATCACAAACCCCGACCAGAAAGTGTATAACGGCGACTTCTCAAACGGCTACGCACTCGTACGCAAAGGCAAGCAGGGTGTCCTCATCCTCGTTTTGAAATAAGGCAACTTTCAGTTATAGTAGCGCGATGCGTCGGTAGGTAAGTGGTCAAAACAGCTTGGCTGTAAACCAAGTGGCTTTATGCCTTCGGAGGTTCGAATCCTCCCCGGCGCACATGGATTTTCTGTATCGCTATTTGCTTAAACCGATACTTTTTAGGATGAACCCCGATACGGTGCATGAAGCATTCATTGCACTCGGCGAGACGGCAGGACGGTTTTCGATAATGCGGGGTCTCTTCAGCTTTTTATACAACTACCGCGGTCCCGATATCAGCACAATCGTAGACGGTATGATATATCATACCCCCGTTCTGCTTTCTGCCGGATTTGACGCGGACGGACGGCTCATGCGGATACTATCCTCGCTCGCCTTCGGCGGGGAAGAAATTGGCTCAACGACCGCACACCCCTGCGAGGGCAATCCGTTCCCGCGGATGACGCGCCTTATCCGCAACAAAAGTTTGGTGGTCTATAAGGGGCTCCGCAACAGGGGCGTGGACGCGCTTATCAAACGGCTCAAAGGCACTCCGCGCTTTCCAAATTTTGTCATTGGCATCTCCATCGCGCGCACGAATGAACAAGCGGCGTCCACCGATATCGAGGCAGGCATCCGCGACTACGCCGCGTCGTTCAAAAAACTCAACGAGGCGAATATCGGCAACTACTACACCATCAATATTTCCTGCCCGAATTCGTACACAGGCGAGACCTTTATTGAACCCACACATCTCGCACAGCTCCTGCCACGCCTGCGCGAGATACCCTGCGAGAAGCCCATCTACTTGAAGATGCCCATCAATGTCACATGGGAGATTTTCGCCGAACTGCTGGCTATCGCCGACAAGAATGCGGTACAGGGCGTCATTATCGGCAACCTTAATAAGGACTACAGCCACCTTACATTTCCAGAGGATGCTCCGGAGCAGTTTCGCGGCGGGCTCTCTGGCGCGCCGACCTTCGCACTCTCAAACGAACTTATTCGTAAAACGCGTGCGAAGTATGGGAGACGCTTCACCATCATCGGCACCGGCGGCATCTTCACGCCCGACGATGCGATGGAGAAGTTTGCCGCCGGCGCTGACCTCATCCAGCTCGTCTCCGGTATGGTCTGGAACGGTCCTGGGCTGATGAAAGAAATTTGTAAGCGCTACGCGACAGAAAAAGGTGTGGTATCGTAAGCGGATGAGCGATTCAAGACCAGTTCTCGTCTCCGGCGTGAAGCCGACTGGCGACCTGCATATCGGCAACTATTTCGGCGCGATGCGCCAGTTCGTCGAGCTGACCAAAGAAGACAAATATCGTGCTTTTATTTTCGTAGTTGATTACCACGCTCTCAATACGATGCAGAACGCCGAGGAGATGAAGCGACGTACTCGTGAAGTTGTAATGGCTTATCTCGCTATTGGTCTTGATCCTGAAAAGGTCACTTTTTTCAAACAATCCGACATTCCTGCGCACACCGAGCTCTGTTGGATATTCGATACCATCACCACGATGCCGTACTTGATGCGCGCACACGCCTTCAAAGACGCCGAAGCCAAAAATAAAGAGCTCAATGTCGGCACGTTTAATTATCCGATGCTGATGGCGGCCGACATCCTGCTCTATGATGCGGCTATCGTGCCGGTGGGCGCCGACCAGAAACAGCACATAGAAATAGCGCGCGACACGGCAGAAAAGTTTAATCGTGTATTCAAAACGGAAGTTTTTAAACTCCCCGAGCCCTACATCTTGCCCGACGTCGCCATGGTGCCCGGCACCGACGGCCAGAAGATGAGCAAGAGTTATGACAATATCATTCCGCTCTTCGGCTCTCGCGACGAACTCGCGAAGGCGGTGATGGGCATCGTTACTGACTCAAGCGGCATGCGCCCCGAAAATGTGTACGCTATCCATAAGCTTGTTCGCAGTGAATCGGAGCTTGGTATGATATATCATACCAGCAAAGGAAATTACAAAGCGCTGAAGGAAATGCTGATTGAGGACTTGGATACTTATTTCGCCCCCATACGCGCGAAGTATGAAGAGCTCCGACAAGATTCAAGCATCGTAGACGAAGTGCTCGCAAAGGGCCGGCACGAAGCCCGCGCCATTGCCGAAGCGAAGATGGAACAGGTGCGCAAAGCGATTGGTGTAGCATAAAGATATGGAACGAACGCTTATCGGGGAACTGAAGAAGCATATCGGCGAGACGGTGTCGATATCGGGCTGGGTGGACGTCCGTCGCGACCAAGGGAAGATGGTCTTTTTAGGGATTCGGGACAGGAGTGGAAATATTACTTCTGGTACTGAAGGAAGACGTCCTGGTCCCGCAATATATGTTTCTGATACACGCGGTACCGTGCAGGCTGTCATTTTGCCTGGGAGTCCATATATAGAGACAGGAAAAAGGATACGCCCAGAATATGTCGTTGAAATTGAAGGGGTTGTTCAAGAACGACCGGAGAAGAATAGGACTCCAAATGTACTGAATGGAAATATAGAACTCCAAATAGAAAAAATAAAAATATTAAACGAGGCGGACCCGATGCCATTTGACATCTCCGGAGATACGAGCGGTATTGATGAAAGCGTCCGCGCCGAGTACCGTTACCTCGACCTGCGCTCGAAACGGATGCAGAAGAATATGCGCGTACGGAGCGAGTTCATCCAACGCTGTCGCGAGTATCTTTTCAAACATGACTTTACCGAGATTGAGACACCTTTGCTTACGGAATCGACACCCGAGGGTTCGCGCGACTTCGTCGTGCCCTCGCGCCTTAACCCCGGCAAGTTTTATGCACTCCCGCAATCGCCCCAGCAGTACAAACAACTTCTGATGACCGCCGGATTTGAGCGGTACTTCCAGATAGCGCGCGCAGTGCGAGATGAAGACCTGCGCGCAGACCGCGGCTTTGAACACACGCAAGTGGATATCGAGATGTCATTCGTGACGATGGAGGACGTGATGGCGGCGGTTGAAGATATGGTGACAACGGTGGTTGAAGCGATGGGCTATACCATCAAGCAGAAGCCCTTCCCACGCATCTCCTACAAAGAGGCGATAGAAAAATACGACGCGGATAAATTTGACCTGCGCACCGACGAAGATAAGGAGAAGGGCATTCTTGCCTATGCGTGGGTGGTGAACTTCCCATTTTTTGAAAAAACTGATGGGGGCAAGTGGACATTTACCCACAACCCGTTTTCTATGCCTCTTCCTGAACATCTTGACTGGCTTCTGAAAGGCGAACATATCGACGAGATACTGACGACGCAATATGACCTCGTCTGCAACGGCTTTGAATCAGCCGGCGGCTCTATCCGCGCGCACAAGCCGGAAATCCTCGAGGCAGTGTACAAAGTCATGGGGTTTTCGGCTGGAGACCTTCAAGAACGCATCGGACATATGCTAAAGGCGTTCCGCTACGGCACGCCGCCACACGGCGGCATCGCGCTCGGCGTAGAACGCAATATCATGAATCTCACCGGCGAAACCATGCTCCGAGAAGTGCAGGCGTTCCCGATGACGCGCGGCGGCCAGACGGCGGTGATGCATGCGCCGAAACCATTGACCGATACACAACTCAAAGAGCTTGGCCTCAAGATCGATACGAAATAAGCGATGAAGATCGTACTCAAAAAAGGGAAGATGGAGAATGCGCCGAAAGGATTTGCGCGCATCCGAATTACTGAAGAACCGAAAGGCACGAAACGCCTCGTAAAAGAGAAGGGAATTGAAACGCTTGAACTCGGTTCGGGAAAGTACGCGGACATGAACCGGAGGAAATTCATTCTGCTCTGCCGAACGATAGTGGGCGCGGCAAAAAAGAACAAAAACAAGAAAATCGCGGTTCCGTTTGATGACACGGTAAAACTTTTCAAAAATCTCAAAGGAATCGCTCCGGAAGAGCTTGCACAGCTCGCGGTCGAGAATTTTGAAATGGCGAACTTTGATTTCAACATTTTCAAGACCAAGCCGAAAGAAGGCTTTGATGTCATTGAAGAAATAAGTGTGTACGGGAAGTCTTCGTTGCGGATTGAAAAAGCGGTAAAAAAAGGTCAGGAAATTGGTAGGGCGGTGAACGCCTGCCGTCTACTCGCAAACACACCCGGAGGCGATATGACCCCGACTCTGCTCGCCAAAGCCGCCAAGGCGGCGATGAAGGGTTTATCGGTCAAGGTGACTGTGCTCGGCGCGAAAGAAATGAAGAAGCTCGGCATGGGCGCTATTCTTGGTGTCGCGAAGGGTTCAACCGAGAAGCCAACGTTTACCGTTCTTGAATATAAAAGAGGAAAGGGAAGACCAATTGTCCTCGCCGGCAAGGGCGTTACGTTTGACAGCGGCGGGCTCAACCTCAAATCCTCAAGCGGCATGTATGAAATGCATATGGATATGTCGGGAGCTGCTGCGGTCATTCATGCGGTGGCGCTCGCTGCGCGATTGAAATTGAAGCAACACGTCATTGGCCTCATTCCCGCAGTTGAAAATATGCCGGGCAATAGCGCCTATCGCCCGGGCGATGTCCTAAAATCGCTTTCGGGTAAGACAATTGAGGTACTCGACACCGATGCCGAGGGCCGGCTCATCCTCGCGGATGCGCTCACGTATGCGAAACGATTCAAACCATCCGTCGTGCTCGATGTCGCGACATTGACCGGAGCGGCAATCTCGGCGCTCGGGTTCCACGCGAGCGCGCTCCTTACACGCGATGACGCTCTTGCAGAACAAATTTCTCGCGCGGGCGAAGCGTCGGGCGATTATGTGTGGCGGCTTCCGCTTTGGGACGAATACGAAGACCGTGTGAAAGGAGAATTCGCTGATATTAAGAACGTCCCTGGCGGCTCAACGAGCCGTCAGGGAGGCGCGATAGATGGCGGAATGTTCCTCTGGCAGTTCGCCAAGGAGCTCGACTGCCCATGGGCGCATCTCGATATTGCGCCGCGTATGACTTCTGCGCCGGGCGACGAGCTCGCAAAAGGCGCCGCCGGAACGCCAGTGCGGCTTCTCGTTCGTTTCATTGAACACTATGCCGTTTAACATAAAAACAGACGCATACGAGGGGCCGTTTGAAATCCTGCTTGACCTCATTGAGGCACGCAAACTTCTCGTCAACGACCTCGCGCTTGCGAATATCACTGAAGAGTATATTCAACATGTGCGCGCACAAACCGCATTTCCGGTTGAAGAGACGGCGAACTTCATCCAGATCGCCGCGACGCTTCTGCTCATCAAATCAAAATCGCTCATTCCCGACCTCGCGTTGACCGAAGATGAGAACATGGATGTCGAGGACCTGAAGCGGCGCCTCGCCGCCTATGAAAAAGTGCGCGAGGCCGCGCGCGAGCTCTCACGTATTTTCGGGAAAAAAATGATGTTGCCGGCGGGGGAGCGCGCGCCTGAAGTCATTTTCGCGCCTTCGCGCGACCTCTCGGCTGCCGCTCTCGCCGAGGCGCTTGTAGGCGCGCTAAAGCGCGCCCTCGCGGCGCGCGAAGTGGTTGAAGAATTGCCCGAAGCGCGCGTGAAGCCGCTTGTCACTATTGAAGAAATGATGGACCAGCTCGCGAAGCGCGTTCAGAGCGCGCTCACGCTTTCATTCAACGAATTTTCCAAGGGGACAAAAGACCCCTCGACTTCGCTCGGGGCAAGCCGAATAGAGGTCATCGTCTCCTTCCTCGCGCTTTTGGAACTCGTGAAGCAGGGCGCGGTCGCCGCCGAGCAACACACTACTTATGGCGACATCCGCATCAGCCACACCGCTACCGCCTCCGTCCCGCACTATGGTTAGAGATTGGTGGCAGAGAGGAAGGGGATTTGACCTTTGGTCCATTCCCCATTTTCTCTTCGGCATTCTTATGGCGTTTGTATCGCCGTTGACGGGCATATCGTTTTTTTCTGCACTCATATTGACTATCGCACTCGCCATTTTGTGGGAGGCATTTGAAAAAATCATTCATGTAAGAGAGTCTGTTCAGAACATACTGTGGGACATCACGTTGTCTATTGTGGCATTTGTTGTTACCTCATTCATCCTCCTCACCTATCCACCTCATCCTGACGACCTCTTTGTCGTCGCAGCCGTCGTTTTGATTCTCTTTGCATTTACGAATATTTCCGGCTGGCTCGCGTATCGCCGCCGCAACCGCGATTTCATGCATTAAACGGTGCCTCTGGCACGGCATCCCCAAGGGGAGGCGTTGCCGAAGAGGAGGGTCGCAGGCTATGATAGAGGGAATGCTTACGCCGCCTGCCGCCGCTCACGCGCTCCTCTTCGCCTCCGGCGTTCCACTTGAAAAAAAACAGCTCTCAAAGCTTCTCGATATCAAGGCCCCCGAACTGAAGCTCGTGCTGAAAGCGCTGACCGATTCGCTCAAAGGGAGCGGAATACTGCTTGTTGAAACCGACACCGAGGTGGAACTACGCACCACTCCTGAAGCGAGCGTTATCGTGAAAAAGCTCCGCGAGAACGAGCTCTCTCGCGACCTGGGGAAGGCGAGTTTGGAAACACTCGCCGTCATTGCGTACCAGACGGGCCTTCGCCACGCCGAAGCGGCTGGCTCCGGCCACGCGGAGGCGGGAGCGACCCGCGGCGAAATAGATTGGGTGCGCGGTGTCAATTCTTCGGCCTCGCTCCGCACACTCCTTATGCGCGGGCTTATAGAAGGAAAGGAAGACGAGCGCGATAAGCGTCGCGTTCGCTACAGCATGACGACCGAAGCCCTCGCACATCTGGGCATCGCGAATAGAGAAAACCTTCCGCGTGCCGCAGAACTTTCGGCCACCACGCGCGAAGTTATTG
>CAYHMS010000012.1:0-3729 GCA_964357805.1 uncultured Candidatus Saccharibacteria bacterium | reverse complement strand
ATATGAATTCTGAAGAACTCCAGAAGCTCGCACAACATTCTCGCTCCCAACGCGAGACGGGAATTGCGCTGGTCATCGCTTCAGGCCTTCTTGCGCTCTTTCTCTTTCTGCCCGTGGCATCACCACAAACATCATCCGCAGCAATTACGATTGCAACGCCGACGATACCGAATGTGTTTACACAAATTGCTATTGAAGCGAAAGCCGCCATCGTTTATGACCTCGCAACCGGAGAAACGCTCTACAATAAGAACGCCGATGCACAGCTCCCGCTCGCCTCGCTCACGAAATTGCTTACCATCTATGCCGCACTCACTCAACTCTCTCCGAATACACCTATCACTATTCCTGCAAGCGCTATTAATCTTGACGGACCGCATGCTTTTTCCGTCGGACAGACGTTCTCACTCGCTGACCTCGCTCGCCTCACACTGACTGCCTCACTCAACGATGGCGCCGTCGCGATTGCACGCGCAACTGCGGAACGCCAGAATCGCTCACAGAACGACATGCTCGCGGCCGCCGCGGCCGCGCTTGGTCTTTCCCAAACCTATGCGGTAAACGGCAGCGGCTTGGATATAAACGCCGCAGTGGCCGGCGGGTATGGCTCCTCGCGCGACCTCGCCGTCTTGGCGGGGGCGCTCGCCGAACAAGCGCCGAGCATTGCGCAGGCGACAACCCAGAGTTCAGCGCAAGCTGTTTCAGAGAGCGGAATATCCTTCTCCGTGGAAAATACCGACCCAATGACCGACGCTATTCCGCATCTTCTCCTCTCGAAAACCGGCTACACCGACCTTGCGGGAGGAAATCTCGTCCTTGTCTTTGACGTGGGTATCAAGCATCCGATTGCCGTCGTCGTTCTTGGTTCTTCCATGAAGGCTCGCTTCACTGACGGCACCGCATTGGTTGCCGCCACACTTGCACACTTTGCAGGTGTCGCGTCTTTATGATAGCAAGCAGTATTATCAAAGTATTCATTCCCGCAACGGCAGCCTTCGCTATAGGAATTTTGTTCGCTCCACTCCTCACGCACTATCTCTATAAACATCGCGTGTGGAAGAAGATTACGGGGAAGACGGCTCTCGACGGCACGCCGGCAGTCGAATTTGAGAAGCTTCGTATGACGACCCATACCGGCACCGAGACAAAAACACCCCGTATGGGCGGTATCCTTATCTGGGCGACTGTGCTTTTTGTGACGCTCGCACTCTGGCTGCTTGCACAATTCGTGCCGACGCCGCTGACGCAAAAGCTCGATTTCTTGAGCCGCAGCCAGACGTGGATACCGCTCTTTGCACTTATGACCGGCGCACTCATCGGTTTTGTCAATGACCTGTTTGACATTCACCCGTCGGGCGAGCGGGGGATACGGCTCCGCACGCGGCTCTTCCTTGTCACGCTTATTTCAGGCTTCATCGGCTGGTGGTTCTATGTGAAGCTCGGAGTGTCTGCTATCGGTATTCCGGGCGACGGAACACTATTTCTCGGTGCGCTCATCGTTCCTCTTTTCATAGTGGTATCCATAGGGCTCTACGCGGGCGGGGTCATTGACGGCATAGACGGGCTTGCCGGCGGCGTCTTCAGTACCGTCTTCATGGCGTATGCGGGCATCGCCTATTTCCAGAATCAAATCAATCTCGCGGCGTTCTCGGCGACCTTGACCGGCGCCATACTCGCATTCCTCTGGTTCAATATTCCGCCCGCCCGCTTCTGGATGACTGAAACGGGGACCATGGGCCTGACCATGACACTTGCCGTCATCGCGTTTATGACTGATACCCCCGGTGGGGGATACGGCATCGCGGCGCTCCCTATTATCGCCTTCCCGCTTGTGGTCACGGTTCTTTCAAATATCATTCAGGTCGCCTCAAAGAAAATTCGCGGGAAAAAAATATTTCGCATCGCCCCGCTCCACCACCATTTTGAAGCGATTGGCTGGCCCTCCTACAAAGTCACGATGCGCTACTGGATTATTTCAATCGTCTGCGCCATTCTCGGTATGACCGTCGCCCTTCTTAATTATTAAATGACTATGAAGTTCATTTCCGGCGACCGTATATTCTTCACGCTGGTGCTCGGTATCATGCTCGCTGGCCTTGCTATCTTTTCTTCCGCTACGCTGGGCCTTCTTGCGCGCGAGAGCAGCTCCATATCGCGGAATATCCTACTGCAAACGGGGCTTGGACTCGGACTCGGATTTCTGGCGCTCATGGCTGCGCGCGCCTTCTCACTCGCTTGGATAAAACGTCTGGCGCCGTATATCTATACGCTGACGCTCATCCTCACTGCGCTTGTCTTCGTTCCCGGCATCGGGCTCAATGCGGGTGGCGCAACCCGTTGGATTAGTCTCGGCTTCACGACCGTGCAGCCATCAGAATTCTTGAAAATCGGCTTCGTTCTGGCGCTCGCCTGGTGGCTTGCTCCGAGGGCGCGCCAGCTCACGAATCCGAAAAAGGGACTTTTTCCCTTCATCGCTATTCTGACACTGCCGAGTATCCTCCTGTTTGCCCAGCCGAATACTTCGACGATGATTCTCATTCTTGCGACCGGTGCGGTAATGTACTTTGCCGCCGGAGCACCGTGGCGAGACTTCAGCATTCTCGCGTTCATCGCCGCCATTACCCTTGGCGCGATTATTCTCGCACGACCGTATGTGCTTGAACGTTTCAAGACATTCGTCGACCCTTCGGCGAATTCTTTGACGAGCGGCTACCAGATCCAGCAATCGCTCATCGCTATCGGAAGCGGCGGCCTCCTCGGGAGAGGATTTGGCCAGAGTGTGGGGAAGTTTAATTATTTGCCCGAGCCCGATGGCGACTCTGTTTTCGCGGTTTTCGCAGAAGAAACCGGATTTGTGGGTGCGACGATTTTACTCCTGCTCTTCGTCGCGCTCGCCGCACGCGGCATCGTCATCGCAGGAAATTCACCCAACCTCTTCGGTGGGCTTATCGTGCTCGGCTTCTCCTTCATTATTATTTTCCAAGCTTTTATCAATATCTGCGCAATGCTCGGCATCATTCCGCTCACTGGCTTACCCTTGCCCTTCATCTCTCACGGCGGCACCGCGCTTATGACAACTCTCCTTATGTGCGGTCTCATCCTCAACGTCGCCGCTCATAAAAAATCTGCATAATCACTAGCGAACAGTTAACGTCCGCATCTGATAGGTATCCACGATAAGAGACGACCGCACCTTATTGTGGATAGTGAATAATATGGAGATATTTTGACCGGATACGAAAAACCGCCAAAGACTTGCTTTGACGGTTTTTCGCTTGTTTACCCTTGCGGGGAGGGCCGAAGCCACTTGTAAGTTGAGTATAGCCAACCTACTTAAAATATCAATAAGCGTTTGTGGATAGCCTTTAATTTGGATAGTGTCTTCCAAAAATAAACGGAGCGACTGCTCGCTCCGTGAATCGTCCTCCTTGCTGACCTTATCCACCTGCCAATCTATGGATGAGTATGGAGAGTATGATTAGTACTCCCGATACCGCAAAGATTATCCTTAGAATGGCACTCATTGCCTCCCAGAAGTTGATTTTAACGATCTGTGCCTTACGATACTTGTTCTGCTCTTGATTGAGCAGGTCCTTGTTTCCGAGAAACATCCTGAGATGACTCTCAAATGTCCGCTGTCGTATGAAAGCGGGCATGAAGAGAATTGCCGCTAGCATCATTGCCCATAGCGATACATCGAACATGAGTTTCATTGTTCTTCTCCAGTGG
>CAYHMS010000011.1:0-15364 GCA_964357805.1 uncultured Candidatus Saccharibacteria bacterium | reverse complement strand
TCAACCAGGAGAGCGACATTTTTAATCTGAGTGCGAAATTTCTCCGGTATCAGCAGAAAACCCTCCTCCACTAATTTCTTGAATTCTTTGCGGTTCATATTCTGAAGTGTACAGGATTGCCGGTTCTCGGCGTCACAACCGTGTTGCGGGGTCCATAATCGAATCGACGATTTCACCCCGTATTTACTAGAGTTCGATTCCTGCCCCCATTTTTTGCTTTGCCAGCAGTAGTTCGATTCCTGTACCCGTCAAAAAGTGACAAAGATCTTCTTCACCTGTGCATCAATACGAATGTGTCCGCCATAAGGTAACGATATCTGAGGACTTGTGTGCCCGAAATCGAGATTCTGTACCACAGAGATTGTCGGGTTATATGCGCGAACGACTTTGAGAATAGTCTCACGCTGCTCAATGCGGTGAGCAGACTGCCACGCATCATCATGTTCGTTCCCGAATTCCCATGACTTCGGTCGTCCGACAATAATACCCTGCACGCGCGCGAGGATGCCACGTTCGCCGAGTGCTCGATAAACACGAAAGACATAGTCGGCTGAAGGCATCTCTTCGGACGTTTCGGTAAATAGAATCACATTCTCGAAATCTGAGAGGGAAGGAATCGCGATGTTGTGACGTAGCAGTTCATCTATCGATTCGAGACAGCCGCCCCAGCTGATGCCTTCGGCATTCTTATCGCCATCCCATTGCCAGCCATCGTTCGGTAAGAATGTTTCCAGCTTCTCGAGATTTGCTGGGTCATTCCAATCGAGGCCTATGTCGCTATAGACCGGACTTGCTTCGAGTTCATGTTCTCCCGATTCGAACAACGCGAGCTTCAAATATTTTAATGTGAACTCATCTATCTTCCCTTCCATAGCAAACTGCATAAACAATGCGCCTCCGTAGAAAGACTGCACGCCATTCATCCAAAGAAAATTCGCGAAGTGCGTATTGTCGCTGTAACCGAAGAACGGCTTTGGATTCTGTATGAAAGGTTCCGGCGGAAGATTCTTTATATACGTAACCTGATC
The DNA here is from genome assembly GCA_964357805.1 of uncultured Candidatus Saccharibacteria bacterium. GTDB lineage: Bacteria > Patescibacteriota > Minisyncoccia > Phycocordibacterales > Phycocordibacteraceae > C7867-001. The sequence goes on along the minus strand of CAYHMS010000011.1, from coordinate 14,336 downwards.
ATCACCGCCTATTGAAGTGATGATTCCTTTAACGCTCGGGTCCTCGAACGCGGCAATAAGGTCAGCTGCGCGCTCTTCACCCGTCGCTCCTAGCTTTTTCGTTGCTGGAAACTCTACGGGTTCGAGTTCAAAGATTTCTCGTAGACGTTTGAGGCCAAGCTCGTATACATGAGGGAATCTGCCGGGAGCAGCAAACGAAGGCGAAAGGATTGCGACCTTGTCGCCTTTCTTGAACTTATTTAAGTGAGCCATCGTCTTCATACTGAATCAGTATACCGTGTCTGGACAAACACAGAAGCCGCGACATATGTCGCGGCTTCTGTGTTCTTTACGAAGCTTCATGCCTGTCGGTACTGTACCCGTTTTCAGAGATTTCTGATGCATGACTGAGTTCTGCCATTTGATTTATGCAACTCACTATCGCGAATGTTGCTTATTGGTAAAATTGTGCTATTGTAGCGAATAGAAATTTGTCCTTCGTTAACTAAGTGAGGTCCATCATGAAAGAGAGAATTACAGCACATCTGCAAAGGAAAATTCGTGACGGTAGCACAACCATTGCGAAACAATTCCAAATACAATCTGCTCTGGAAAATCACGAAGTTCCAAACGATCCACTTGAAGAAGAATCAGCATTCTCTCCTGTCAAAGGCATCGTCCACAAATATCCCAATCGGGTGCTTTGGAAAACGACGTACCGTTGTGCCGCTCATTGTCGATTCTGCACAAGAATTCGGCAGATCGGGTCACCTGAGGGCGACTTACTGGACATCGACATTGAATCGGCGCTCCAGTACATTAACTCTCATCCTGAAATCGATGATGTAATTTTGAGCGGTGGAGATCCATTCGTGGTTCCGAAAACTTTGATGAAGATCATTGCGGGATTACGGGACATTCCGTCCGTGCGTGTGGTTCGTATAGGCACACGCCTTCCAATCCATTCACCCAAAAGCATGAGTTCCCCGCAAGTAGTCAAAGTACTTCAAGTGCTACAGTCGAACGCAGCAAACTTCCAGACGTACGTATTGGTGCATACGAATCATCCTGACGAACTCGATTATGAAGTCATGGATGCTCTACGGACCATACGTGTATACGGTTTCCCCGTACTGTCACAAACGGTATTTCTCAAAACCGTAAACGATGACGAGGAAGTCTTAGAAGAGCTTTTCAAGAAACTCTACTATTCAGGCGTCATCTCGTATTACATGTACCGATGCGACTACGTAAAGGGACTTGAACACTTCGTCTGCGACATTGCGCGAGAACGCGAAATCATGACAGCGCTTCATAAGCGTATGTCTGGAATTGCGTTGCCACAATATATCGTCGATGTTGAAGGCGTCGGTAAAATACCGGTTCCGCTTGGTTTTTGGGACGTCCCCGATATCACGCGTTGCCGAGACTATACCGACAAAACAATCCAACTGTAGAAAAGGAGTACGAAATGAGAGTATTAATTCTTTACAATGTCGCTACTGCACTCAAGAAAGGCGACGAACAGGATCTAATATGCGAACAGGAGATCCTGATTATCGTCCCACTCGTTGTTTCCCTCTTGAAATTAAAAGGGTACGACGTTGAGACGCTCGAGACTTCGTACTCTTTGTGGGAGAAATTAAAAGCTCGCAAAGGGTCCTTCGATATTGTCCTCAACATGGCGGAGGCGTTCGGGGGCGGCAACAACAACGAGGTGTTGATACCGATGATGCTTGAGGCGCTTGATATTCCATTCACTGGAGCGTCAGCGCACAATATGAGCCTCACGCTCGATAAAGCTCAAACGAAGTTAATCGCGCTCGCAAATGGGATACCGACGCCACGGTATCAAATCTTCCGAAAAGAAAACGAGGTGCTGCAAAGCGGACTTACATTTCCTCTCATAGTTAAGCCTATAAGAGAGGAAGCAAGTATCGGGATTTGGCTTGACAGTGTGGTACATGACATTGAGTCCTTGGAGCGGAAAGTGCGCGACACTCTACGACTCTACCGACAACCCGCAGTTGTCGAGACCTTTGTACTTGGTCGCGAGATTTCGGTTGGAGTAGTCGGTAACGACAACGACCTGCATGTACTTTCTCCTCTCGAATTCCTATTCAAAGGAGCAGAGACTCCTTTTGAGAAGATCCGATCGTACGAGTACAAGTGGGGCGGAAAACAGGAGCAGATGGTCAAAGTAGAACTGTCGAGCATCATCGTTGAGCGGCTTGGCGAGTATACGAAACGTATGTTTACGGCAACGGAGTGTCGAGACTACGCTCGTATGGACTTTCGAATCCGCGAAGACGGAGAGGTGTTTTTACTCGAAGTTAATTACAATCCAGGAATCGGTCCGAACACACATGGTCTCAATAATACGTTGACCAAAATGGCTTCGTTTGAGGGATGTGGATTCGAAGATCTGGTTGAACGAATTCTCGTGGCGGCTATGCGTCGCGAACGTTTGATGTAAAATGAGGGTACCCACACGCGGGTGCCCTCTCTTTTTTTATATGCCCAAAATAAAAGATATTTTCGTTGCTAATACAGCTGAGGCATTTGCTTCACTGCTTGAAAGTAAAGCTTCTAACGAAAACTTACAGAAAGAGCGCGTAGAACACGAGACCGATCTCTCTCAGAGAGCACAATTTTGGGGAGACGACGATAAGGTGGTTATCACACCCGAACCAATCCCTGCCGCGCTATTAGAAAACAATTCAAGAAGACTTGGATATAAGAACGTAACAAACTTGTGGCCGAAAGAATCTAAATTGCGCCTTTGCGTGGCAATTGCCAACGACACTGTCCTGAAAAATAAAATTATTGAAATCATACGAGCGAATCCTAATATACGCATTTCTTCCTATGCCGCTACAGAAGAGTATGTTGATTTAATAAAAATTTTACAAAAAGAAGGAATTAATTTCGAAGTGACAAATCTACCTCACCTTGCAAATCCAATTCATTTAGTGCAAATGATTAGTTCGAAGAATGGCGTTCGAGAGATAATTAGCGATCTGTTCCCGAGAAAAGGAATAAGACTTCCAATCGGTTATATTTGTAAAGACAAGGGCGAGATCTTAAAAGCGATTTCTGAATTTCTCAATACAAATCGAGGTTTTGTCGTAAAAATCCACGACGGAGAATCTGGATGGGGCATTAAAATCGTGAACAAAGAAGATGTTCAGTCACTTGATCGGACACGTATGGATACTTGGTTGGAGAACCTATTTCAGTCAGATCGTATTTGGAAATCTGCTCCATATGTTGTCGAAGAGTTTGTCCTGGCCGATACAACAATTGCTGGAGGTTTTCCTTCTGGAGAAGGATATATAGACGGCAAGGGATTTACGTTTAATTATAGTTGTGGGCAAGAAGTAACAAAACAGGGAGAATTTGAAGGGATATCGATTGGGAAGTCCTTGATGTCCCATTTCTTTAATGAAAGTGTCGAAACAGCACTAAATATCGTTGGGGATAAGCTTCATAGTATTGGCTACAGAGGAAATTTTGATATTGATTTTGTAGCTGGTGCAGATGGAAATTTATATATACTCGAGTGCAACGCACGAATGACTGGAGGTACTCACGTACATGGCATCATATCTCATCTTAATATTAATCCTGAACAAGGATTCTATATACTCTCCAACGATTCGTTTCGTTATGAAAATAAGACTCAATCATCAGAAGAGATACTGCACGTTCTCTCCAATTTGCTGTATCCAATGAATGAAGAGGAGCGCGGAGTACTCATCTCGTTCACGAGCTCAACTCGTCCTGTGATTGGCATTATTGTGATTGGAAAAGATTCTGATGATACTCGTTCTTTAACAGAGCAAGTGAAGAGTAGTTTAGAAGCGCACTAGGTGATAAACTGACTAATATGGAGAAAGTAAAATTACTTCCAGTCAAACCGTTCCAAGAGACACTTGGAAGGGGTTACTGTGGGCCAGCAAGTCTCAAGATGGTTCTTGGATATTGGAACAACGAACAAAATGAGGAGGAGGTTGCGCTTCGATGCAAACGTGACCCTGAACTTGGCACAGATGACACCAACCTCAAAGAGGCTGCTGAGTCATATGGATTTAAAGTCGACATTGAAAACAACGCTTCATTCGACTCAATTCAACAATGGCTCGAACGCGGCATCCCGGTCATTGTTAATTGGTTTACCCGAGGTAGAACTGACTACAAAGATGACGAGGTCCCAGATGGACACTATTCGGTTGTCGTAGGGCTTGATGTTGCAAATATTTATCTGCAAGATCCGGAAACCGGTGGTTTACGTATACTTGATCGAGAAGATTTTATGCGAGTATGGTTTGACTTCAAACCCGCATATATTACTTCATGGGAAGATATGATAATCCGTCAACTTATTGCAGTATACCCTGTTACGAAATAGTCTTTCCCATTTCCTGAACTGCTTTAGCAAATATCTTTATACCATTCTCCGCGATGGTCTTTGTAAGAATAAGTGGCGGTAAAAAGCGTATGACATTGCTGTAATAGCCACCAAGCTCAACGATAAGACCATTCTCATAGCACAATTTCTTCACGAGTTTTGCAGCTTCTGGGAATGGTTCTTTTGCCATCTTATCCTTAACAAATTCAATACCAAACATCATACCGATACCTCGCACATCACCGATATGATGCGATGTCTTTTGAACAATCTCAAGACTTTCAACAATCTCCTTACCGAGAGATGCGGCATACGAGGCAACGTCATGCTTCTCTATAAATTCGAGAGCTACTAATCCAGCTGTCATAGCAATCTGATTACCTCTAAACGTACCAATATGCGTTCCGGGTTCCCATACATCGAATTCCTTTCGATACAAAATAAGTGAGAGCGGGTATCCGTTTCCTCCAATACCTTTCGACATGGTAATAATGTCTGGAACAGCTTCAGTGTGTTCAAAGGAAAACAGCTTTCCTGTCCGATAAAACCCAGATTGAATCTCATCGAATATAACCAAGATTCCATTCTTTCGGGCAATGTCGGTTATCTGTTCAAGCCAGCCCAGACTAGGAATATAAGTTCCACCTTCACCCTGCACAGGTTCGATGATAATCGCTGCTGGCTTATCAATTCCTGAGTGAGGATTTTCAAGACAGTATTGAAAATATCGTACACATTCTCCCGAACATGGTCCATCATCATGCGCAAATGGGCAACGATAAGGACTACAAAATGGCATGAAATGTACTCCCGGTATAAGTGGCGGAGCCGCTTTTCGATAAGAGAGTTTACTAGTGACACTAAGTGCACCCATGGTCATCCCATGATAGCCGCCCTGAAACGCAATTATGGAATGCCGATCTGTGACTATACGAGCTAATTTGATGGCAGATTCAACAGCGTCTGAACCAGTGGGACCACCGAAATTTATTTTTACCTTGTCACGAAGGGTTTCTGGAAGGGCTTGATTCAAGCGTTCCATGAATGCAATCTTTACCTCTGTTGGAAAATCAACTGCCTGAGTAAGAGAGTCTCCTCGGCCATTCACGGCATCAAGTATGTAGGGATTATTGTGTCCAAGATTAAAGACGCCACACCCTGCAAGAAAATCTATGTAAGTATTGCCATCAACATCTTCAATGATCGCTCCTTTCCCCTCCGCAAATGCAATAGGAATACCCCTAGGATAGGAACGATTATTACTTTCCAACTCCTCCTGTTTTTCAAGCAAAGCGATTGATTTCGGCCCCGGTACTGAACCAGTAATCTTTGCTTGATTGGTTGTATGAAGGTGCTCAAATATATGTCTTTTATTAAAAAGGTCTTTCGTCCCAGTTTTCTGGAATGAAATTCTCAACTAGAGTTCCTCTACCCTCTTTCATGGCCTGCTCGTATGTAGACTTTGCTAGTTGCATATCAAGAATACCCAATCCAAAAGGTGAGAAAATCACTCGTCCTGGTTTTTCAGGAATAGTTTTCAACTCGAGCAGCAACTCTCCGAGCGATTTCCGCAGTCGCCCTACCCAACCAAGCGCTTCGCTATCGCCTGCGCCGTAAGTAATACTGTCTCCCCAGATACCAATTTCCATAATGAATTTATTGTAACTTACTGCCAATCTCGATGCTCGCTTTGGCGGGCGTAATTAGTACCCATCCGATGCCCGCCGTGTTCTTGAATCCGAGCGTGAGTACTTCCGATTCGAAGGAGCCGATTTTCTTGATTGGAAAATTAACCACGCAGCAGACGAGCATTCCCTGTAGTTCTTCTTTCGTATGAGCGCCAATCGCCTGAACACTCGATGACTTGATACCGATCTCTTTACCGAAATCAATTCTTAACTTGAACGCCGGATTCCGCGCTTCTGGAAAATCCTGCACTTCAAGTATCTTTCCCACCCGGATATCTACTTTTTCAAAATCGTCGTATGAGATGGTCATGATTTTATAGTTTCTTTGCTAGCAGCCAATCTGGCGGGGTGATAAATGTGATGGATTCCCAGCCATCTATTTCTTGTTCGGTGAAATCGAAGTGCATTTGATAAATGGTTTCTACGCTCCCATGCATCGCCGTGTTCCAGTCAAATCCAAGATCGCTTGCGACTCCTTTCACCAATTCCTCGGTCGGTCCCTCAAGCTCGACGAATGTCGGAACCCAAGGCCACGTGTCGATAGTTACTTCGATGCCCCTATAGTTCCACTTCTCTCGCTTGGTTTCTTGATAGGCCTTTACCGCCATCCCAATTGCTTCAAGAAATTGACAGATTTTATCAAAATCATCCACCACCACATTGACCTCTTTCGTACCGTGCAATGTTCTATCGTTTAATTGCTTGTAGCTAAGCGTGACTTTATCACTCTCATCACGAACCCGAATCCAGCCACCCATTTTCTCTAGACGCCGATCTGGGTAATCGAAATTCTTACGACGCATCAGCACTTCTGGATGTTCAAGAACCGCCCCTTTTGTCTCTAATGCCGACCGCAATACCCCCACATCTACATCGGGGAATTTCGCCTCAATTTCGGTCTTCATATTCCCTAAGTATAGCTTGAGACGGGAATCCCTGCCCCTATACACCCAGGCGGAAAGTAGGAACTGAAGTAAACGCTGATTATCGCCAGTTCGATTCCTACGCCCCTGTTCGAAAGAGGGTAAATTTCGACGTGATTGCGACACGAAACGTCGCCGAATACGGGAGTCGGAATTGAACTGGATATATGTTGTATCTACTACATAGCCGAAAACCCGCGCATGGAAATGCGCGGGTTTTCGGGTGAACATGGGCGCCGGTACAGTACCGACTTTGACGGGGACCGGAATGGTTCCGGCGTCACAACCGTGTTGGGGGCGCCAGACTATGACTGGACTTATCCAAAAAGTATCATATATGGCTTAAATACTAGATATTTTATAATTTAACACCTCTATGCAGTTGCAAAATATGGCCTAATCTTATACAATCTGATGTATCAAGCACATAAGATTATGAACGATAAATTCAACAGCCGAATACATTCCTTGCCGAACGAAATCTCGGAACTTATTCGTCAGATAGATGAGCTTCGCGGGCAGTGGGTAGAAGGTGCCGACTTGGATCGGCAGGTGCTTACACGCTTGCGGAAGTCGGTGCTCGTCACTTCGACGGGCGCGTCAACGCGCATCGAAGGTTCTGAACTCTCGGACAAGGACGTTGAGAAGCTCATGCGCGGTTTGTCGCTCAAACGATTTCGAAGTCGCGATACACAAGAGGTGCAAGGATACTACGAATTGCTTACGAATGTCTTCGATTCGTATCAGTCCATCCCTTTCTCCGAGGGGACGATCAAATTCTTCCATCGCGAGCTCTTGAAGCATGCCGAGAAAGATACTGAACATCGAGGCGAATACAAAAAGAAAGAAAATCGTGTTGAGATGGTAAACGCAGCGGGAGATTCTGTCGGCGTCTTGTTCGACACTACGCCCGCGTATCTGACCGGAAAAGAAATGTTGGAGCTCGTGGAATGGACACAGCAGGCAATCATTGAACGCAAAATCCATCCATTGCTTGTCATTGGCAATTTTATCGTGGAATTTCTCTCTATCCACCCGTTTGAAGACGGCAATGGACGGCTTTCTCGCGTCCTCACCAATCTGCTTCTCCTCCAGCAGGGCTATGTCTATATGCCGTATGTCTCGCACGAGAAAATTATCGAGGACAATAAAGCCGAATACTACCTCGCGCTTCGCCAGAGCCAGCAGACATTCAAATCCCATACCGCGGACATTACGCCGTGGATGCGGTTCTTCCTGAATGTGCTTCTGACACAATCGAAGCAGGCACTTGAATTGCTTGCGCATGCACAGACCGAGCAACTTCTCTCACCGCAACAGGAATCGGTGTGGAAGAATATTCCTCAAGCCGGCACAGTGACCCCGGGTGAGATTGCTCTCGCGGCAGGCGTGCCGCGCCCGACCGTAAATCAGGCATTGCAAAAGCTCATGCGACTCAAGATGATTGAACGCATCGGCAGCGGTCGTTCAACGCGATATAAGAGAAAGTGACATTTCTTATATAAAAACCCGCGCGGGAATCGAACTGGATATATGTTGAATTTGCTACATAACAGAAAAAGCGCCTCGTGTATTTAGGCGCTTTTTCTGGTGACCGAGGGGGTCGGTACTGATTCCCCTCCTTCGCCAAGGCTACGGACGGGCACAGCTAGCGTCACAACCGTGTTGCGGGGTCCATAATCGAACTGGACTTTCTACGGCTTATATACTCAAACTTTCAGTTCGATTCCTGTACCCGTCATAAAACCAGTTCTACGCTACAGCGACCTGTTGTGTCGCGACATTTCTCCTGCGATAGAAGAACTTACGGATCTCCTCCACCCAGATGATTGATGTTGCTACGACTATAATCATCACCCATTCAGACAATGTGAGCGGTACCGTATGCAAGAAACGCTGGAAGAATGGGGTATACACCGCAACCATCTGGAGAGATATGACTATTGCGGTAGCACCAAGCAAGTATTTATTGGAGAAGAAATCCATCTGAAAGAACGATTTGTTCTCGGAACGGCAATTCCATGCATTAAACCACTGGAAAACTGCGAGTAGTGTGAGCGAAATCGTCCACGCCTTTCCCATGTCTGACTCGAAATACTTCTGGAACAGGAAGAGTGTGCCAAACATCATGGGGAGCGCCATAAGAATCATGCGCCGCATCATAAGACCATCGACGAGATACTTCTTCGGCCGCTCAAACGTGCCTGAAAGCAATCCACTCTCCTTCGGCTCCATTGCAAGAGCAACATCAAGGAACCCGTCGGTAACGAAGTTGAGCCAAATGATTTGTGCTGCAAGGAGCGGGAGCGGATATCCGAGTATGAGTGCCCCCGTAATCGTGAGCACTTCACCGAGGCTGGTAGAGAAGAGATACAAAATGACTTTCTTGATAGTTTTGTAGATACTTCTGCCTTCCTCAACTGCAGAGATGATACTACCGAAGTTGTCGTCTAGAAGCACAATATCCGCTGCCTCCTTTGCAACCTCCGTTCCAATCTTGCCCATCGCCACGCCAAGATCGGCAGCTACCAAAGAGGGGGCATCATTAACACCATCACCGGTCATCGCGATTATCTCCCCGCGCTTTTTATAGGCGTTGATAATTCGCAATTTATGCTCCGGCGTGACACGCGCGAAAACGGAGACGTTTGCGATCCGCACTTTCAATTCATCATCCGACATCTCGTCTATCATCACACCAGTTAATAGCTCATTGCCTTCCTGCCAAATACCCGCTTCTTTAGCAATAGCGCGGGCAGTGAGCGTGTAGTCGCCGGTAATCATCACCACTTTGATACCAGCAGAGGACGCTCGTGCCATCGCATCGGCAACTTCTGGACGCAGGATGTCTTGCATACCGAAAAAGCCAACGAAGGTAAGTTCCTGAACCGCTTCTGGTGCAAGAGATTCAGAGAATTTCTCTCGCATCGCCACTGCCACTACCCGCAACCCTCGCCCAGACATTTTCGCGAGCATGTCTTCAATCTCTTTTCGGTCCGCATGTTGCATTGAGTGATTGTTACCATCGCGACGGACATGAGTACACAATGCAAGAATCGATTCGGGTGCGCCGCTCACAATCAGGATGATATTTCCTTCTACACCGGATAAAGCGGCATGATATTTAAGTTTGTAGTCAAATGGAATTTCGGAGAGTAGCGGCGATTCTCGCAACAAGTCATCCTTCTTGAATCCGATTTTTTCTCCGAAAACTCGTATCGCCGCCTCGGTGGGATCGCCCGTCACGCGCCAACGTTGTTCCGCCTCAGAGAAGGCCACTCGCGCGCTCGCACCGAGCGCAGCCATTTTACCCACGAGAAGCAGTTCGGGATGGTTAGCGGCATCCACGACCGACCCATCGATCATCACATTGCCCTCCAGCTCGTAACCAATGCCGCCAATTGAAAATGTCTTTCTGTCCGTCCAGATTTCACGGACGACAAGTTCATTTTTCGTGATAGTACCTGTCTTATCCACCGCGATAATCCGCGCTTGTCCGAGCGCTTCAACGGCCTGCAATTTCTTTATGAGCGCGTTGCGCTTCGACATCCGCCACACACCGGTCGCAAGCACGAGTGTGATGACAATAGGAAGCCCTTCAGGAATGACCGACACCGCAAGCGAAACAACCGTCGCAAAGATGGTAATGATTTTTTCGCCTTTCAGTAACCCGAGGATGAAAAGAGTGGCGCTAATCACCGCGACTACCGTGATGATTGCTCGCGAAAGGGAGCGTATATTCCCCTTGAGCGGTATCTCCGTATCAATCGCTGAAATTTCCTTCGCAATTGTGCCGATAACAGTGTTTACGCCAGTCGTCACGACTACCGCCTGACCATTGCCGATAACGACATTGGTTCCCTTGAATACCATGTTTCGTTGCTCAGCGACTTGGAGCTCTTTTGAACCAATCACTTCAGCTGTCTTTCCGACCGGTTCGGACTCTCCTGTGAGCGACGCCTCGTCTATCTTGAGTCCGTTTGCAACGATAATTCGAGCGTCAGAAGGTACTTTTTCTCCTTCTCGCAGTATGAGAATATCGCCTCGCACCACTTCGTAGTCAGGAATGGATAGTTCTATCCCTTCGCGCACAACAGTCGCTGTCGTTTCTATATAACGCTTGAGCGCGCGAAGTGTGTTCTGCGCCTTTCCTTCCTGGATGGTGCCGACTATCGCATTGAACAAAAGCACTGCGAGTATAATGGATCCATCGGCTACTTCTCCTAAGAAAAACACGGCGGCACTTGCAACAAGAAGAATATAGATAAGTGGACTCTGAAATTGCCTCAGGAAAATGAGCAGGTAGCCGTCGGGTTTCGTCTCGGGAAGGGCGTTCAATCCGTCTTCTTTTAGACGCCGAGCGGCCTCGCTGGCGCTTAGTCCTGCTTCATTTGTTTGAAGTTCTTTACAGATGGTCGGTAAATCTTCCGCGTACCAAGAAAGCGCCATAATAGTTACAGGATACCATTCTAGCGACCTCCCACGGCCAACAAATGCCACACGACTCTTATTTATAAGGTTATTATAGAGAAAATAAGAATGCTGCTCGCTACAATATTAAGAACTGATGCAATGCCAAGCGAGATAAGACCTCGGTGAATAGCGTAGAGTAGCCAGACGACACTGTTGAAAAGGATAAGAAGAAACGTCGGCAGGGAGACGCCGACCGTAGACCCGCTCGAGAGGACTACCCACACCTGCGGATAGAGCGCGACACCGGATATAAATCCGTTCGCGAGCGCGAGCCGGTCAATTAAGTGGTTGTGCAGAAGCGTATCCATAGAATGGGTTCATTATAGTCTATACAATCTGTTTTGATATTCCTGCTCCCTAGAGGGAGCGGGAAATTAGGAACTGTTGTAGACATTGAGTTTCGCCAGTTCGATTCCCGCGCCCCTGCTCAAAACCGGATCAATTTGGGAGTGACTGCAACACGAAACATGACCGAATACGAGAAAAGGAATCGAACTGGAAATACGTTGAATTTGCTACATAACAGAAAAAGCTCGCAGTGTATTTGCGAGCTTTTTCTGGTGAACACCCGGGGCGGTACAGTACTGATTTTGATGCCTGTCGGTGCTGGTTCCTGGCGTCACAACCGTGTTGCGGGGGCCAGACCGCGATTACGCTTATCTCCCTCGTCTCTCGCCTCACCAGTTCGGCAAGGTCTGGGCACAGACTCGCCGTTTTGGTCTGCTGACCAAAACATGCTCCGTCATTCGATTCCGGACGCGAAGCGTGCAGGCGCTTCGCTCCCCCGCAACCATGTAATGCAAAAGTCCGGCGATTGCCGGACTTTTGCTTCTGGTTGCAGAGGTACTACTTAATTGGAATCAGATAGTACCGTTCTTGCAGGAGGTTTACCTATTCAAGCAAGGTGTTTAACCCATACTATCGCTCACTATTGTTTCTCCGGCCCCACAGTTGGAACCAAGATTCCTACAAGACAGGAATAATATCGTTTCTATCGTTTACGCGACAACCTCGGCGTTCTCGAGCTTTTTTACACCATAGACTTTCACCAGTGCTTGCTGGATACTCTCCGCTACCTCTAACGACATTATAGGAGTAGGAGCTTGTCGATCATCAGAGAGAGCGATTTGCGTTTGAGACCTACCCCACGCTCGATCAAATAACTCTTTCGTTGCTTGGATATTCCCCTTCTTAGCTTGGACAATGAGGTTACTAATTATTGGCCCGAGAGAAGCTGAAACTTCTTGTGCAATAAACTCACGAGCCTTCTCAGCTTCTAGAGCAGCAAAACCTTTCTTCCTCCCTGCACCGTCTCTGTATCCACCTTTCATACGTTAAAAAATAGTTGATAAGAATCAATGATTCAATGGACATATTATACAGTATTTTTGCAAGCCTTTCCACCTTTCTCGACATTTGTGCTATCGTTAAGTTGCCTAAACTGCCCGTAAGGACGGCATGGCAAGAAGTCCGATCAAAGCTAGAAAACCCGTCATAAGGTGTTGCTTTGATCGGCCGTAGCGGGAAACCGTTATGGGAGGCGCAAGCTTCCACCCTTGTGGCGGGTTTTGTGTTGCTCTCAAGACACGCCAGAGGATTATTGATGAAATGAAATTACTATGAAAAAGTCGGTGGGAATATTTTCAGTATTGTTTTTTACACTCGCTTTTGCGTTGCCTTTCTCTGCATCAGCAGAAACAACAGCGGGAATAAAGCCAGACAGTATTTTCTATTCTCTTGATTTACTTAGTGAAAAAATCAGTCTCTTTTTTACATTAGACCCATATGAAAAGGCAAAGAAAAGTACTCTGTTTGCAGATGAACGAATTGCAGAGATTAAAGCATCCGGAGACAACCAAAAAGCGGCTATAAAAGCTGGGAATGAATTTACAAAAGATATTTCCAGATCGTTTGAATCATTTGATAACATTAAGGACGATGCAAAAAAGACTGGCTTCTTAATCTCTTTTGAGAATAGACACGAAGAACATTGGGGAACTTTAGTATCGTTGTATGAGAGTTTGCCACAAGATCAACAGCCTATATTTAGAGAAGAAAATCTTGTTGCTTATCAAGGTAAATTACTAAAGTCCATAAATAAATTACAGGGTATTATAGATAAAAAGTCTGAAATTGTGGCTTCAAGTACTGATTCGAAAAACGTCTCAGATGAATTGGCAGATATTAAAAAACAGCTTGCTCTTCTAGAAAAACAGCAGTCGGTCCCGAAAACTACACCAGTGAATCCTCCAGTTAGTACTCTAAAAGCAGAGAATCCTCAACAATATAAAAATCTTGTTAGTGAGAATAAGGCGCAACTTTTAGAGGCGAGTAAAATTCTCAAGAACAAAGATATTATTGCTCGTGTGAAGCCCTCAGTTGTATATATAGAAACCACAATTGGCTCGGGAAGTGGAGTCGTAGTCGGCGCGGATGGCTACATACTCACAAACGCACATGTTGTCTCGGGCGTAAACTCCGCGACAGTTAAGCTAGCCAATGGAGGGTCTTTCAACGGTACTGTTGTTGGTCGTGATGAAAATATTGACCTAGCTTTATTAAAGATTAGTGCGACAAATCTTTCGGCTGCATTTCTAGGAGATTCTGATTTAGTCGAACAAGGAGATCCTGTCTTTACATTTGGGTATCCATTAGGGATTGAAGGCGACGTTGCATTTAAGGACGGCACCTTGTCACGTCGACAAAAGATAGACGGTACAACATACCTTGAAATATCCGCGCAGATACTCCCAGGCAACAGCGGTGGTCCTTTAGTAAATCAGTCCGGAGAGGTTATCGGCATTAATACTCTGGCAATTGGAGCACTCAAAATCAGCGGTGTACTGATAGGCGAAACTCTGA